>JAKMEK010000082.1 GCA_022425945.1 Flavobacteriaceae bacterium
AAATAAATTCATCTTGTAAAAGATGATCGCACAAAATGAAAATGAATCAATCAATGGTTAATTTGATTAATACATTGCCTTTTTGGCGGTGTCGGTACCACATTTACTTAAAGTAAAAGTGGATGTAATATGAGGGCTAAACCCTCTTAAATCTTTGCTTTGTTTGGATTACCAAACTGGTAGACCAAACTGGTTTTCCAAATTTAATAAAAAAACTGAACTGTCCTAAGAAATGATCATTAAACTTATCCATAAATTATAGGTATCACAATTACCTTAGATTAACGTGCAATTTGTAACAACAATTACATTCATAACCGCAACAGCATAATTTGGATACCATTTAATAATCAAATACTTGCCTTATACCTTAAGAAAAACCGCAGATAATCATGTCTAGATTAGCTGCGGTTAATAAGTAAAAGCTAGTGCATCTTAGATACCTAGCGCTTGTCCCCCTCCAATCTGAATGGTCTCAGCAGTGATAAAGGCTGCATCGTTGCTCGCCAAGAAAGATACAACAGAGGCAACTTCTTGTGGCTGACCCAATCTTCCCAACATAATGTTGTTCTTCCATGAAGCAAAAACCTCTGGCTTGGTTGACTTGATTTGTGCATGGAAAGGAGTATCAATGGTTCCTGGTGATACAGCATTCACACGAATGTTGTATTCGGCCAAATCTTTTGCCAAAGCCCTAGTAATCGCATGTACTCCAGCTTTAGAGGTACCGTAGATTCCTGCACCAGGTCCTCCTGCATTCCAACCTGCGTTGGACGTATAGTTGATGATGGTAGGAAGGTCTCCTTTCTTTAAAAATGGAATTGCTGCTCTTGATGCAAAGAAGGTAGAATCAAGGTTTAAAGCCATTACAAAACGGTAAAATTCTGTGGTCATTTCCTCAAAACGTTGACGCCCACCTAATCCGCCGGCATTGTTTACCAATACGTCAATCTTTCCATATTTCTCACCAATGGCGTTGATATTGCTGTTTACAGCATCTTCATTGGTTACGTCAAAACCGTAATACTCAGCAGTGATGCCTTCAGACGTAAGTTCAGCTACGCGCTCTGCACCTGCTTCATCTTCAATACCGTTCAGGACAACGGTATAACCGTCTTGACCAAGGCGTTTGGCTACTTCAAAACCAATACCACCAGTGGCTCCAGTGATAACGGCTACTTTATTGTTTACTTTACTCATTTTTTTTGTGTTATAATTATTATTTGTAATTCAATTTATTCTGTAATTGTTTTGCGAACGGGTTCTATCTTTTTTATCAAAATAAAAATGGATAAAACACCTAAGATAACGGATACCGTTATGGCGATAAATGCTGGAGTATACGACTCAGTGGTTATTCTTCCGATGAACCAATTCATAATCATTGGTGATACTGCAGCAATCGTACCGGCTAAACCAGCTAAGGTTCCAACTGAAGGTCCTCTGAATAGATCGCTTGAAATGGTTTGAACGTTTCCAATTGCAAACTGAAATCCGAAAAGGACAAGACCCGCTAAGTAAATGAAAGTCATAAAGTTGTTTTCACCTACAAATTGTATGATCGATACAAAACCAATAAATACTAACAATCCACCTACGGAAATGGTGATTTTACGTGCAGCATCTACCGATTTTGTTTTCATAAGAAAACCTGAGAACCAGCCTCCAACAATACTTCCAGCGGCTGCCATGAGATAAGAAATCCACATAGTGGCAGCAATTTGTTCGATACTTAATTCAAAGGTTTTGTTCAAATAAATAGGCATCCAACCCGCAAAGAACCACCAAATAGGTTCAATGAAGAAACGACACAACAAAACACCCCATGATTCTTTGTGGCTTAAAATTTGTCCTACGGACAGACTTTTGGCTTTTACATCAGTGGGAGCTTCATCTTTGTCAATCCTATCGGCGAGAATGAGATCTCTTTCTTCTTGGGTAACCCAAGGGTGCTTTTCTGGGGTTGATTTATTAAGGAATAACCAAGGAATTACCCATAGTAGGCCCACTGCACCAAGGATGATATAAGTCGTTTTCCAACCAAAGTTGGCATAAAGAAAAACGATCACAAATGGAGCTATAACGTTACCAATGGATGCACCAGAATTAAAGATACCCTGTGCAATAGCTCTTTCCTTAACGGGAAACCATTCTCCATTACTTTTTACCGCTCCGGGCCAGTTACCTGCTTCACCCAAACCTAAAAGACCACGAACAACAGATAAGGAAATTAATCCTCGTGCGAAAGCATGAAATGCAGAAGCCAACGACCAAACAACGATAGAAACAACAAAACCCATGCGGGTTCCTATTTTATCGTATAATTTTCCAGAAAGAAATTTTCCTGCTGCATAGGTCGCCATAAAAACATTGAGCATAATGGCATAATCTGCATTATCCATTCCTAGATCTTTACCCATTTCGGGCCATAACAAAGCAAAGGCTGTTCTATCAATGTAGTTTATAACCGTTGCAACAAATATTAAAAAGATGATCCACCATCTAAGTCCGTTAATTTTCATAATTTTTCTTTTTCTTCCGCTCTAATATGTCGCTATTAGAATGAAAAGTTAATTCTATTTGGTTTAATTTAAATTTAATTCAACGTCCAAATTTTATGCACTGTAACAATACTGGTACAACACTTTGAAGTGTGCTTTCATTGCTGCTTTTGCTGCATCTGGATCTTGGGCTTTTATCGCATTTAATATATGATGATGTTCTTCAATTCCTTTATAGGCAGTGTCCTTGTCACAGACATGGTACTGCTCAAAATTATTAATGATTTCGGGGGTTATTTTTAACATGAAAGAAATCAAGGTTGGATTTCCGCTTGCTTTGGCAATGGCCAAGTGAAAGAGTAAATCTTCTTCAACAGCGTCTTTACCTAGATGTACTTGTTCAGCATAGTCAGATAGGGTGTTTTCTATATGAATTAAGTCGTCAGTTGTTCTTCGCAAGGCTGCTAGCTTTACACCTTTGAGCTCTAAAAAAATACGTGCCTCGACTAGGTTTTTAAAAGAAGGTACAGGAAGGCCAAGAATGTCATCTATCATGCCATTCAAAGCAGTGATCCCTATGTCAGCAACAAAAGTTCCACTCTGTGGAATTGATTTGACAAGCCCATAAAATTCGAGGGTGTGTAAGGCTTCTCTTAAGTTAGACCGAGAAACGTTGAACTTCTCTGAAAGCATGCGCTCAGAAGGCAGCTTATCACCCGGCTCAAGATTTTTGAAATTTATTAATTCTTTTAATTTCGTAATTATAAGCTTTTGGATGGCTTGTATGTCTGGGTCAAGTATATTTTTGTTAAACATTATTAATTACGATTTTAAAATGATTGCTGGCTTTGAAGATGAATACCAATAC
>JAKMEK010000094.1 GCA_022425945.1 Flavobacteriaceae bacterium
ATGTTACAAGTATGTATGGTATGTTTGGGAGTTCACTGGCATTTAATGGCGCAATAGGTTCTTGGGACACTTCAAGTGTCACAAACATGCAGCTCCTTTTTAATACCACAGCTGTTTTTAACCACGATATATCCCAATGGGAAACCACCTCTGTCACGAACATGAATTCCATGTTTAGGGGTGCAAATGTATTCAATCAAGATATTTCCAAATGGTGCGTAAGTGGAATTACTTCGGAACCAACTGATTTTTCCTCAAGCAGTGTGTTGGCTACTGCAAACAAACCCCAATGGGGAACTTGCCCTTCTCGTGCATATGTATACATGTACACCGATGAGGATCTAACCATCGACTATGAGGAAGTCATCACCATCACTTCAAGCTTTAGCTTGGACATGGCCGCTTCTCCCGCGCTAACGGTTTCGGGAACAACCGTTACCAATGCCGCGATGACCCAAGGAAGTTCTCCTACGTTGTGGACTTATACTTGGAACGTACCTTCTAATTTAGTTTCTGGAACCTATGTGGTTACGATTGCCGCTACGGATACTGCTGAAGGGCGTCCCCTATCTTCTAATGTTAGTTTGACATTAATTACCGAAACGACTCCGCCGACGGTTTCTCATGCGTTGAGTCAGTTAAATCCATATTTAAATGCTACAGATGTAGTGACCTATACTGCTACTTTCTCTGAGCCCATGACCGCTGCCCCTACGGTTGATATTAATGGACAGGGGTATGAAACACTTTCTCCAGTAGCGGGGAGTAATGATGAAATTTGGACATATTACATAGACATGTCCACTTACACAGGACCTCAAGGCGCACTTACCTGTACGGTTTCAGGGACCGATAAATTCGGAAATGCCTATTCGGCCGGGTCGGAAACCCTATCGGTTACCGTAGATACGGTATTGCCAAATCTAGTAAAAGCGACTTCTTCAACCACTACCGAGACAACCTATGGTGTAGGTGATGTCTTTGATGTAATCCTTGAATACGATGAAGCGGTTTATTTAACCATAGGCAGTGCTAGTCCCACGTTTACTATACTGACCTTATCTTCTCCCCCAACGTTTTCAAACATAAGTTACGTTTCTGGCTCGGGGACAACAAGCCTAACCTTTGAATACACTGTTAAAGCTGGGGATTTAGTTGACTTAAGTTCAGAAGTGTACATGCAAAATTCGGACAACTTAAATCTCTATGGCGGGACTCTTTTGGATATCGCAGGGAATACTGCACGAACAGCCTTAACAACTTCTGGAACACCAACACCCACCTTATGGGGCACCTCTGAACCCTCTTCTTTAGAATACAATGCAGAAATTAAGCTTGATGGAGTTGGAGGTCCAATTGCCAAAGTCTACTCTAAGCAAAGTTCAACAACAATTACTTCTGGTACATTTGTAATTGGGGACATTATTCCAATTCAAATTGAGTACGAAGCAGAACAGGTATCCAGCGTTAGTGGAGGTACTCCAACCATAGAGCTACAAACGAACAGTTGCCTAGGAGGTGCAGTAAATCAAGTGGTTGATTTTTCTCGCATTCGCCAATTGGATCCTTTCACAAAAGTGTTAGAGTTCGATTATGTTGTTCAAGAGGGCGATTGTTCCAATGCATTGACCTATGTCGATGTGAATTCTTTCCAGCTCAATGGTGCTCAAATTGAAGATGCTTATGGGAATGTATTGACGGATGAAACCTTGCCTTTGGCGCCAAACAGCACCTATGGCATTAACTATCAATCGGCAGTACCCACACCCACCAACACTATTTTTCTTGATGCTTTTCGACCAGATGTTTCAAATATTCAGATTGTTTCCTCCAATGCATCACCCGCTTTTGCAGTGCTGAATGATACAGTTACTGTAACTTTTGACCTTAGCGAAACGGTAACAGGAGTGACAGTTGACGATGTGCAGTTTTATTACACCAACGGAGTAGTTACAACAACTTTAATCGATGCCGATAGCATTAGTATGAATGGGACAAGTACCGTTGAGGCAGTTTATCAATTGGTTTCGACCAACACTGTCATTAGTGGAGGTTTTGTGAGTTGGCAGATCAACACAGCTGGTTTCACCGATTTGGCAGGGAATACAGCAACAAACACAACTGGGCTTGTCAATGACTATACCGACATTGATAGCGATACGGTCATTTATGACTTTACTCCGCCTAATCTAGGATTTGTTAATATTTTTTCTGCCGGTGGATATTCCAATGAGAAAGCCAATGATGGAGATATCATTACCATCGAAATTCAGGCAGACGAGGACATCATCATAAACCCTTCTGATATACAGTTTTTTGGAACGACCAATGCAAATACAGTTAGCTTAAGTTCATCCAACCCTCCAGGTCAATTGCGTCATTGGACCATTGAGTCTCAGTCAATTTTATCTTCTGACCCATCGGGGACGGTTTCATTTACAATCACTTTCACAGATTTATTGGGGAACGCACCCACACAAGCAGTCACGACAACCACAAATAGTTCAAGCGTTGAGATAGATAGAATAGCACCAGTTATTTCCCCTGTGAGCATGTACTCAGATAACGCGTCTACAACTTTGGCCATGCCAGGAGATACGGTTTATGTGCGACTAACAACAAATGAAACCCTTAGTGCAGATGCCATGAGCAGCATTGCCTCTGGAACTACCACTACATTTACTTTTTCAGGCACAAATACCATCATCTACAGCTATGTCATGCAACAATCGGATCCAGAAGGCTATGTAGCTTTCTCTTGGCAAGCAACCGATACAGCAAACAACCTTGTAGTTGTTAGTGCCGTAACCACTGGGACACCAGTTTATTTTGATAAGACGTCCTCAGTTGTAACAAGCGTTAGAACATCAGCTGCCTCTGCACGCTATACGGACGACGATAGCGACCCGACAAACAGTGATGTCATCCCTATTACAGTAAACTTTGATGAGGCAGTATACGTCAGTACTGGAACACCTACCTTAGAATTAGAAACAGGAGATACTGACCGAACGGCCATTTATGCTTCTGGAGCGGGTACAACAGCGCTCACATTTATGTACACTGTTCAAGATGGCGACCTTACCAGCCCATTGAATTATAAAACAACGACTGCGTTAAACGCTAATGGAGCAGTACTCACCGATGTTTATGGAAATTCAGCTAACCTAACACTTCCAACAACGACCAGTACAGCCTCTCTAAACGGAGTTAGTTTACTACAAATCGATGCAGAAAACCCAAGCTTAACCATCACAGCCAATTCAGACAATGTTTCAGGGACTCAATTTGCCGTGAATGGTGATACGGTTACAATTGGTGTTAATGGCTCAGAAGATTTAATTGCCTCAAGCATTATTGCTACGATTACTAATTTCACACCACCTCAATTGTTGAGTTTTACAGCTGTTGGGACGAGTACGTTCAATTTTACTTCAAGTTTTGTTGTTCAAGCTTCCCATCCCGAAGGTCCCATCGACCTTGAAATTAGCGCTTCGGATACATCAACAAGTGTATTGATTAGCACAGGAAATCCATCTCCTATATATACTACTGCATCAGGAGCTTCTAATCCTATTTCCGATATCATTACCATTGATAGAACAGCACCAAACTTTGTGAGTGCTGCTACAGCACAGCTGAATGAAAATCAACGCTCAGCACATACCATTGAATTGTCAGAAGTTTGTGCACTTTCTATCATTGGAGGGCCAGATGCAGCCTTGTTTAGTATAGGTTCGTTCACCACTTTTGCCAGTCCCTTCACAAACCCATTACAGTTTATTACGGCCCCAGATTTTGAATCTCCACAAGATGCAGATACCGATAACATTTATGAATTAATTATTCGTGCAGCAGATCAAGCCACAAATGTAGTGACACAAAGTATACAGATCAGGGTCTTGGATGTTGATGAAACAATCCAACCAGATACTGATGGGGATGGAATAAACGATGATGTTGATCCAGACGATGACAATGATGGAGTAGACGATACCCAAGAATTAACAGATGGCACTGATCCACTCGATGCCGACAGTGATGACGATGGACTAAGCGATGGAGAAGAGGATACCTTAGGTACTGACCCACTCGATACCGATACAGATGATGACGGCACCTTAGATGGAGACGATGATTTCCCACTTGATCCAAGTGAGGATACAGATACTGACGGAGACGGTATAGGAGACAATGCCGACCCAGATGACGACAATGATGGAGTAGACGACACCCAAGAATTAACGGATGGTACAGACCCATTAGACACAGATACCGATGATGACGGGTCGCTTGATGGTGAGGAAATTGAAAAAAACACCGATCCCTTAGATCCCGACACCGATGATGACGGCACCCTTGATGGGGCAGATGCCTTTCCCAATGATCCGAATGAAGATACCGATACGGATAACGATGGTATAGGTGACAACGCTGATACCGATGACGATGGAGACGGCATATTAGATGTGGACGAAATTGAAGATGGCACAGACCCCTTAGATGCCGACAGTGACGATGATGGACTAAGCGATGGAGAAGAGGATACACTGGGTACTGACCCACTCGACACCGATACAGATGATGACGGTACCCTAGATGGAGACGATGATTTCCCTCTCGATCCAAGTGAGGACAATGACACCGACGGAGACGGTATAGGAGACAATTCCGACCCAGACGACGACAATGATGGAGTAGACGACACCCAAGAATTAACGGATGGCACAGACCCCTTAGATGCCGACAGTGATGACGATGGACTAAACGATGGAGAAGAGGATACACTAGGTACTGACCCACTCGATACCGATACGGATGATGACGGTACCTTAGATGGAGACGATGATTTCCCCCTCGATCCAAGTGAGGACACTGACACCGACGGAGACGCTATAGGAGACAATTCCGACCCAGACGACGACAATGATGGAGTAGACGACACCCAAGAATTAACAGATGGCACAGACCCCTTAGATGCCGACAGTGACGATGACGGACTAAGCGATGGAGAAGAGGATACACTGGGTACTGACCCACTCGACACCGATACGGATGATGACGGTACCCCAGATGGAGACGATGATTTCCCCCTCGATCCAAGTGAGGACACTGACACCGACGGAGATGGTATAGGAGATAACACTGATACCGATGATGATGGAGATGGCATTTTAGATGTGGACGAAATTGAAGATGGTACTGATCCACTTGATGCCGATACCGATGGTGATGGTGTAACTGATAATTTGGATGAATATCCACTCGACGAAGCGGAACACAGTGATACCGATGGGGATGGAATTCCTGATAATCAAGATGATGATGATGATGGAGATGGAATCCCTGATACACAGGATGCATTTCCTTCAGATGACACAGAGTCTCTTGATACCGATGGAGACGGCATAGGGAATAATGAGGACGAAGATGATGATGGAGACGGGGTTAATGACATCCAAGTTGTGGTTGACTTAGTATTGATAGACTCAGGTCAAGTTACCCTTACTTTTGATGCTTTCCCATTGGATCCATTGGAGCAATACGATTCAGATAACGATGGTGTAGGAGACAATGCAGATAATGACGATGATAATGACGGAGTCGTAGATGCGCTCGATGAATTTCCGTTGAACCCAAATGAAAGTATAGACACCGATGGAGACGGTATAGGGGATACTACTGATTTAGATGACGATGGAGACGGATATACAGACATCATTGAAATTGAAGGGGGTAGTGATCCATTAGATCCAAATAGTCAACCTAGTGATCAAGATCAAGACGGTTTAGCGGATATTATAGATACAGATGATGATGGAGATGGTTTTGTTGATAATGAATTATTTGTCTCTCAAGTTTTGACTCCATCAGTCCCTGGTCCTGAGGCAACTTGGCAAATCATCAATTTAGACAACTATCCGAATACTTTGGTGAAAGTGTACAATCGAAATGGGCAACTTGTATTTCAAATGCAAGATTATCGAAACGATTGGGGCGGTGTTTATGAGAAAACAGGAGGACTTCTCCCTGCAGGTTCATACTACTATCGTATTGACCTAGGCAATGGGACACCCATCAAGGATGGATGGATCTATTTGACGTATTGATTTGAAAGGGCAGCAACTTTCAACCATTGGGCAGGTTATTCAGTGGGCGGCCAACAAGCAAATGGACATGCTACAGGCTTATGAGCGGCAACATGGTTTTTCTTCTAGGGTAGATATATGGGCCGTTTTTAGCCAAGAAGTAAAGGAGGAAATCCACATCGTCATTGAGGTAGATTCGCTCTCAGAAGCGCTTATTAGTCGTCTTATTTCCTATTTAACACATCCACAAAGTGATTATCATTTGGAAATGAGTACCGATGAAATGGCCCATGCTTTTTTGGCCTTTACAGAAAACAGTTAACTTAGGGGAAGTCTTAAACGATAGTTTCATGAAAAAGGCCCTGATTTTTGTTTTGTTTTTATTTGCCTTCAATTTGTCAGCACAAATAAACTTTTTAAGCCCCTATGAAATCACCATAGAATCTGAACTGGCGTTTGCGCCAACTAACCAGGAACTAGATCAAATGCGCATGAGTTTTGAGGCTCAAAAATGGCCCATCGAGGTCTTACGCTATGCGTTAATGAGGATTCAGCAAAATCCTTATTTGATTACTTCTTTTTTTATTCAGGTAAGTATTGTCCACCCAACCCAATCTAAAAAAATTGTGATCCCAGTACCCGTTAACGAACGCTATATTAGCGCATTTAGAACGGAAGAAGGGTTCAATGAAAACTATATTGATTTTCTCTCCGACACCTATGAATGGATGCTAGAAAATTTATAGGTTAAATAAGCTTTAGATTTATTGACAATATTCCTCCCCAATAGAAAACTGACTGTAAATGGCCTGAGACACCTCGCCACTCAATCGATTATCGGGCACTCCTGCATCGACATCGTTTCCATTTGCGGGTAAAAATAAATTCGAATTTGGATCGAAAATAAAGAAATAGCGTCCATCTTGAGCGATTTTGTCAATGATGTCACCGCATCTTTCCTCTTCAGCACAACTGATGAGTAAAAACCCTAGACCAAGTAAAAGAATGATTTGTCTCATGTTGTAAAGAGATGATTAAAAGCACGAAAACACATAATGCATTTCTGAGGCAATTTCAATTGATTTAGCCAAGTAAGCTTGTGCCTCTTCGGGGGTATCGTCAAAGGCCTTTGGGTCTTTATAACGCACTGGTATGCGTTCTTCTGCTCCAGGAATGAAAGGGCAGTTTTCATCGGCATGAGCACAGGTCATAATGGCGGCAAAACCAGTGTTAGGGCTAGTAGGGTCATCATATAATTTTGAAAAGAAGGTCCCAAGAGTTACATCAGCGATCTGTACCTGATAATGCGGATTTTGATCATCACCTTTCTGTTCAATAGAAAATCCTTGGCCAATGAGGGTTTGTATTACCCTTTCGTTACACGCTGTGATTTCTACTCCTCCAGAATAAGTGGTACATTCATGTCCGTGGAAATGCGCCATTGTTTTTGCCCACAATTGAGAAAACTGACTTCTCCTTGAGTTATGGGTACAGATAAAATTCAGATGAAGCGCTTGATTTTTTGTTTTCTTTTTCTCGAGGTAATCGACGAAAATTTGTAATTCTTTTTTACGCTCCTCGCTTATGGTATTTAATGGGAAATTTTCAATAAATTGAGAAAAAGTAGTATTCATATCACAAAGATATAACTCTATTGAATTGGTTCTGAATTTAGCGCGAAATAAATTATGCTTGTTGAAACTGTTTGTTTAAACGCAAAATAATCACACACATGGTCAGCATAACTATGGCAGGTAAACTGCGAATAATAGGGTCTCCAATTTTTAAATGCATGGCAATAGCACCAAGCATCAAAACAGTGATAATTTGCGCCGAAGGTTTAACTGTTTTGGAAACCTTTAATCCAACAATCAGTCCAACAGCGGCCAAGAGTTTCAATCCTCCAATTAGGTAAAAAAGAGTTTCGTTTAATCCATAAACTAGAAATTCTTCCTGTAAGGTGTTTGCTGTGCCTCCTCTATAGGGGGTAGCATTTCCTAGGCGCAATAACCAAACATTAAAGACTGTTCCAGAAACGAGGATAATTAAAAGACGATAGAGCCAAATCATAATAAATAGTGTTAAATGGTTGTTTTCTTTCCGTGATCATCAATTGCGACAAAAACAATTTCACATGCACAATTGCTTTTGGTAACCTGTTCAATAAGGTTTTCGCTAGAGACTTCTACTTTAATTCGCATGGAGGTTGTGCCAATTTTCAAAAGGGTGGCGGTTAAGTAAACTAGGTCACCAATGTGAATTGTTTCCAAGAATTCAATATCATCAACAAACTTAGTCACACAGTTTTTTCGGGCATGCCGAACGGCAAGTGCATAGGCCACTTCATCAATCCATTTCATCACTTTTCCACCATGCACATTGCCATGGTAATTTGCATCAGTGGTTTGCGCCAAAAAGGACATAGAAAGGCTTTTGTTCTCCATAATCATTTTAAAGTTAGGGCAATTTTCCTACATCATGTAGACTCCTTGCCTTTTTTTTGATCAAATTACGACTATCTTTGGTGTAACACAGCGCAGATGAAAAACATTACAGTAATTGGAAGTGGTACGATGGGCAGCGGAATAGCTCACTGTTTTGCACAACACGGATTTATGGTTTCCTTGGTCGATTTGGCGGAAGAAGCTCTCGCAATTGCTCGAACAAAAATAGTAATTAACCTTGATCGACAAGTGAAAAAGGAGTTGTTGAGTGCGGCAGATAAAGTAGAGACTTTGAATAGGATTTCTCTTTCAACAGAACTCAAAAACGCTGTTGCTGCGGCAGACTTAATCGTTGAAGCCGTCTCTGAGAATAGTGCGGTAAAAAGAAAAATATTTGAACAAATAGACCGTTGGGCACCAGAAGAATGCATACTTGCGTCAAATACGTCTTCCTTATCAATTACCACCTTGGCCGCTTACACCAAAAGACCCGAGAAGGTAATAGGGATGCATTTTATGAATCCGGTCCCGGTGATGCGTTTGGTTGAAATCATCAAAGGGCATAGTACGAGTTCAAGCACTGTGTCTAGCATTGAGGCCTTGACAAAAAAAATTGAAAAAGTACCGCTTGTTGCAGCAGATTATCCGGGCTTTGTAGCGAATAGAATTTTATTGCCCATGATAAACGAAGCTATGGAGGCTCTTTTTCAAGGAGTAGCTGATGTGGTGACCATTGATGAAATGATGAAGTTGGGAATGGGCCATCCTATGGGGCCTTTGCGTCTTGCTGATTTTATTGGATTGGACGTTTGCCTTTCTATACTAGAGGTGCTTCATCAAGGATTTGGAAAGGATAAATACGCACCCTGCCCATTGTTAAAAAATATGGTTGCTGCTGGGAAATTTGGGGTGAAAACAAAAAGTGGATTTTACAACTACACAGTTGATCCCAAAAACCCCCAACCCAATACTTTTTAAAACGCATTAGGTGAAGAATACTCCTGCTGACTATTTTTGGTTAAACCTTGGCTTGTTGTTCATTGCTACATCGGGTCCATTAGGAAGATGGATTGAATTGCCTCCAGAGTTGTCCATTTTTTGGCGGAGTGTGTTAGCGATTCCATTGCTGCTTCTATATTTATTGCTGACTAAGCAAAGCATAAAAGTTTCTTTTCAATGGAATAGGGCTATCCTTTTTGCAGGGATATTGATGGGAACCCATTGGGTAACGTACTTTTATGCATTACAATGGTCAAATGTGGCGGTAGGAATGCTTTCCTTGTTTACCTTCCCTGTTATTACGGCCTTTTTAGAGCCTTTTTTTTTCAAAACGAAATTCAATAAAAAGCATATTTTTTTGGGAGGCCTCACCCTTTTGGGAATATACTTCTTGGTGCCTTCGGTTGCCCTTGCTAAAGCACATGGGCCAGCCATTGCTTTAGGTGTTTTTTCTGCTCTTTGTTATGCTGTGCGTAATCTCTTGTTGAAAAAGGCGAGTGCATCCGGAAATGGGAGTCAACAAATGTTGGCACAAGTGGTAATCATTGCCCTTTGTTTCTCCCCCTTCCTGGAAGAAAACACCTTAAGCATTAGCGAACCTTTTTGGCTCGCATTGGTGTTTTTAGCCCTCTTCACTACGGTTATCGGGCATAGCTTATTTTTGTATAGCCTTACGCGTTTTTCGGTTACTTCAGCCAGTATTGTTGCGAGTATTCAACCGCTTTATGGTATACTTATTGCATATATTTTCTTGAATGAAATACCTCATTGGGGAACCTATATCGGGGGTGCATTGATTGTTTGTGCCGTTTTGATAGAAAGCCTTACACCTAAAAAAGGGTAGTGTTGTATTTGAAACAATTTGTTGAATTTAATTTAATTCAAAAAAAATAAACAGCATAATTTTATTATGCAAGAATAATAGTTTACATTTGATTTATCAATCTAACCGTATTAATTGAAACGAATAGGATATGAAAATTTTAGTATGCATTAGCCATGTGCCTGATACCACATCGAAAATCAATTTTGTAGAAAGCGACACAAAGTTTGACACCAATGGAGTACAATACATCATTAATCCAAATGATGAATTTGGGCTAACCCGCGCCATGTGGTTCAAGGAAAAAGAAGGAGCAGAAGTTGACGTTATTAATGTGGGAGGAGCAGAAACAGAATCTACCTTGCGCAAGGCCCTTGCTATTGGAGCAGATACAGCAATCCGTGTGAATACAGAAGCCTTAGAGGCTAGTCAAGTTGCTCAAGAAATTGTAGCAGTCATTAAAACAAGAGAATACGACTTAGTTATAGCTGGTCGCGAATCGATTGATTACAATGGAGGAATGGTCCCTGGAATGATCGCAGCAATGATAGACGCGAGTTATGTAAATAACTGCGTAAGTCTTGAAATTAGCGGAGATAAAGCCACGGCTGTTCGTGAAATTGACGGCGGAAAAGAAACCCTAACCACCAGTCTTCCTTTGGTAATTGGAGGTCAGAAAGGATTGGTTGAGGAGAGTGATCTTAAAATACCAAACATGCGTGGAATTATGATGGCCCGCAAAAAGCAATTGAATGTAATTGAGCCATCGGGAGCGACAACCAAAGCGACCACGGTCAATTATGAGAAGCCTGCACCAAAGGGAGAAGTAAAATTGGTCGATGCAGCTAATGTTGATGAATTAATCAACTTATTGCACAACGAAGCAAACGTAATATAACTTAATAAAAGGAGAAGATGTCAGTATTAATCTATGCCGAAACTGAAGGAGGAAAAGTGAAAAAAGTAGCTTTTGAAGTAGCATCTTATGGAAAAGCTGTTGCAGATCAAATGGGCTGTGAAGTTACAGCCGTTGCCTTTAATGCGTCCGATGCGGATGTTTTGGGGAGCTATGGAATAAACAAGGTGATGAATATTTCCCATGAAGGAAATTTCGATGCTAAAATATATGCCAGTGGAATTCAACAAGCCGCCGAACAACTTGGCGCTAGTGTTGTGGTTGTAAGTTCAAGCGCAGATAGTCGTTACTTATCACCACTTGTGGCGGTGGGTTTAAATGCTGGCTATGCAACCAATGTGGTAAGTGCTCCTTCTAGTTTAGCACCATTCACAGTAAAACGTTCAGTGTTTACCAACAAGGCTTTTACACATGCCGAAATAACTTCGGAAAACAAAATCATAGGCGTTTCAAACAATGCTTTTGGGAGTGTTGAGAACAAGGTAGCTTGTACTGTAGAAGAGTTCACGGTAAGTTTAGCTTCTTCCAGTGTAAATGTTGCATCTGTTGATAAAGCAACCGATAAGGTAACCATTGCAGATGCTGAAGTAGTTGTCTCTGGGGGACGTGGCCTCAAAGGCCCAGAAAATTGGCATATGATCGAAGACTTAGCGGAGGTTTTAGGTGCAGCAACGGCCTGCTCTAAACCTGTTTCTGATATGGGTTGGCGACCACATAGTGAACATGTGGGACAGACCGGGAAACCCGTTGCCTCCAACCTATACATCGCCATCGGTGTGTCTGGAGCCATTCAACATTTAGCAGGAATTAATTCCTCTAAGGTAAAAGTTGTCATCAACAGTGACCCAGAAGCTCCGTTTTTTAAAGCAGCCGATTACGGAATTGTGGGCGATGCCTTTGAGGTTGTTCCGCAATTAATCGAAAAGCTAAAAGCCTTCAAGGCACAAGCTTGATAACTGTAAAATTGACTTTAAAGCGATGAATTTTTCATCGCTTTTTTTATGCCTACAAGTTAAATTCTACTACATTTATCTTCAACTGCTTTTATGGAAACAAGCACAACGAAAGTTCATTATGGAAGCCTAGACAATGGGCAGCAGGTTGAGGCCTATACTTTGACCAATGCAAGCGGAATGCAGTTGGAAATTCTTTCTTATGGTGGCATAATTTCCAAGCTGCTTGTGCCCAATCGAGTAGGGAAACTAGAGAACATTGTTTTGGGATTTTCTGACCTTGCAGCCTATCAATACCAAAGTCCGTATTTTGGGGCAATTGTAGGTCGATTTGCCAACCGAATTGCCAAGGGTAAATTTAGCTTGAAAGGGAAGGAATACGCTCTAGCTGTAAATAATGGAACGAATCATCTTCATGGAGGAATAGTGGGACTAGACAAGGTAATTTGGCAGCTAGAACCCAAAACATCATCAAAAGGTCCTTCATTACTGCTTTCTTATTTTAGCCCAGATGGGGAAGAGGGCTATCCAGGCAATGTAGACTTTAAAGTAAGGTACACGCTTACCCACCAAAACAATTTAGAAATTGATTTTGAAGCAAGTAGTGATCGCCCGACCATTATCAACCTAACCCAGCACAGTTATTTTAATTTGTCAGGAAACCATAGTCAGCAAATACACGATCATCGATTACTAATCGATGCAGATTATTTTCTTCCTGTAGACGATGAAATGATTCCTACAGGAAAACTCAAAGCTGTACAAAACACTCCTTTCGATTTTCGTAAAGAAACACCTATCGGAGAAGTAATCGACAAAGATGAATTTCAACTTAGATTAGGGGCTGGCTTTGACCATTGCTATACATTAAATCATTTTTCACAAGAGATGAGGAAAGTTGCCGCTGTTCATCACCCCTCTTCAGGGCGAACCATGGAAGTGTTGACCACTTTGCCGGGGATGCAGTTATACACAGCCAATCATTTAGTGGCTCCTTTTAGTCCTCAGACAGCGCTGTGTTTAGAAACCCAACATTATCCCGATAGCCCAAATCATCCACATTTTCCCTCGGTGGTTTTTGGGCCACAGCTAAGCTATCGCTCGAGCACGCATTTCAGTTTTTCGATCGACTAATCTCGATTGTTAAAGTTTGTTGGGCAGCGATAAATTCAAGATATTGAAGAAAAATTGTCAGATGAAACAACCACTTGTATCCCCCTTAGACCGATCGGCAACCAAAGAAGCCGAAGAAATGGCTTCCTTCTATGAAGAAACCTTGGGCTTTACTCCCAACAGTTTGTTTACCATGATGCATCGACCACGAATTGCAGCTGCTTTCTTGGAGATGAATCAAGCGGTCATGGAAAACAAGGGTAGATTGAGTAGCTCACTCAAACGGGAACTAGCTTATCTGTCAAGTAGTGTCACAGGTTGTCGCTACTGTGAGGCACACACCATTCGTGCCGCCGAACGTTATGGATCATCGGAGGAACGCATGCTTCACTTATGGGAATACAAAACACATCCGGCTTTTTCTGATGCTGACAGAGCAGTCTTTGATTTAGCTATTACTGCCTCGCAAGTACCCAATGCAGTAACCCAAGAAATTGCGAAAAATATCCGCAAATATTGGGATGAAGGGGAGATTGTTGAGGTCATGGGGGTAGTGGCTCTATTTGGTTACCTGAATCGCTGGAATGATAGTATGGGTACAGCACTGGAAGATCCTGCTGCCGTATCTGCCTCCACGCTATTGGGGCATAAAGGCTGGGAAAAAGGGAAGCACCAGTACTAGTTCAATCATTGAGTTTATGGGTTTTATTTAGAGCATACACTTTTGTTGCATCATAATCCTTTTGATGTAATAGAGCCAATTGTTTTTCCAACAAACTTTTCTTCTGTGGAAAGCCTTCTCTTATGCGTGTAAATAAGGGACTTTTATTTTGTGGAGAAATCATTTCAATACAAGCTTGCATCGCATTCAGAACGGACATTATTTGGTTGGGAATCCAAGAAATAATGGGTGTGCCTCCGGTAGCTTTTGCATAGGTCGTATTTTGCATGATGTATTTTTGAACAAACTGCCAGTGTCCATTGCGAAAGAAATAAATCTCTTCCAATATGCCCAACAGAAGGATTAAGCCATCTTCATTTTTGTATTCGTTTAACCAGCCCGTCAAACCTTGCGGATGAAGTTGTGTCATGTCCTCCTTTAGATCTTCAAAAAAGCGTTGAATACATACCGGGCGATAAGCTCTTAAGTCGAGTAAATACCGGGTTAGTTCATTGGATGGGTAATGATTGATAACCCCCGAGAAGATATCCATGGTAGGGATAATGTTGTCTTGTGCACCTGTTTGCCCTCTGTATTGACGTGGGTTTTCATCCACCCCTTGGTAATAGACTCCTTCATTGAAAATTTCCTCATTTCCCTTAATGCCCATAATGAAAACTCTGAAGTCATTGTAGTGTTTCCATCGAGAGGCTTCCCACATGATTTTTCTCCGCCCATTGATGTTTATCATGGCCTGATAACATTGATCGAGCGATCGGTTGGTGTCAACTGTGTTTTCACTTTCAAGTGTTCCCAACACCCCTTGGATAAGACCTGGAGAGTATTGATTGATGTCTACATGAAGCATAATAAAGCCCCTTTCGTCGGGCATGCCAGAAAACTTAACGGCCATGTCTAGATTCTCCCAAACAAAGCCTTTCGCTGGATCGCGTTTTATATAGTTTCCAAGAGAATAAGCGTAGTGGTAGTCGAGCCAGGGATAAACGTCTAGTTTTTTTGCAACGCTGCATAATGGTACGGCAATTTGTTGAGGGAGGTATTGGTTTGCTTTTCCATATTTTCCTGTGGACAGTTGTTCAAAATGTGCAGGGGCTAGGGTGTAAGCAGATGCGATAAATGCATAGGCACGAAAAAGAGCTTGTAGTACAAATGGATCACTTTCCTTTTCAACCTCTTTGCCGTAATTGGGGAGTTGAGCTATTCTTTTTTCAATTTCACCTTCCTTACCCAAAATGCCTTCTTCACCATCATCCCTAATACGCGCTAACTCATGTAAAATCGTTTGGAGGTGGTTATACCGCGGCGGTAATATTGCCAATGGATCTTTGCAAGGGAGAAAACCGTGGGTAGGACCAACCTGAAAAAAACCGTCCGTATAGCGAGCTAAATTCATGAGTTAAAATGTTATATATGAAACTAAAGGTAGTATAATTTGTTTCAAATATAACAATTACTTAAAGTTTAAGTAATCGAAAGCGGATAGGCATGTAAACAAAAAACCCTCCACAGATGGGAGGGTTTTTTCGTTTGTACGATCATAAAGCTTAGTCAATATCCCCTTGTTGCTTTTGGATACGATACATCATTTCTTTTAGATGAACCCTATCCATACCTTTGGCAGTTTTGTATTTTGCTTTCACCAATTTTCCTAGGAGATCAAGCTGCTGTCTTGCAGCTCCACGTATGTCAGATTGGTTTACATTTACTGCGGTGATACCACCATAGCGACGCTGACCAGCACTTAATTTTTGGTCTTCTTCCATTAGGTAGATTAAACGGTCTACATGTGCACGTTGAAGATTTCTTCGATAAACATCTAGGGAGTTCCCTGCTTTAACGTCTTGCCAAATTCCTTTGGTCAGGTCATCCATTAATTGAATTAAAGAGTAGGACTTGTTTCCGTTCAGGGCTTCATTTTCAATCACTCGTGCCAAACGGTCAAAGCTCAGTAAGGAATTGAGTGTTCTTACTTGTAAACTTCTCACTTTTTCAACGGTTCCGGCAATGCTAATTTTATTGATGATTCCTTGGTCAAGCATCCAGTAAGGCGTGTTAAAGAGTTGGTCATGCAAAAAGGCCATACAACGGGCCTGATGATTTTTGTTTACATGGCTGAACACGGCCCCTTTTTGTTCGTAGGTTTTGTTCATTTCATATACTCCACCAATATTTGCAGTTACATGTCCCATGTAACGATTGAACTGATTGAATAGTTGTTGATAAAGAGCACCTAAATCATCATAATTTTTCCCTTCCTCATACGTCCAATCAATAAGGTTGGGCACTATTTTTTTCAAGTTTGCAATACCGTAATTACTGGCTTTAATGGCATCATTTCCAAGATCTTCTGTTTGGGATGAAGGATCAATGACAGGAC
>JAKMEK010000097.1 GCA_022425945.1 Flavobacteriaceae bacterium
TCCAAAGGCAAAGAAAACGGTTTTGGTTTATTTGCAAATGGATGGTCAGCCTGTTGATCCCAGTCGATGGGCACAAGAAAACCCTTATAAACCGGTTGTGAAACAACAAAATAATGAGGGCGTATGGGAAGAAATCGAATGGTCTCGTTTAACCGACTATGAAGACAATTGGCGTATTTTCGCTCGCTCTACAAGCGATGCGAAAGGACCAGTCGTGATGTTTCTTGCCGCAATGGATGCCCTTGAAAAAATAGGTAAAAGCCCGAATTACAACCTAAAGATAATCTTGGATTATGAAGAAGAATTGGGCTCTCCGAACTTACCAAAAGCTGTTGAAGAAAACCGCGGACTGCTCGCCGCAGATTTATTGGTCATCTTTGATGGGCCAATGCATCGGTTAAACAAACCCACCCTTTCGTTTGGTGCAAGGGGAATTTCAACAATTCAGTTGACCACTTATGGTCCCATTGTTCCCCAGCATTCTGGTCATTTTGGTAACTATGTGCCGAATCCTGCTTTTAAGCTAAGTAAAATTTTGGCATCATTGAAAGACGATCAAGGAAAAGTGCTTGTCGAGGGATTCTATGACGGAATCGTTCTTGATGAAAAAACAAAACGTGTGTTGGCCAATACACCCCACAACGAAGAACAATTGAAACAACTACTGCAGCTTGGTGATTTCGAACGGGTTGCTCCCAATTACCAAGAATCCATTCAGTATCCCTCCTTGAATATTCGCGGCATGCAATC
Organism: Flavobacteriaceae bacterium; assembly: GCA_022425945.1. Classification (GTDB taxonomy): domain Bacteria; phylum Bacteroidota; class Bacteroidia; order Flavobacteriales; family Flavobacteriaceae; genus Arcticimaribacter. The sequence continues at coordinate 751 of JAKMEK010000097.1, forward strand.
GGGTTGGATCAACGACAAAGTACGTACAATTATCCCTGCTTGGGCGCGTGCAGAAATCGATGTCCGCTTGGTCAAAGAATCCGATCCAAAGCGACTTCTTCGCCTAATCAAAGAACATATTGAAGGTCTAGGCTATCTCGTTTTAGAGCGTGAACCAACAAAACAAGAGCGCTTAACACATCCCAAAATCGCAAGCTATACGACTAAAATCTCCTATCAATCGTTTCGAACAAATTTGGATTCTGAGATAGGAAACTGGCTTAGACGAGCATTGGTTCGTGCGTTTGACGAAGAACCCATTCGGGTGCGAATGAGTGGAGGTTCCATCCCCATTTCTCCCTTTGTCAATACCTTAAATTTACCTGCGGTTGCGGTTCCAACGGTAAATAGAGACAATAATCAGCATAGCCCAAATGAAAATTTACGTCTCGGTAATTACCGCGACGGCATTAAGACCATACTAGCCATTCTAACCGAAAAACTTTGATGAACACACTTCTACAATGAAACGCCTTTGCTCTTTTTCATTCTTGATTATGATCGCTTCAAGTCTTTACAGTCAAAGCAATGCCTATAAATATGCGACCCACGAACAAGACGGCCAGCGTTTGCCCTACCGTATTTTGCTGCCTGAGGGTTATGACATGCAAAAGAAATACCCTCTACTCCTTTTTCTGCATGGAGCCGGGGAGCGCGGTGCTGATAATGAATTACAACTAACCCATGGAAGTGAATTGTTTTTAGCAGAAGACTTTAGGCAACGATTTCCTGCCATTATTGCCTTTCCCCAATGCCCTAAAAATGACTATTGGGCAACTGTCACCGACAGAGATGATCTGTTAAAATTTAGCTTTCCTAAAAAACCAAAAAACAACCTCATTCTTGAGAGGGTGGAAGGAATGTTAGAATACCTCTCGCAGAACTATGGTGTGGATAAAAAGCGTATTTACATTGGTGGGCTGTCCATGGGAGCTATGGGTACCTTTGAAATGGTTTACCGTAATCCACGAAAATTTGCAGCTGCTTTTGCAATCTGCGGAGGAGCTAACACAAAGATTGCGCGAAAAATACGTCGCCCTTCTTGGCGGATTGATCACGGAGAAGCAGATGAGGTTGTTCCTGTTCAGCTTTCTAAACTAATGGCAGACGCCCTCAAGAAAAAGAAAACCAATGTACAGTTAAATCTTTACCCTGGCGTAAACCACAATAGTTGGGAAAATGTCTTCGCAGATCCAACATTTCTCCCTTGGCTTTTTTCTCAATCAAAGTAAAATGAAACTCAAACGCTGTGATAATTTCAATCTAGATTTTCAGACTCTGGTCGCCGAACTCGACGCCGAACTGGCCATTCGAGACGGAGAAGACCATGCTTTTTATCATCAATACAATGGGATTGATCATTTAAACAATGTGGTCGTTGCCTATGAAAATGGCCATGCATTAGCTTGCGGGGCATTCAAAAAACGCTCTGAAACTCGGGTAGAGGTCAAACGGATGTTTACTTCGGTAAGCGCACGCAAGCGCGGTTTTGCGCAACAAGTACTTGCAGAATTAGAGCAATGGGCAGTCGAACTAAACTATGCTGAAGTAGTCTTAGAAACGGGAAAGGCCCAAGTTGAAGCCCTTGCATTCTAACCGCAAAACGGTTATGTTGTTGTCCCTAATTTCGCACCCTACGTGGGTATTGAAAATTCCGTTTGCTTCCCAAAAAGGAGTAAACATAAACATTGATTTGAAAACACGACGCCCTTCTTGGCGGATTGATCGCAAAAAAGTGAATTGGAATTACCCTAGTTAAATCTTTAACTTAAGGTAAACTCTTAAAGCTAAGGGAGTCTTCAAAAACATATAAACGAGGAACGATCATAAAAAAACATTGAACAACTGACGGTCCCGAAGAATCAAATTATCATGTGAACAAAATGAGGATTAGCTTAGAGACGAATTTGTTGAAAATAATTACTGGTTTTTTTTGTACCTTTTATTAAAAATTTAACCTGTTGAAAAAAACACTTTTTAAAAACATTTTGATTGGGTTTGCTTTTTCGC
>JAKMEK010000027.1 GCA_022425945.1 Flavobacteriaceae bacterium
GAGTGGCCCTAGAATTTTAACAAAGGCAGCTAAGATCAAGCCTTTTTGTCCTTCGACTAAGTTTTTAGCCGCCAGCGCTCGTTGAATGATCGCTTGATTAGTTCCCCAATAAAAAAGTTGCACCAGCATCATCCCGGTGAAAAGGGTGCTAAAAGGGATGGCAGATTCGTTGCTCCCCATGGCTTTAAACTTAGATGGATCGTGATTATAAATGGTTTCTATTCCAGCCCAAAGACTTCCGTCTCCAACATAGGTTAACCCAAAGACGGGAATCATCAAGCCCCCAATTAATAATCCAATTGCATTAACGGTATCTGAAACGGCAACGGCTTTTAGTCCTCCGAAAATGGCATAAACAGACCCGATTAAACCAATCGACCATACAGTCACCGATAAAGTGGTGCTTTGATCCATCCCAAAAACGTTGGTGAGGTCAAACATCCCAATAAGAGCGACTGCACCAGAATAGAGTACAATGGGAAGTAAAACCACCACATAACCACTTAAGAAGAGTCCGGAGGTAATCGATTTAGTGGCGGTATCATAACGACGCTCTAAAAATTGTGGAATGGTGGTTAGCCCCCCTTTTAGGTAGCGGGGTAATAAGATGGTTGCAGTAACTACCATGGCAATGGCAGCCAGGGTTTCCCAGGCCATTACAAGAATCCCTTCGTTAAAGGCAGAGCCATTTAGGCCTACTAATTGTTCTGTTGATAGATTTGTCAATAACAAAGAGGCGGCAATAACGGGAGCAGTAAGACTTCTTCCTCCTAAAAAATAGCCATCTTCTGTGTTCTCATCTGTTTTTCTTGTGGCGAGATATGCCACGATTCCTACCAATAGGGTAAAGGCAATGAAAATAATAAATTGCATAGTTGAGTTTAATTCAGTTGTTTCCTCTAAAAATAAGAAAACTTCCTGAAAGCAAGGATGATTTTATTATAAAGCATCTTCTAAAGGAACAAGCTTCAAGTCGATAAAATTTCTAAGCAGAGAGGTCTTTTAAAATGGCTTTGGCATTATCGTATTCGTCTTCATGGACGAAAACACGCTGTAGCATAGGGGCAGTTTGGCCAAAACCTGCGAGGCGAGCCGATTCTGACTCATCTTTAACCACCGGAGTGATGTTTTTTTCTGCAAGTGCATTAGATAAAGCAAGGACTTCAATTGAAGAGCCTGAAAAAAGATGAAGATAGGTTGGGGAAGACATAGTTAAGCTTTGTTGTATTTACTATTCCATATGGCAGGATTAAAGTTCTTGCCAGTTGCAAAGCCTGCGTATAATACCACTGCAGCAATTGCTTTGAATATAAAAAAATAGACCATCCAGAAGGTGGACCAAGATGTTGTTTGACTAAAAATAGCCATTGGGGTCAGGGATGTTGCAATCCAACTAACTCCCAAGAGAGTTATCAGTAAATTCCAAATGTTTTTAAATGGCCACATGAGGGCTTTACGAAACGGACTCAAGTCATCTCCCCATTGGTGGATGAGATAGAAATAGTCATTTCCGATGGGAACAAATAGGAGTGGATCATCTGTGTTTTTGAGACGAAACAATTTTGAAGGAGCCATTACCTTAAATCCAGAAAGTTGTGTGGAATGGGTTGTTTCGAGGGCTGCAATTTTGTCAAAAGCTTCTTGTGGTAGGTCGTTTTTAAAGTATTTAAGGTCCAAAAAGCGCAAGCGGTAATCAATGCAAGTTTCCTTTATGGTGTCCAGGTGGAAAATAGAAGCAGTGGCTAATAATTCAAGATCAAAATCATTTACGGATGAGGGTCTAGAAATACAACTGTTTATTTCTTGCATGAGGCTTGCATTGGCAGCTCTTGCATCCATTAGTTTTTCCGCAATATTGGTTGGCCTAAATAGTTTCATCTTCATCATCAATTGCATTTATGTCATAAATTTAAGGATTATAATGCTATCCTCAAATCCTTCTAAGGCTTTTCAATTCATCTCCTAGCGCAAAACAGCATTAAATTCCTTCTCAAAGGTCATTTTCAATTTCTGCATAACCTTGTCAATGTGTTTGTCTGTAAGGGTTTTATTCGGATCAGAAAAATGAAAACTCAATCCGTAGGATTTTTTCCCTTTGGGTAGATTTTTTCCTTGATAAACGTCAAACAAATTGATGGATGTCAGTATTTTACGGTCGATTTTGCTTGCAGCATTTTTTAATTCTTTAAAAGCGACCCCCTCATCGATTAGCAAGGCGAAGTCACGTCGTGAAGAAGGGAACTTGGGGATGGCTTGCACTTCGATGTCTTTGGAAAATGCCAATTCATATAGGGTAGTGAAATCAATTTCTGCATAAACAACTTCCTGATCAATTGAAAACTTATTCAGTATCGTTGCATCAACTATTCCGAACTGTGCAATTGATTTTTTACGGGACTTTAGTTCAATTCCTGCCGAAAAAAGATCTAGTTCACTGGCTTGTTCGCTAATATTGTTTATCCCTAAACTTTCAAAGAGCGACATTAAGCTACCTTTTAAGTGGTAAAAGTCGGCCTTGTCATCTGTACTATTCCATGCTTCTTTAGTTGCATTTCCACACAGCGCAAGGGCTAACTTCCGATCTTCTTGGTGTCCATCTTCTGTTGTACGATACACCTTTCCAAATTCATATATTTTCAAATCGGAACGTTGTCTGTTTTGATTGAAGGAGACAACTTCTAGGAGTGAAAAAAGCAAAGAAGAACGCATTTGCGATAACTCTTGACCAAGTGGATTCAATAAATTCACTTTAGCAATTGCGTCCAATTGAGCTGAAAACTGCGCGTAGGCAGGAGAAGTAATGGAGTTGTTCATGACTTCCTGAAAGCCCTGACCTACCAATTTCTGCGCAATGTTTTGTGTCAGTGCATGGGGCGTTTTTAGGTTGAATTCAGGGTAAAATGTCTTCATCACATTAACGCTTTCAATGTTGTTGAATCCATAGACACGTAAGATTTCTTCAATCACGTCTGCTTCACGTGTAACATCAGCTCTGTAGCGTGGAATGTTCATGGAGAATCCGTCTTCATTGACGTTGGTTATTTCAATCTCTAAGGCGTTGAGTATTTTTATGAGTTCGTCCTTTGGAATTTCTTGCCCCAAGACCTTGGTTATGCGTTCAAAAAGGATGAATAGCGATGCCTTTTCGGGCAAAGGTTGAGCAACTTCGACAATTTCACTTGTTATTTCTCCACCAGCCAACTCTTGAATCAACAGGGCAGCGCGTTTGAGCGCAAATTCACCAATTTCTGGATCAATCCCACGTTCATAGCGGAAGGATGCATCTGTATTTAACCCATGTCGTTTTGCTGTCTTGCGAATGCTGATCGGATTAAAGTAAGCACTCTCCAAGAAAATTTTGGTTGTGTTTTCAGTTACGCTTGAATTCTGTCCCCCGAAAACTCCTGCAATACACATAGGTGTATCTCCATCGCATATCATTAGATCTTCGGCATCCAATTTTCGTTCAACACCATCAAGGGTGGTGAAAGGAGTCTTGTCTGCTAATTTTTTAACGACAACCTTTCCTTTTATTTTATCAGCATCAAAGGCGTGTAGGGGTTGCCCTAATTCATGCAAGATATAATTGGTGATGTCTACAATATTATTTTTTGGGCTTAAACCAATGGCTTTGAGCCGATTTTGCAACCATTCGGGTGAAGCTTTTACGTCTACTTTGGAGATGGTTAACCCCAGGTAGCGTGGACAGGCATTAGATTCCTCAACAATCACATCAATGGGTAAAGAGGTGTTGTCTACTTTAAAGGCATTGGTGTTGGGTAAGTGCCATTCAAAAGGGATGTTACGTTGTATTAATCCAGCTTTCAAATCACGTGCAACACCCATGTGACTCATGGCATCACAACGGTTGGGAGTTAAGCCAATTTCTATACACTGGTCCTGTTCTACAGGGAAAATATCGGCACAAGCTGTTCCTGGGGTAACAGCTTCATCCAATACCATGATGCCGTCATGAGATTGCCCAAGGCCCAACTCATCTTCAGCACAGATCATTCCACTACTGGCTTCTCCGCGAATTTTACTTTTTTTGATTTCCCATGCCTTTCCTTCGGCATCGTAGAGGGTAGTGCCAACGGTAGCTACAGCAACTTTTTGCCCCTTGGCTACATTGGGTGCGCCACACACAATTTGAACGGCTTCTTCTTGACCAATATTCACCTTTGTTACCCGCAAGCGATCTGCATTTGGATGCTGGACACAGTCCAGAACTTCACCAACAACGACTCCTTTAAGGCTTCCAGGGATAGACTCAAAAGGAGTATTTCCTTCTACTTCTAGACCAAGGTCAGTTAATAAATCAAGTTGTTCTGTTAAGGGTAGTTCAGCTTTAATGAACTGTTGCATCCAATTGTAGGATATTTTCATGGAAAATGAATTTATCTACAAATATAAGTAACCCATTGGCAAAATAATAGTCCTAGCTGATGTAATTCCAGATGTTCTTGTGGGTCATGATTTTCGCATAGGTTTGACGAATTCTTATATGCTTTTCCTCTTTCATTTCAGGGTCAGCTTCTACAAGCTTTTGTGCGAAAAAGCGTGCTGTTTTTAGGATATCCTGATCCTTTAAAATATCTGCAATTTTAAGTTGGAGCACACCACTTTGTTGTGTTCCCATCAAATCACCTGGACCACGTAAGCGAAGGTCTACTTCGGCAATTTCGAAGCCATCATTGGTTTGAACCATGGTTTGCAAACGTGTTTGTGCTTCTTGCGAACGTTTTTTCCCCGACATTAGAATACAATAACTTTGATCGGCTCCTCGACCAACACGTCCGCGAAGCTGATGGAGTTGTGAAAGGCCAAAGCGTTCTGCACTTTCAATAATCATGACGGAGGCATTGGGGACATTAACCCCAACTTCAATGACGGTGGTTGCGACCATAATTTGTGTTTTTCCCTCTACAAATCGTTGCATCTCATATTCTTTGTCCACGGCTTTCATTTGACCATGAACGATGCTTATTTGATAGTCGGGGAGGGGGAAAGAACGCGCAATGCTTTCATAGCCATCCATGAGGTCTTTGTAGTCCATTTTTTCTGATTCTTGAATCAGTGGGTAAACAATATATACCTGTCTTCCTTTGGCAATCTCGTCTTGCATAAAGCGGAATACGTCTAAACGGTTAGCATCGGAGCGTAACACAGTTTTAATGTCTTTTCGACCGGGGGGAAGCTCATCAATGACAGAAATGTCTAGGTCTCCATAAACACTCATGGCCAATGTTCTGGGAATTGGGGTGGCTGTCATGACCAATACATGGGGAGGCAAGTCATTCTTTCGCCATAATTTTGCACGTTGGGCAACACCAAAGCGGTGTTGCTCGTCTATGATGGCTAATCCCAAGTTTTTAAACACAACCTTGTCTTCTATAAGCGCATGGGTGCCGATCAGAATATGAATATTGCCATTGGCCAATTCTTCGAAGAGGGTTTTGCGTTCTGCACCCTTTACAGAGCCAGTCAATAGTCCCACCTTTACCTCAATTCCTCCTAATGCTTCTTTTATGGATTGATAATGCTGTACGGCTAAAATTTCTGTAGGCGCCATCAAACAGGCTTGGAATGTGTTGTCTATGGCAATTAGCATGCTCAGCAAAGCAACCATGGTCTTCCCTGAACCAACGTCCCCCTGAAGAAGACGATTCATTTGTTTTCCCGTTCCCATGTCAAAACGAATTTCCTTGACCACCCTTTGTTGAGCTCCAGTGAGCTGAAAGGGTAAATAATTGTTGAAATAATTCGAAAATAATTCACCAACTACTGGGAAAACATAGCCTTTAATCTTTTGCTTTTGGAGGCGATTCTTTTGAATTAGCTGTAGCTGAATGTAGAACAATTCCTCAAATTTGAGGCGTCGTTGTGCTTGATTTAAAGCCTGTAAATCTTTGGGGAAGTGTGCATTAATGATGGCGTCTTTTCGTGAAATCAATTGCAATTCCTTCAGCATATAATCAGGTAAATTTTCTTGAAATTGATTGCTTATTAGGCCAAAGAGGTTGGTCATCATTTGCTTCATGATGCGTTGACTGACTCCTTTGTTAACCAGTTTTTCAGTAGAAGGATAGACCGGATGAAGTGCACCAATCTTGGTGGCTTCATAGTCCGTTTCAAGGGTTAGTTCTGGATGGGGCATGCTTGCCTTACTTCCGTACCAAGAAAGTCGTCCAAAAGCAACATAAGCTGTGTTTAACTTGAGTTGTTCTTGCATCCATTTGTGTCCGCGAAACCAAACCATTTCCATTGAGCTTTGGCCGTCAGAGAAGGTAGCTACCAAACGCTTTCCACGCTTTTGAGGAACAATTTTTAAATTCAGAATTTGTCCTTTGATTTGAACTTCTGCATTGGTTTTTGGTAAGCTGTTTATGCTGTGAAAAGCTGAGCGATCGATATAGCGATTTGGGAAAAAGTGAAGCAAATCTTGATAGGTTCGAATGCCCAATTCCTCACGAAGAAGATTGGCCCTATTGGGACCAATACCTTTTAGGTATTCAATTGAGGTTTGTAATGGATCCATAAAAACGTTTGCCTAATTAACTTTTTGCGCTAAATTCGGGTTTAATTGTAAAAATCGAGTAACTTTTTATTAAATCCTAGTTCAACCCCATGAAAAAAGCTCTTGTCATATCTGGAGGAGGAAGTAAAGGCGCCTTTGCAGGTGGTCTTACCCAGTATCTTATAGAAGAAAGTAAACAAGAATATTCTCTATTGTTGGGCACATCGACCGGTAGTTTACTCATTTCGCATTTGGCTGCACTTCGTATCCCTGAAATTAGACGTGCCTTTACCCATGTTACTCAGGCATCCATTTTCTGCAACAATCCTTTCATTGTGAAACAAAAAGGAAAATTATTTAAGACAAAAATCAACCATTTTAATGTGGTGAAAAACTTCATTAAGGGTAAAAAAACCTTTGGAGAGAGTAGTAATTTACGTCGGTTAATCGAGCGAGAAATTACTCCATCGATTTTTAATCAGATAAAAAATAGTCATAAAGAAGTCGTTGTTTGTGTTTCAAATTTCACCCTCAACACCATAGAATACAAAACATTGTCCGAATGCGATTATAATGACTTTCTGGATTGGATATGGATTTCGTGTAACTATGTTCCTTTCATGAGTTTGGTTATTAAAAATAAATTTGAATATGCCGACGGTGGCTTCGGGTGCATCATCGCCATTGAGGAAGCCATTCGCCGCGGAGCAACCCATGTAGATGCCATCCTGTTATCGACAGAGGTACAACAGCTCAACCGAATGCGTTCACGCAATGCCTTCGACTTGGTCCTATCTACCTTGGACTATATGGGGGACCAAATCATACAAGACAACCTAAAAGTTGGGTATTTACTCGCCCGCGAGAAAGGGGTTAGTCTCCGCGTATTTCACACCCCAAAAGTACTAACGACAAATTCATTGATTTTTGATCAGGAAGAGATGGAACGCTGGTGGAGAGAAGGCTGGGAGCATGCTCAAAACGAAATTACTTCAAATAATCCAACGTAAGCCCAACCATGGCTTTAACGCCATGAATTAAACTTACATCATTTACCAAAAATTCTGGCGTGTGATGCGATGGTGCTGTTGCTGGTGTTAGTCCATCCGCTAGGCCTCCTAGAAAGAAGAAAAAGCCGGGGACTTTTTCTTGAAAGGCTGAAAAATCTTCAGCACCTGTAATGGCCGACATTAATTCTACATTTTCTTCGCCCAAGGCGTTCTTCAAGCTGGGAACTGCGAATGCTGTCAGAGTAGGGTCATTGTAGGTAAGTGCTGCAGTTTCTTTGATGTCAATTGTAGCTGATCCACCATAGGCAGCTGCTATTTGAGGCACGAGTTCTTTCATACGTTTCGTGATAACATTTTGCATTCCTTTATCGAGTGTTCTGACGGTTCCAATCATTTCTGCAGTGTCAGGAATAATATTAAAACGAATTCCAGAATGGATTGAACCAACAGAAATCACAGCCCCTTCTTTGGTCAATTCCGAATTTCTACTGATGATACTCTGCAAACCATTGATGATTTGTGCAGAAATTAAAATGGGATCCACACTCATCCATGGGGCTGAGCCATGGGCTTGTTTTCCTTGTACCTTTATCGTGAATCGCTGCGCAGCTGCCATAATCCCCTCAGCTTTGTAACGTATTTTACCGACTGGGGTTGCAGAATTGATGTGCAATCCATAAATGGCATCTACTTTTGGGTTTTCTAAAACACCTTCTTCTACCATCATAGAAGCACCACCATTTTCACCTTCTGGAGAACCTTCCTCTGCGGGTTGAAATATAAATTTGACACTTCCCGCAAAATCATTGTTTTTTGCCAAATACTCGGCCACTCCCATGAGAATTGCTACATGGGTATCGTGACCACAAGCGTGCATTACGCCAGTTTCTTGACCGTTAAATGTAGCACGAACCTTCGATTTGTAGGGCAAATCATTTTCTTCGATCACCGGTAAAGCGTCCATATCTGCTCTCAATGCTAAAACTTTTCCAGAACGTTTCCCTTTTAATAAGCCTACCACTCCAGTATGTGCAACACCCGTCTGCACAGATATTCCTAGCGATTCAAGATGCTTTGCGATTTTTTTAGCTGTGTTAAATTCACGGTTTGAAAGCTCTGGATTTTGGTGAATCTCATGTCTCCACTCAATCACTTTTGCTTCTAGTTCAGCATCGATTGTTTGCGCATTAAGAAATAAAAAACTGCTTAAGAGCAATGAGAGGAATAGTTGTTTTTTCATGATTATTTTTGACTTAAGTTGTGAAGATAATGTTTATAATTAAAGTAGGAAAGTGTAGTACAAATTTATTAAATGGCTATTTTTAGACTGCTTATGAAAGACCAACTTACTGCCAACTTAAACGCTTTAAATGAAGCTCAACGCGGACCTACCTTACACAAAGATGGCCCTCTAATTGTCATTGCAGGTGCCGGATCAGGAAAAACTCGTGTACTTACTTTTAGGATTGCTTACCTGATGTCTCAGGGGGTGGATTCTTTTTCCATTCTTGCACTAACGTTTACCAATAAAGCTGCACGGGAGATGAAGGGGAGGATTGCCGAATTGGTGGGGGAGAGCGAAGCAAAAAATCTGTGGATGGGAACATTTCACTCTGTTTTTGCACGTATTTTGCGCTCTGAGGCTGATAAACTTGGCTATCCTTCTAATTTCACTATTTATGACACCCAGGACAGCGATCGTTTATTGAGTGCCATCATCAAAGAAATGGGGTTAAGTAAAGATCAATACAAAACGAAACAAGTTAGAAGCCGTATTTCGTCTTTTAAAAATAGTCTTATTACTGTCAGGGCATACTACAATGATGCTGATTTACAAGAAGCAGATGCCATGGCTCAACGTCCAAAAATGGGCGAAATTTACAAAGAATATGTCGATCGTTGTTTCAAGGCAGGTGCAATGGATTTTGATGATTTATTACTCAGAACCAACGAGCTGTTGAATCGATTTCCCGATGTGTTGGCAAAATACCAAGATCGTTTTCGCTATATCCTAGTAGATGAGTATCAAGATACCAACCATTCCCAATACTTAATTGTTCGCGCACTTTCGGACAAATTTCAAAACATTTGTGTGGTAGGAGATGATGCCCAAAGCATCTATGCCTTTCGAGGTGCAAACATCAACAATATTCTCAATTTCCAAAAGGATTATGAAAATGTTGCGATGTATCGTTTGGAGCAAAACTACCGTTCTACCCAAAATATTGTTGAGGCAGCCAATTCCATCATCAATCACAATAGAACCAAACTAGATAAAAAGGTTTGGACGGCCAATGATAGAGGGGCGAAAATTAAGGTGCAACGCTGTCCTACTGATGCCGATGAAGGGCGTTATGTAGCCGGAAGTATCTTTAATTTTAATATGCGTGAACAGCTCAAACACGATGAGTTTGCCATTTTGTATCGCACCAATGCACAGTCCAGAGCCATGGAGGACGCATTGCGGAAACGCGATATTCCTTACCGTATTTATGGAGGACTTTCTTTCTACCAACGAAAAGAAATAAAAGACATTTTAGCCTATCTGCGTGTATTGGTGAATCCCAAGGACGAAGAAAGCTTAAAACGTATCATCAACTATCCGGCTCGAGGAATCGGCCAAACAACCATTGATAAACTGGTTGTAGGTGCAAAGCATCACGGGTTAACCATTTTTGAGGTAGCAGAACGCGCTCTTCAACTCAATATTGGCGTCAATGCAGGAACTGCCCAAAAATTGTCAGACTTTGTGATGCTGATTAAGAGTTTGCAAGTCTTTAATGAAAAAGCGAATGCCTTTGAAGTTGCCGATGAAGTCACCAAGCGGACCAAAATTGTGTTGGACTTAGAGAAAGACGGTACGCCAGAGGGAATAAGTAAAATAGAAAATATTGAGGAATTACTTAATGGTATCAAGGATTTCACTGAAGGACAAGAAGAGCTTGCCGATGCAACCGGGTCGCTAACAGAATTTCTCGAAGATGTAGCCTTAGCTACAGATTTTGACAATGAAAACGCCGATGACAATACGCCAAGGGTATCTCTGATGACCATACATTTAGCGAAAGGACTAGAGTTTTCCTATGTTTACATTGTTGGGATGGAAGAGGATTTGTTCCCCTCGGCCATGAATTTGGATTCTCGCTCTGGACTGGAGGAAGAGCGTCGTTTGTTCTATGTCGCCTTAACCAGAGCAGAGAAACGAGCCTTTTTGTCCTACACCCAATCGCGCTACCGTTGGGGAAAACTAAACGATGCAGAACCGAGCAGGTTTATCGAAGAAATTGATGAGCAATTTCTTGACATTCAAGTGCCAAAATCTGCCTATGAGTACAAGCCTTTGGTTAACACCTCAATTTTTGGAGATCCGAGCCCTAAAAAAGCCACATCACAGGTGCCCAAATCATGGGAAGGAAAACCCAATACTGTGCCAAATTCCTCACAACTTAAAAAGTTGCGTCAAATTCAAGCAGAAGCACCTTCGAATAGCTCAACGGAAGAATTAATTCAACTCCCCGCGGGAACCAAAGTTGAGCATCAGCGCTTTGGAAAAGGGGTTGTAGTACTAATTGAAGGAGCGGGAAATGATAAAAAGGCTACCATTAAATTCGCTGGAGTGGGTGAAAAGAAGCTTTTACTCCGTTTTGCAAAATTGAAGATAATCGAATGATCACCAAGGTTTACACTCTTTTTCCTAGTTCTCCTAACGAACGTGATTTGTCTAAAATTGCCAACGAGCTAAAAAGGGGAGCCCTGATGATTTATCCAACCGACACGGTCTATGCGGTAGGATGCTTAAGTTCCAATGCAATTGCGTTGGAAAAGTTAACGCGTCTAAAAAACATAAAATTAGAGAAAGCTCCATTGAGTTTTTTATTCAATTCGATTAGTGAGTTGTCCAGCTTTGTTAAGCCTTTTGACGCCAGCATATTTCGTTTGTTAAAAAGCACACTTCCAGGGCCTTATTCTTATATCATGGAATCAAATGGGAAGCTGCCCAAGCCATTTCATAAACGAAAGACCATCGGTGTACGTATATCTGACCACCCAGTATTGAAAAGCTTGTTGCCCATGCTCGATGCTCCCTTACTGACTTCTTCATTGCATGATAAGAATGAAATTCTTCAGTATACCTCTGATGAGGATGAAATTCTCTCAGCATGGGACGGAAAGGTTGATATTCTTATTCAAGCGGGAATGGGAGGAAATATTCCCTCAACCGTAATTGATCTTACCAATAATTCAATTGAGCTGATTAGGCAGGGCAAAGGAGTTATTGATTTTATCTAAAAAAAAAGCTCCTATGAAGGAGCTTTTTTTAAGTGATAATTTGTTTTTAGTTGGCCGATGCAGCTGAAGCAGCTTGATCCATTCCCTTATTGATCAAATCATAAAACTGATCTAGTTTAGGCAATACCACGATACGTGTTCTTCTGTTTTTTGCACGCCCGGCAGCAGATTCATTATCCGCTAAAGGTACATATTGACTTCTACCCGCGGCAGTCATGCGCTCAGGAGCGACCCCGAAGTCTTTTTGCAGAATACGAACAATTGAAGTTGCTCTACGAACAGAAAGATCCCAGTTGTCTTCTGTTCCCTCTACTTTGATTGGCACATTATCGGTGTGACCTTCAACCATGAATTCTAATTCAGGTTTGTCGTTGATTACCTTGGCAACTTTTCCTAAAACTTCTTTTGCTGCGGCATTAACCGAGAAGCTTCCGCTTCTGAATAAAAGTTTATCAGAGATGGAAACATAGACCACTCCTTTTTCCACATTTATTTCAATGTCTTCATCGGCGATATTTCCAAGTACTCCTTTTAGGCTCGTTACTAAAGCAAGGGTTACAGAGTCTTTTCGTGTTACAGCATCGCGAAGATTCTTGATGCGCGAGTCTTTCTCTTTTAAGCTTTCGAGGGACTTTTCGAGGTTCTCAGCACCCTTTTGAGAAAGGGTTGTAAGGTTACCAAGATTATTGATTAAGTCTTGGTTGTTGGTTTTAAAGAATTCTAATTGCTCCTCCATTGATGCAAGGCTAGCCAAAGCATTCGCCTTTTCGTCATCACAGGTATTCAGTTTAACCGTAGCAGCGTTAAGTAAGTCGTTTGTACTTTGCTGTAAAGATTCTAATTCAGCATATTTTTTTGAAGAAACACATGAAACCAAAAAAGTTGCACATAGTCCAAGTATCAGAAAGTTTGTTTTCATTTTTTTTAAGGGTTGATTTTTATTAATAGTTAAATTTAGATGTTTTTATCATCATACAGCTTACAAATCTTGAAATTTACTTTTTCTTAAGATAAAATGAGCCCAAACGATACTTTTTTGTTGAAAATACGCCCCTTTGCTTAAGGAAGAGGATCTTTTCCTAAGCATCTTGCTTAGATTAACATAAACGGCTATATGCGCCTTAATAACCATGAAGAATGCTCCAAAATTGCCTTTTAGTAAATAGTGAATTCCAGCTACACCATCCAAAATGAATCGTTGAAATAGTACAGGGAAAAGGGCGTTTTTGGGCAAATTCTTAATCATCATCCAAAGTGAATTGCGATGGTTGTAATAGGTTTTTCGTGCGGAGGGCTTCAACGAGGCGCCACCAACATGATAGACAAAAGAATCGCTAATGGTCTGCGTTACTTTACCTGCATTAAAGGCTCGCCAGCAAAAATCTATTTCTTCTTGATGCATGAAAAAGTCTTCATCAAACCCATTTAACTCTTCCCAAACCGATTGACGAACAAAGAAACATGCACCTGAAGCCCAGAAACAGTCAGTAGTGGTATTGTATTGATTGGTGTTTTCCTCCAATTGATCGAAAATCCTTCCACGACAGTATGGAAAACCAAATTGATCAATGTATCCGCCCGCTGCACCAGCATAATCAAAATAGTTTTTTTTCTTGTGTTGGAGTAGGGTGGGTTGCGCTATGGAAACTGAGGTGTTTTCAAAAGCTGAAAAAATTGGATCAAGCCAATGTTTCGTCACTTCTACATCATTGTTTAACAGACAATAGGTGTCTGCATCAATTTGCTTTAATCCTTCGTTGTATCCTTTTGCAAAGCCGAAATTTTCTTCAAGTGCTATGATTTGAATGCTGGGGTAATGCTCTTTTAAAAAGAGGAGTGAATCATCTGTCGATGCATTGTCAATAACATACAACTCTGCTTTGGTTGAGTAACGAATAAGGGAAGGGAGAAACTTTTCAAGAAGCTCTTTCCCATTCCAATTCAATATGACAACGGCTATTTTCATTGGTCAAGGGAATAGGAGGGTAGGTCTTTTAAGAAATGGTATGTTTTTTTAGTATAATCCATTTGACAATAAATATGCTGAAGTCCATTTGTTACCATAAGGTAAGTGCTGTCGATACTTAAATTATATTGAGCAATTTGATCAAAAACATTCTGGTTGATTTCTATTGCAGGAGCTTTACATTCAATTAAAATACGAACAGCTCCTGTTTTTGTAAAAACCACAATATCATAACGCTTTTGCTTTCCAAATATCTCAATTTTCTTCTCAACATTAATCAAACTAATTGGGTATTTTTTTTCTTCTATTAAGAATCTAAGGCAGTGTTGACGTACCCATTCCTCTGGGGTTAATAGAATGTCTTTTTTGCGGATGATATCAAAAATGTAACGCTTATTTTCCTTATTTTTGAATGTAAAGGGATAGCGCTTGAAATTGAGTTGTTCCATACTACAAATGTGACGAATTTTTCCCATTGAAAGAAACACAAAGCATACTCTCTTCGATTGATAAAGGTGATTTTTCACCCGTATACCTTCTTATGGGCAAGGAAGCTTTTTTTATCGATCAAATTACTGAGCGGTTAATGTCTAGTGTAGTAGATGAAAGTGCCCGTGATTTTGACCTAACGGTCATGTACGGCAAAGAAACTACGGCTGATCAGATTATTGAGGCGTCAAAACGTTTTCCTATGATGGGAAAACAGCAACTAATTGTTGTTCGTGAAGCGCAATATTTAGAACGAAATTTTGATCAGTTAACCCCCTATCTAAGTCATCCACAGACACAAACCGTGCTCGTTTTGTGCTATAAACACAAGAAACTAGACAAGCGAAAGAAAGCCTATAAAGCCATCGCAGCCAAGGGGATAATTTTGGATGCTAAACCGCTGTATGAGAACCAAGTAGGTGGTTGGATAGAACTGGAAGGCCGAAAGCATGGTTTTCGTTTTCACCCACATGCGATTGCACTCTTGGTTGCATTTTTGGGTTCAAATTTGGGGAAAATTAGCAAAGAATTAGAAAAGCTATCACTGAATGTTGCACACGGTAGCGATGTTACTCCAGATCACATTGAAGAATATATTGGCTACAGCAAAGAATTCAATAGTTTTGAATTGCAGAATGCGCTGGGTCAGCGCAATTTATCACATGCATTTCGAATTGTACAGTACATGGCTGGAAACCCCACTCAACATCCCTTCCCGTTAACAATTACCGTTGTCTTTAATTTTTTTCAAAAACTATTCATGTGCCATGGATTGAAATCTCCAGCAGATGCACCAAGAGTCTTAGGTGTTTCTCCTTTTTTTGTCAAAGATTACCAACTCGCCGCACAAAAATATACCATGAAGCAAACCGCTAATGTTCTTGGTGTATTGAAAGAATTTGACTTGAAAAGTAAGGGGGTTGGCGCACAAAATATGCCCCTTGAAGAACTAATGAAAGAACTGATTTTAAAAATCGTATCTGCTTAAAGTGCAGGGTAGTTTGTGGGGTCACTCTCGTGCATCACACCATATACTTTCTCAATGATGTCGTCTAAAGATGGTTTAGAAAAATAATCTCCATCCGAACCATAGGCAGGGCGGTGCGCTTTAGCACTCAAGGTTTGGGGAGCACTGTCTAATAATGGAAAGATATCCTGTACATCAAGTAACTGCTGTAAAATATAGCCCGTTCCTCCACCGGGGACATCTTCATCTATAATTATGACCCTATTGGTTTTTGCAATACTCTTTTTAATGTCCATTTTAATGTCAAAGGGCATCAAAGCTTGTATATCAACTACTTCTGCATCAATGTTTAATTTGATCAACTCTTCAGCTGCTTCCTGAACTAAACGTAAGGTAGAGCCGTAAGAAACAAGCGTAATGTCTGTGCCCTCTCTTAGGATTTCAATGGTACCGATTTCCAATTTATATTCACCAAGGTTAGTCGGTTTGTTTTCTTTTAAACGATATCCATTTAGGGATTCAACAACTATGGCAGGTTCATCGCCCTCTAGGAGGGTATTGTAAAAACCTGCTGCTTGCGTCATATTTCTTGGGACCAACAAATTAATTCCTCTTAAAAGATGAATCATTGCCCCCATAGGAGATCCACTATGCCATATGCCTTCTAACCGATGTCCTCGTGTACGAATGATAAGTGGAACAGCTTGCTGACCAACAGTGCGATAGAGGTAAGATGCTAAGTCATCACTTAGGGTGTGTAAACAATACAACACATAGTCAACGTATTGAATCTCGGCTATGGGACGGAGTCCACGCAGTGCCATACCAATTCCTTGCCCAATGATTGTTGCCTCTCGTATACCTGTATCAAAAACCCTAGTTTCACCAAATTGGGCTTGTAATCCCTCAGCTCCTTGGTTAACATCGCCGATTTTCCCAACATCTTCTCCGAAAAGGAGCACATTATCTTTTTTCTCAAAAAGACGCTTAAAGTTATCACGGATGATTATTCGCCCGTCAACCAACTCTTCCTCAGCCACATAAACTGGATCAACAAGTGAAACATTACTCAGCTGATATTTCGACTCACTGTATAGATGCGAGTGCATTTTAGGATTAAGTTTAACCATCAGGCTATTTACCCAGCCCGTTACAGCCGAACGTGCAGTCGAAGGACTGTTTCTGCTAAAAAGAAGTGCTTTTCGTGCATTGTGTAACACATCTTTGTAGGTGATTTCTTGCAAAGAGTTCAAATGACCCATTAACAGTTGTATGGAAGGGTCATTGTTCGTTTGGCTTAATAGTTCTGGTAATAGCCCTAAAAGTTCTTTTTTCTTTGTTAGAATGGGGGATTGATAGGCTTTCCAAGCTGCAGTTTTTGCCGCGCGAACTTCTGCTTTACAGGAAGATTCAATTTTAATCAATTCTTCTTCGCTAGCAATGCCTTTGTCGAGAATCCAATTGCGCATTTTGAGGTTGCAATCGTAATCCATTTCCCATTCTAAACGTTGCTTAGATTTGTAACGTTGATGTGATCCAGAGGTAGAATGACCAAGGGGCTGTGTTAATTCATCAACATGAACCAATACGGGGATATGGTTTTCACGGGCAAGCTTATCGGCTTTTTCATAGGTTTCTACTAGGGCAGGATAGTCCCAGCCATTCACCTTTAATATTTCAACGCCCTTTTCGGCAGCCGTTCGCTTTAAACCCGCAAGGGCTTTTGAGATACTCCCTTTAGTTGTTTGTTTTTCATTATC
Organism: Flavobacteriaceae bacterium; assembly: GCA_022425945.1. Taxonomy (GTDB): domain Bacteria; phylum Bacteroidota; class Bacteroidia; order Flavobacteriales; family Flavobacteriaceae; genus Arcticimaribacter. The sequence goes on from JAKMEK010000027.1 coordinate 17,000, forward strand.
TACAGAAATTCCATAGCCATCATCCCATACACTCATCACCAATGGGACTTGCAGCACACCGGCCGTATTCATGGCCTCGAGGAATATTCCCTCACTGGTAGAGGCATTTCCTATGGTTGCCCAAGTGACTTCATTCCCACTGTTGCTGAATTTTTCACTTCCTTTTATTTCGATTGCGCGGTAAACTTTGGAGGCTTGTGCCAGACCAATGGACCGTGGAATTTGACCTGCTGTTGGCGAAATATCTGAGCTGTGGTTGTATTGTTTTGTTAAATCTAGCCAATCTCCATTTTCATCATGACTTTGGGTTACAAAGTGAGCTCCCATTTGTCGGCCACCAGACATGGGTTCTTCAGCTAGATCTGGATGGGCATATAAAGCGGCAAAAAGTTGCTGTGGCTGAAGTAAATTATGGGCCATTAAAATGGTTTGATCCCTATAATAACCTGAACGAAAATCACCTTTCTGAAAATACCGACTCAACACAAGTTGCGGTAATTCTTTTCCATCACCAAAAATACCAAACTTGGCTTTTCCTGTCAAAACTTCTTTACGCCCAAGTAGACTACATTCACGACTTAGAACAATGATTCGATAATCGGCAAGTAACTCCTCTTTAAAAGAATCAAAGGAAAGCGCTGAATCCGCTACTTCTTGGGTTTTTGACATATTGGAATTTTAGGCAAGGCAAAAGTACAAAAATTAAAACGGAATAAAAACAGCCCTAGATACTCCTTTAAAACCACTTACGGCTGAATAATTGTGTAAGCGTTACTCGATCAAGGGTGAGGACAAATCTAATTTTCTGTGCATAATTGTGCTGGTCAACTTCTAATCCAGCACTGTTGTAGATTGGAAAATAGACCTCAAGATAATCAGGAAGAAAATTAAAGCGAATTCCGGTATCAAAAAGAACACGGGAAGGGGAGTCGTCGTGTTTGATAAAGCCAATGTCTCCGTAAGCTTCAATCCATTTCCAAATCCCCATGCTTGTGTTGGCAGTAATTAAATAATTATTGGCTAAAGGGTTTTCGAATTTCGTTTTAAACCCACCCTCTGCAGGAATGTATTGTTGACTGTAAATTCCAGTTGTTTCTGATCTTCCGAGATAATTATATTGAAATAAATAGTCGGTAGGACGATCAAGAGCAAAATTAAAATAGTCGGTATTGAGATTGTTTTTCCACAAAAATTTTCCAGCAAAAAAGCGTAATGAAAACTGTCTTCCGCTGTTGGCTAAATGCCTGTAATCTGCTTTTAAACTAAACTTCCCAAACTTTGAACCGGCTTCAAGATTACTCGACATGGTAAAATAATTCAAGGCATTTTTATTTGAAAAAATATAGCGTAAACCGGCGATTTTATAGTTTGGATTTTGAATTTGATCAATATTTTCTTCTCGATCTACTGATTGCCAAAACAATTGAAGGATCTCTTTACGATTTTCTCTCAGATTATTCGGTCTTTTCGCAATAAAAGCTGAGCCTGAAAATATGGTATACCGAAGGTTTTCATCATAATGAAAACTAGAACCAGAAAAGCCAACACTTTTCAAGTAATAACTTGAATCTTGATTGAAAGCATTGTAAGAAGTAGAGAAATATCCTACAAGTTGTTTGTTAACAGGAGAGTAAAAAGGGTCAATGGAGAAAAAGAAAGGTCGTCTTTTTATTGTACTATTATTTATCCCAATGCCATATGAAATACCGTCATAAACATTAAAATTCACCTCTGGTCGATAGAATAATTGATTGTATGATGTATTTTCAAAGTCTTTGAGAAAGGTAAATCGAATGGGTTTAATTCCCAATAAGCCTAGCTGTTTAACATTGTTTCTCGGATTGAGTTCTGGAAATTTATTTACGGGATTAATGACTAGGTAGTCAGCATCTAATTTTGAGCGTTGGATGGTTTCACCAATAGTATTTCCCTCAAAGCGCTCAGTTTTTATTAATGAATCATTTCTTATCCAACCAAGAGAATAAGGAAGCGAATAGTTACTTTTCTCTTTAATTTGAAAGCTGAGTATGCTGTCCTGCTTTTTAAATTTTGCAAAGGACAAATCAACTGACGAACGACTTGAAAAATAGCGACTAAAGTCTCCAGTAGCGTTTAAGCCAAAATGATCGAAAAACGCAATTTTCAATGCAGCTCCTGTTAACTGTTCACGCTTTATCTTAGCTATAAATGGGGAAAGTTCTATGGAATTATTCTCAATGAAATAGTTCAAGACTTTGCCCATATGACTGGGTTGACCAATTTGATCATTGAATCGAATTAATTCATCTTTCGGGCGAAACAATTCTTGTTGCAGATTTTTGCGAAGAATATATTCATGGAATTCAAGAAATGTATCTTCAAAACTTAAATTTGTGAAGCGATATTTCTCGGTTAGAAAACGAATTAGCGGCTGTCGCATAAACGACTCCAATAATTTCGTATCTGCGTAGTTTTCTTTAACATATTGAGTCATCAGATAGGTTTGTAACCCCCCGAAAAGCCAGTAATCTTCTCTAGATTCTAGGGGTAACACTTCTGATAAATAATCGTATAAATAGGTGTTAAGTGCCTTTAATTCAAACTCAAACTGGGCAGGAAAAAGTTTTAAAAATCCAGGCACAAGTGTCAGCCCATAAAAAGGGCGCTTATTGTACTTTTCTTTCGATAGAAGCACGTTTTGGTGCGTGTACTTCCCCAACGCTTTTTCCAGAAAGTCATCTATTTTTGTGAGACTAAGTTTAGTTTTTTCTTTGTCTAAGCCATCTAGGTCTATGTTGGTCTTTATTTTTTTATTAGTTAAGCTAAATGTTTCATAGGCTATATCTTTACCTATATGAAAAAGTATTTTTCTCTTCGCTTTTGCAGAAAATCGATGGATTATGTTGTCATTAGCATGAATTATATCTTGCGCATCAAGATTAGAATGTACCGCTAACTCTTTGGGAGCTATTAATGTACAGATAATATTGCTTGCTCCCATCGGGGAATCTTCCAAGTCTAAATGACTTTGCTTAATCCATTCTCCTGCTGTTCGCTCTGCAAGTGTCACGAAGAAGTTTTCCAATAAATAGGTTTCTTTTGTAACGATACCGTAACCTGTAAACCTTGCATCAGGGAGGTGGATAACATAGTCCAAATCAAGTATTATCTCTTCCTGCGCATTGAGTGGCTCTTCTAGTTCAATTTTTATGATATCCACTTGTTCAGGCTCGCGCTGCCACTTTACAAAAGAATGATTTGTGCTGATTGAATTGATAATCGTTTTTCCCCGTTTCGCCTTCTTTGACAAATAGAAGCTTCGGTTGTATTCTTCCACCAATCGATCAGCAAGTGCACTTTTTGTAGAGCTATATGCGTTCGCCCAATCATTTAAGTATAGATGATTTAGTTCACTGTCCTCTGTGTTGGTGAAGGTAATTTTTTGTTTGACATGCAATTGATTTTCTTTGCTATCTAAGCTTAACTTGAATTGGTAGTTGGGTACAGAATTTTGGCCATTTAGAGAACTGCTCAAAGTCACTATCAAAACAAGAAGAAATAAATTGCGTAACATCTAACTAAAAGTTTGGCTTTAACTTTTCGACACTATAAAATTCATCCAATATGGAAATAACTTCTTCTTTACTGTCCACTAAGTGAATAAGGTTTAAGTCATCTGAATGAATCATTCCCTCAGTTACTAAAGTGTTTTTCATCCAATCGACTAGTCCCGACCAAAAAGAAGTTTGCACTAAAATAATGGGGATTTTTTTAATCTTATTCGTTTGCACAAGGGTCAATGCTTCAAACAATTCATCCAGTGTGCCTACACCACCAGGAAGAACAACAAAAGCTTGAGCAAACTTTACAAACATTACTTTTCGCACAAAAAAATACTCAAAGTTTAAATTGTTTTCTGGGTCTATGTATGGATTGGAGGATTGTTCAAATGGTAAATTTATGTTGAGCCCGACAGATTTTCCTTTCGCCATTTGAGCACCCTTATTTCCTGCTTCCATTATTCCAGGACCACCTCCAGTAATGATACCATAGCCTTTTTTGGCAATGGCTTGTGCGACTTCAACCCCTGATTGATAGTGGGGGTTATCTGGCCCTGTTCGAGCTGATCCGAAAATGGAAACACAGGGACCAACAGCACTAAGCTTTTCGTACCCATTGACGAATTCCCCCATGATCTTAAAAATTGACCAGGCATCCTTTTTTTTGGGTTTAAAATCTTTTTTATTGTAGGTTTTCATAGGCGATAAATTCTTTTTTGAGGTAAACAGCCGTATGGCTTTCGCTAATGTCTAATATTTCTTCAGGCTTGCCTTCAGCAATAATTGTGCCTCCACCTTTTCCTCCTTCAGGACCGACATCAAATATATAGTCTACCTGCTTAATGACGTCTAAGTTGTGCTCAATGATCAAAACCGTATTTCCTTTATCGGTAAGATTATTGAGTACTTCTAAGAGCACTCTAATGTCCTCAAAGTGAAGGCCAGTTGTGGGTTCATCTAAAATGTACAAGGTGTTTCCGGTATCGCGTTTCGAAAGCTCTGTGGCAAGTTTAATGCGCTGCGCTTCTCCTCCCGAAAGTGTCGTGGAAGATTGCCCAAGTGCTATATAACCAAGACCAACGTCTTGAAGGGTTTTTAGTTTGCGGTAAATTTTTGGGATCGGTTCAAAAAAATCACAAGCTTGATTGATGGTCATTTGCAGAACATCAGAAATAGATTTTCCTTTGAATCGAACTTCTAGGGTCTCCCGATTGAATCTTTTCCCTTGACAGGTTTCACATTCAACATATACATCTGGAAGGAAATTCATTTCAATCACTTTTAACCCACCACCCATGCAAGTTTCACATCTTCCTCCGGCCACATTGAAACTGAATCGACCGGGCTTGTAACCTCGTATTTGTGCTTCTGGAGTTTGGGTGAATAAACTTCTGATTTCACTGAAAACACCTGTATAAGTTGCTGGATTTGAACGAGGAGTTCTTCCAATTGGACTTTGATTGACGTCCACAACTTTATCCAAATGTTCAAGCCCTTCTATGGAAGTATAAGCCAAGGGTTTTTTAACTCCATTGTAATAGTGTGCATTGAGGATAGGGTAGAGGGTTTCGTTGATAAGGGTAGATTTTCCGCTTCCTGATACACCAGTAACACCAATCATCAATCCCAGTGGAATAGATATGTCAACATTTTTCAAATTATTCCCTGTACAGCCTTTGAGCTCAAGTTTTTTTCCACTTCCATTTCTACGTTTTGAAGGAATGGCAATATTCTTTTTTCCAGTTAGGTAGTTTGCTGTTAATGATTCTTCACTCAAAATGGATGACGGGATACCTTGAGAAATGATTTCTCCTCCATTTTTTCCTGCATGTGGACCAATGTCGATTACATAGTCGGCACGCTCAATCATGTCCTTATCATGCTCAACAACAATAACAGAATTTCCAATGTCGCGTAGATCGATAAGGGAGCTAATTAAACGATCATTATCGCGTTGATGTAGTCCAATGCTTGGTTCATCCAAGATGTAAAGCACTCCAACCAATTGAGAACCAATTTGAGTGGCCAATCGAATGCGCTGTGCTTCTCCACCAGAAAGTGATTTTGAAGAACGATTAAGCGAAAGATAATTCAATCCAACATTCAGAAGGAAGCGGGTTCTGGTCTTAATTTCCTTAATGATTTCCTCCCCAATTTTCAATTCATTTGGAGATAAGCATGCTGGGAGTTTATCAATCCAGGTGTATAATTCACTCAAATCAAGTGCAGCTAACTCTGCTATCGATAACGCATTGATTTTAAAATTCAATGCCTTTTCATTTAAGCGAGAACCGTTGCATGTGGAGCAATTCTCTTGATCCATAAACTCACTTGCCCAACGTTTCAAGTTCATTGATTCTGAATCGTGGTATTGACTTAGAATAAAGTTTTCTATTCCCTCATAATCAATTTTATACTTTCTAGCCACCCCCAAGGTTTTCGATTCAACAGTAAAGGATTCATTGCCACCTCTTAAGATAATATCCAATGCCTTTGTCGGAATTTCAGCGATAGGATCAGACAGGGAAAAGGAATAGCGCTGGGCAATGGTCTCCATCTGTTTGTAGCCCCACGTTCCTTTTTTGTTTCCCAATGGTTTGATTCCTCCTGCATTGATTGAGAGGGAGGGGTCGGGGATGATTTTTGCGGTATTAACCACTTGTTGTACGCCTAGACCTTTGCAACGATCACACATCCCTTTCGGGGAATTAAATGAGAAGGAATTGGGTTCGGGCTTAGGGTAGGAAATACCTGAGTTAGGGCACATCAAGTTTCTACTAAAATAGCGTGCTTCTTGTGTTTCAATGTCCAGTAACATCAAGGTTTCCTCGCCTTGATACATTGCAGCAATCATTGATTCGCGCAATCGCTTAAGTCCGTTTTCAGTGCCTGAAACTGTTAATCGATCAACCACCAATTCAATGTCGTGTGTTTTGTATCGATCAACCTTCATTCCTTTGAAAAGTTCAAGAACCACACCATCCACACGTACCTTCACAAATCCTTGTCGGGCGAGATTTTCAAATAACTCCCGATAATGTCCCTTTCGCGATTTAATGATTGGTGCAAGAAGCATCACTTTTCGTTGGGCATAGTCAGCAAGAATCAATTCAATGATTTGATCATCCGTATAACTGACCATTTTTTCATTGGTCACATAACTATAAGCAGTCCCAATACGCGCATACATGAGGCGCAAAAAATCATACAATTCAGTGATGGTTCCAACAGTAGATCGTGGGCTCTTTGACGTTGTTTTTTGCTCAATGGCAATAACAGGGGAGAGGCCGTCAATTTTATCAACTTCAGGTCGTTCAAGATTACCCAAAAACTGTCGCACATAGGCCGAGAATGTTTCCATATAGCGGCGTTGTCCTTCTGCATAAATGGTGTCAAAAGCAAGCGAGGACTTTCCACTTCCAGAGAGGCCAGTTATGACGACCAACTGATCTCTTGGGATTTTGATGTCAATATTTTTCAGGTTATGTACACGTGCTCCTTGTACATCAATGCAATTATCTTCTATGGTCATTATTTGCCCGAGTTATCAATAGTTTTTTTAATGTGTTGCTGCAGCATCATCTCCTCTGGGGTCAGCCCCAACAGAAATAGTTCCAGATTCACTTATGTGTATGGCATCTACTTTGCCAATTATTTTTGAATATTTTGCTTCTACAGAGTGGCCTTTCTTTTGCAGGCCTTCAATGGTTTTCGCATCAAATTTTTCCGGTTCCAAGACCAAATTGTCTGGTAGCCATTGATGATGAAAACGCGGAGCATTGACAGCTGCCTGCATTTCCATTCCGTGTTCATATACATTGAGAATGGTTTGGAAAACAGAGGTGATGATGGTTGAGCCTCCTGGTGTGCCAACAATCAAATACAATTTATTGTCTTTCTCCACAATGGTGGGGGTCATGGAACTGAGCATACGCTTCTTAGGAGCGATACTATTGGCTTCACTCCCCGTTAAACCAAACATATTAGGTTCCCCGGGTTTACTACTAAAATCATCCATTTCATTGTTCATGAATACACCAATCTCTTCTACAAACACCTTCGATCCATAGGCACCATTTAGGGTGGTGGTTACTGCAACAGCATTGCCTTTAGCATCAAGAATTGAAAAGTGAGTTGTTTCGTCGCTTTCCACGACTATGATATCGCCATGCGATACATCTGCTGAAGCTGTCGCAGCCTCTTTTGAATAATTCTCCATGCGACTTAACAGATAGTTCTCATCCATTAAATGGTCTTGCGGAACAGCGACAAAGTCTGGGTCTCCAAGGAAATGACTTCTGTCTGCGTACGAACGACGTTCTGCCTCTACCATTAGGTGCATGCTTTCAACGCTATTGTGCCCCATGCTTTTTATATCATAGGGTTCTATCATTTTCATCATTTGTCCCAAGCATATTCCTCCACTTGATGGAGGCGCCATCGAAATTAGATTTAAATCTTTGTAACTAAATGTGAGCGGATCACGCCATTTGGGTAGGTAAGCTTTTAAATCTTCTAGGGATAGAATTCCTCCTGTAGCTCGGGTTTTATTAACCATAGCCTCTGCAACCCAACTCTCATAAAAACCAGCATTACCTTTTGCGGCAATCTCTTTCAATGCATTGGCAAGGGGTATGTTTTTCACTCTGTCTCCGGCTTTATAACCTTTGGCATAGAGGGTTACTTTGCCATTCACTCCTGTAAATTGTTTGCTGTAACGATTGTAGCTTTTTGCTTGTTTTTCAGATACTATATAGCCCTTTTCAGCCAGATCTATTGCGGGTTGAATTAAATCTGCCAAGGGCAATGACCCAAGTTTACGGTGGACTTCTAGGATTCCGGCCACTGCTCCGGGTATTCCAACTGCCAATCCTCCGATTGTGCTTTTTCCGGGAATAACATTTCCATCGTCGTCTAAATATAAGTCTTTGGTTGCCTTAAGTGGAGCCATCTCACGGTAATCCAATGAACCGGTTTCCCCCTCAGCACTGCGGTACACAAAAAATCCTCCTCCAGTTATATTCCCAGCCACAGGGTAGACGACAGTAAGGGCAAAGCTTGTTGCTACCATTGCATCATAGGCATTTCCACCCTTTTTCAAAATATCTCTACCTGCTTCCGAAGCTTCGATACGAGCAGAAACCACAGCACCCTTTATTGGGGGAGAGGTGGTTTTTGTTGAGCACGCAAAAAGAGCTAAGCATAACAGGGAAATAATTGATTTTTTCATGATAAAAATTTAAAGCTTAAAGCTAAAGAATCTTCTGTTACTAACTATCTAAATTGGAATGATTCTTACTAAACAAACAAAGTTCTTCAAAGAAATCATAAAACTGGGGCAACATTTGAGCTTTTTCTTGTTGAATTGTTGGAATTGCTCGATCGAAATGGGCAGGAAATGAGGTGCGTTTACTCATGTGCATGAGGATGTTTTCTAGGCCTTCGACCGTTGCGTATTGCAGCAACCAATTTTGTTTATGCATAGTAGCAAACATGCCCTGCATTTTAACAGGAAGATCGTTTATTCTATCCGCAGTGGCCAGGTAAAATGCATCTGCAAAGTTCTCTAAAGTATCGGTATGATATCTTTCCCATTGTGCAGCAAGAAAATGGTCGTAAACAACATCCATAATTACCCTAGCATAATGCCCATGTTCAGGGTACAAAAGCTTGCAATGCTTTCTGAAGATTGGGTGTTGGTCTGTAAAAGTGTCGATTGCACGGTGAAGTTGAATCCCTTTTTGAACACCTACCGAAAACTGATTTAGCTTATTTCCACGAATGAAATCGGCAATAAAATTGCCAAAGCGAAGATCTTCGTTGCTGCCAGAAAGATAAATATGTGCCAAAAAATTCATGGGTTTAAATGTAAGTTTCTTTTACTAAATGGGCTCTGTTTTTAGTGGAAGACTATCCGTATATTTGAAAAAAAATATTCATGACATTAATCAAATCCATTTCAGGAATTAGAGGCACAATAGGGGGGAGACCCGAGGATAATTTGACGCCAATTGACGCGGTTAAATATGCTGCTGCCTATGGGACCTACATTCAGCGCAACTCAACAGCAGATCAGCTTAGCATAGTGGTTGGTCGCGATGCTCGTATTTCTGGTGAAATGATACAAAGTCTAGTAGAGCAAACCCTAATTGGCATGGGGATTACGATCATTGATTTAGGTCTCTCTACGACACCCACTGTGGAAATGGAGGTGGTGAATGCAAAGGCAGATGGAGGAATTATCTTGACAGCAAGTCATAATCCAAAGCAATGGAATGCGCTGAAACTGTTGAATGCTGCAGGAGAATTCCTTGATGCCACTGCAGGTGCAGAAATTTTAGCAATAGCAGAAAACAATGATTTTAATTTCGTTGATGTAGATAGCCTAGGAAAAAAAACAACCATTAGTACGGCCATAGATGACCATATTGCTGCTGTTTTAGCGCATCCCTTGGTTAATTTATCCGCCATAAAAGCTGCATCTTTTTCAGCTGTTGTAGATGGGGTAAATTCTGTCGGTGGAATTGCTATCCCCGCCTTACTCGATGCCTTGGGTGTGGACTGTACAAAGCTGTATTGCGATCCAACTGGACATTTTCCACATAATCCTGAGCCTTTAAAAGAACATTTAGGTGACCTTTCTGAAGAAGTTATTCGTGTAAAAGCACATATGGGGATTGTTGTTGATCCAGATGTAGACCGCTTGGCCTTTATGGACGAAAAGGGAGAAATGTTTGGTGAAGAATATACCCTGGTTGCCTGTGCTGATTATGTTTTATCTAAAACCCCAGGAAACACAGTGTCAAATCTATCCTCCACACGAGCGCTAAGAGATGTCACAGAAGCCGCCGGAGGTCAGTATTTTGCCTCTGCAGTTGGTGAGGTCAATGTGGTCACACAAATGAAAGCCAAAAAGGCTGTCATTGGAGGTGAAGGGAATGGTGGAATTATTGATCCGAATTTGCATTATGGCCGAGATGCGCTTGTGGGCGTCGCCTTGTTTTTATCACTTTTGGCAGAACGGAAATGCTCAGTTTCAGCACTTAAATCAACCTATCCTGCTTACTTCATGAGTAAAGGTAAGATAGAATTGGCTCAAAGCATGGATGTTGATGCGCTTCTTCAAAAAATGGCAGAACGCTACACAAAAGAGCAACCGCTGACCATTGACGGCGTTAAAATTGATTTCCCAGAAGCTTGGGTACACATGCGTAAATCGAATACTGAACCCATTATACGTGTTTACGCGGAAGCAAAAACCCAGGCGGAGGCAGACGCAATTACTCAGCGTTTTTCGGATGAATTACTAGCTGAGGCTAAGTAGATAGTGGGCTTAAGTGGCTATGCTTAAATCGGTTGTGTGACCAAAGGTACTGACTGGGATCGCGTCTAATTTGCGCCTCAAGTTTTTCAGTAAACTGGTCAGTGATTTCATTTTCAGCGTAACGAGAAGGATCTGCCGCTAAAAGTGAGACTGTAGCGGTGTAATAACCCCTCCTTACTCGATTAATTTCGGTGTAGTATACCGGGAAGTTAAACTCTTTGGCCAGACGTTCTGCACCCGTAAAAACGGGCACATCTACACCCATGAAGCTTCGCCAATAATTTTTCGGTTTAACACGGGGAGATTGATCGCTTATGAATCCGTATAACGCAAACTTATTCTCTTTTTGATTCGAGCGGATGAATGAAATTGTGGCCTGACGTGATAATAAGAACGCCTTGTGTTTCTTTCTTGAGCGGGCAATTAAACGATCAAAATATTTATTGGAGAGGGGGTTGTAGATACCATAGCCTTTCCCCATTAAATGATAACCAATGCTTAACATTCCCTCCCAGTTTGAGTAATGTCCGAGAAGTAGAATTGTGCTTTCACCTTTCTGTTCATGTGCATTGATTAAATGCATGTTTTCGAATTGAAAACGTTTCTTAATTTCTCTTTCAGAAATGGTTAGATTTTTGATCATTTCTAAAAAAACATCACTGAGGTTTTGATAAAACTTTCGTTCAATATCACTTCGCTCTTCAGAACTGAGTTCTGGAAATGATAATTTTAAGTTTTTGCGAACTACTTTTAGACGGAAACCTACGACTCTATGTAGCAAAAAGGATAGTAGGTTAGAGATGCCATAAAGAACTGGATAGGGAAGTAGCGAAATAAATAGCAAAAGGGGGTAGACAAGTAGGAAAATCAGCAGATGCACTAGCGTAATATTTTTGGCAAATATAGCTATATTTGATGTAAACCTTTTGTTATGTTTGGGATTTCCCCATTGATTCTTCTCTTACTACTTTTTATCGTTTCGCTGAGTTATAAAGCTTTTAACGATACTGTATTGTTCAACCGTTTAAAATTCAACATCAGGGCTGTCCAAAATGGTGAGTACTATCGCATATTGACTGCAGGATTCATTCATGTAGATCAGAATCATTTATTGTTTAATGGTTTGACCTTGTATTTTTTTGGCGATAATGCCCTGCTAGGATTAGGAACGATCAACTTTATTATGCTGTACGTTGTTAGTCTTTTAATGGGCAACTTGTTTGCACTTTTTTATCATAGAAACAACCCTTATTACAGTGCAGTTGGTGCAAGTGGCGCAATTATGGGGGTGGTCTACAGCGGCATTTTAATGTTTCCGGAAATGAAGTTGGCCTTTATCTTTTTCCCGGTTCCCCTACCAGCCTATATTTTTGGGATTGGTTATTTGGTGTATACACTCTTTGGGATGAAATCACAGAATGACCGTATTGGACATACCGCTCATTTTGGAGGAGCAGTTGGCGGTGTATTGTGTACACTTCTCTACGACCCAATGGTCTTTGAAAAGTCATTCATGACACTTGTGTTGATGTTGCTAGTTACTGTTGTTGCAGGGGTAGCCTTTTTCAGAAAGAACGATTAATTCGCCAAGAGGGCTTCAATTTTCGCATCCAATTGCGCTCCACGAAGGTTTTTAGCTACAATTTTCCCCTCCTTATCCAATACAAATGCCGCCGGAATAGATCGTACACTGTAAAGTTGTGCAATCGGATCCGCCCAATATTGTAAGTTAGAAACATGACTCCAAGGGAGGCCATCATCAGCAATAGCCCGCTCCCAACTTGCTTTGTTTTTGTCGAGCGAAACCCCCACAATTTCTAAACCTTTGTCATGCATGCGCTTGTACAAACGGACCAAATTTGGGTTTTCAACACGGCAAGGACGACACCAAGAGGCCCAAAAATCAATAATGGTTACCTTTCCACGAAAGCTCTCCAAGGCAATGATTTCACCGCTTGGAGAAGGACCCTCGAAGAGGGGGGCAAATTCTCCAATTGCAGTTGGGTTTACAGGAGCATTAACAAAACTAGATATTTTCATTCCAGATTTACTTCCACGAATTCGATCGCTAAAGCTCTTATATACTTCATTTGCTTCATTTTTATTGAGCACTTTTTGAATGATATAACGTTCTAAAATTAGAGCTGAGATATAGGAATCATTTTTTGTTTCCATGAAATTTCGCTCATAGGCATTTAATTTACCCTCTATATCTTTGTATTGTTGCTGTAAATCTTCGGCCATAATGTTATCACCCATCGCGTTAACAGACTGAATTTCTTGTGCGATCGACTGCATTGCATTGGCATAATCGGCTGTTTCTTTTCGATAAGCCTGTAAGTCCATATTGGAGGGTGTACCGCCAATTAGCGAACTACCAATACTGTCTTTGTATAGTTTAATGTCTATTCGCCCTTCTTCAATGATTATTGCAGAATTGGCTTGCGTACCTTCAATGAAAAGAAAGTTAACATCGACCTGATCGACGTCTCCTTTTAATTGAAATTTACCATTTACTACCTCAGTCGTATCTACCGTTTGTGGCTGACCATTTGGGCCAGCAATGATGCGAAAAATCTTTTTCCCTTCGGATAAATCTGTTGTACCATCAATGCGGAAAGTGTTTTTTTCTATATTGTTACACGCAATAAAAGCGAGACTCATAAGAAGGCTGTAAAAGAATGTTTTTTTCATGATCACAAAAATACACAATACATATTAAATATGCGAACAGGAATTAAATAGTGGCACTAGCAAGAGGATTTTTTTCGTCTTATATTTGTTTTAAAATTATCACATGGCAGGAAATCAGTTTGGAAAAATTTTTAGCGTTACTACTTTTGGCGAATCACATGGGGCGGCCATTGGCGGTGTTATCGACGGTTGTCCTACAGGAATAGAACTAGATCTAGAAGCGGTACAAACCGATTTAAACCGACGTAAACCTGGACAATCTGCTATTGTAACACAGCGAAAAGAGCCCGATGAAGTTGCTTTTTACTCTGGAATTTTTGAAGGTAAAACCACAGGCACACCCATTGGATTTGCCATTCATAACACCAATCAAAAGTCGCATGACTACTCACATATAAAAGATAGTTATCGTCCTTCCCATGCAGATTATGTTTATGATCAAAAGTATGGTTTTCGCGATTATCGTGGTGGTGGTAGAAGTTCCGCCAGAGAAACTGCCAGTAGAGTAGTAGCTGGTGCCATTGCCAAACAATTTTTAAGTGGGATTTCTTTCCATGCTTTTGTATCGAGTGTAGGTTCTATTCATTTAGAAAAACCTTACCAAGAATTGGACTTTGCAGAAAGTGAAAACAACCCCGTCCGCTGTCCAGATCCTGAAAAAGCAAAGGAAATGGAGGCATACATTCGCCAAATACGTAAAGAAGGTGATACTGTAGGTGGAATCATTACTTGTGTCATTCAAAATGTACCTGTAGGTCTTGGAGAACCTGCCTTTGATAAACTTCATGCAGAACTAGGGAAAGCCATGCTTTCCATTAATGCGGTCAAAGGTTTTGAATATGGTAGTGGATTTGCCGGTGCCACATTAAAAGGTAGTCAACACAACGACCCTTTTAATGCAGATGGAAGCACCCAATCGAACCGATCGGGCGGAGTGCAAGGAGGAATTTCTAACGGAATGGATATTTATTTTAAGGTGGCCTTTAAACCCGTTGCCACGGTCATGCAAGCGCAGGACACTATAAACAACAAAGGAGAGAAGGTTGTGATGGAAGGTAAAGGTCGACATGACCCTTGTGTAGTTCCACGTGCTGTCCCCATTGTTGAGGCCATGGCAGCTCTTGTTATTGCCGATTATGAATTAATTAGACGAACAAACAAAATTTAACAGAATGAAACAACTAGCCTTACACTGGAAGATTTTAATAGGAATGGCACTGGGTGTTATTTTTGGTCTAATCATGTCATTCATTGATGGGGGAGCTCAACTTGTGGGTGATTACATTAAACCCTTTGGAACCATTTTCATTAATCTGTTAAAATTAATTGCAATTCCATTGATTTTGGCCTCATTGATTAAAGGAGTTTCAGATTTAAAAGACATTTCAAAACTTTCGCAAATGGGCGGAAGAACAATCCTTACTTACATCAGTACAACACTTGTTGCCGTAGTAATTGGATTAATTTTAGTGAATACAATTCAGCCTGGAAAATCCATAAGTTTGGAAACCCGTAA
The DNA here is from genome assembly GCA_022425945.1 of Flavobacteriaceae bacterium. Lineage (GTDB taxonomy): Bacteria > Bacteroidota > Bacteroidia > Flavobacteriales > Flavobacteriaceae > Arcticimaribacter. The sequence continues at coordinate 32,073 of JAKMEK010000027.1, forward strand.
AGAATTGGTAGAAGCCTATGCATCAGATGCTGATCAAAAAAGAGAAGCTGCTGCCAAACAAAGTAGTGCTGGTCCTTTACAGGCATTGGTAGACATTGTTCCTTCAAATATTTTTGCTGCCGCGACCAACAACAGAAATATGTTGCAAATTATCTTTTTCGCTATGTTTTTTGGCATTGGAATCATTTTGATTCCTGAAAAAGAATCTTCCGCTGTGAAAAAATTCTTCGATTCCTTTAATGCGGTAATCTTAAAATTAATTGATCTAATCATGTTAAGTGCGCCTTACGGTGTATTTGCACTCTTAGCGGCCCTAGTTGTAGAGGCACCCAGCCTGGAGCTTTTCCAGGCTCTAGCGCTGTATGCTATTACCTTGTTACTTGGCCTAGCCAGTATGATTGGTGTCTATGCACTTTTTGTACGTGTGGTTGTAAAAAAGAGTACCGCCTTTTTCTTTCAAGGAATTGCTCCTGCCCAATTACTGGCATTTTCGACCAGTTCAAGTGCAGCAACACTTCCTGTAACCATGGAATGTGTGGAAGATAAATTAGGTGTTGACAAAGAAGTCACCAGCTTTGTATTGCCCATAGGCGCTACCATCAATATGGATGGAACAAGTGTATATCAGGGTGTAGCAGCTGTGTTTATCGCACAAGCATTTGGTTTAGATCTCAGTCTAGCCGCCCAATTGGGAATCATTTTTACAGCCACATTGGCTTCGATTGGTACAGCTGCTGTTCCCAGTGCAGGAATAGTCATGTTGGTCATTGTTTTAGCTCAAGCGGGTATTCCGGAAGCCGGACTTGCATTGATCTTTGCCATCGATCGACCCTTGGACATGTGCCGCACCGTTGTTAATGTAACTGGAGATGCTGCGGTTTCAATGTTTGTCGCAAAATCTATAGGGAAACTAAAGGACTAGTTGATATAGCCTTTTTGCATTCCGTTTAAACAGAGTTTAATGAGTAAATAAGCGATTAATATAACAACCAGCGGCATAATGTATGTGGTTGGACCATAGACTTCTACTGCCTTTGTGAAAAAGAGCCAATATCCCATCTGAAAAAAAACAGCGATGAGTGAGAGGAATAAGGGTGTTTTTGACCAGGCTTTTTGCATCAAAAGACCAATTGAACCGATCGTTCCTCCAAAAACACCTAAAGCAAAAGCAATGGTCGTCCAAAGTGGAATATGCCCCATAATGGCTTGTTCAGCAGCGGGTAGATTGCTGATTTCATTCGCACTCATGGTTGTCTGTGCATAGAAGTTATAAATACCCATAAGATTCCATAGAATTGCTATAACAACTAGGGGTTTAAACCAAGTGGCTGGAGAGGTGAGAGAATTCATAATTTTCTTTTTTTAATTAATTAAGGGAATGTCTTTGCGTTTATTCCATAATACAATAAGGCTCAATATCCATGTGCCCACGGCCATATAAAATAGGGTTCCACCATCGCCTTTTACTTCGATGCCAAGCTGTGTGAGATGGGAGAAAATTGCACCCGCCATAAGGCCCGTCGTCAATAATGCTCCCAACCAAGCCTTTCGGTTGAAAACCAAAAGTATACTTGCAATTAATTCCAGTACACCAATACCTATTCGTCCATAGGGTTCTAGACCCAAAGTCGAAAAGATATAGACACTATCGGGGTGAGCTAAGAATTTGTAACGAAGTGTTTGCAGGAGGATGATGGCTACGGCATAGCGTAAAACTAGTAGGATTGTTTTATTCATTTTTAGAAATTAAGGTTAGCGAAAGTTAAGAAAAAAAATTAAGGGCGCTTTTGTTTAAAATGACAATAGATGAAAGCTTGGGTTGTTTCAAAGGGAGTGTTGTGTATTTCTTCTGCTGATTTGATTAGGTCAAATGATGCTGAAAATACTGCATTGAGTGATGAAGCGGAGTATTGTTTTATTGGGAGGCCACTACATTTTTGGGGTCCATCCAAGGAAAAAGTACTTAATAAAAGATGCTCACCTACGTTTTCACGCACCATATTCGTGTAATACTCGATGCTATCTTTTTCAGTCAGAAAATGAAAAACTGCCCGATCGTGCCAGAGTGTATAATTGCGCTTAGGCTTGAACGAAGTGATATCCGCTACTATCCAATCTATTTGTGTTGCTTTATCGCCGAGCCGTTTTTTTGAGTGTTCCAAGGCTTCAGCTGAAATATCCAACACAGTCAGGTCGGTGAAACCCATTGTAAGCAAATGATCTACGAGCTGGCTTTCTCCGCCACCCACATCTATGATCGGTGCATCCTTGGAAAGCGCTAAAGATTCAATCATTGATAGCGAAAGACTAGGAGTCTCCTGCGTCCAACTCACTTCCGAGGGTGTTTTATTGGTATAAATGGTATCCCAATGTTTTTTTCGTTCGGTATTATTCAAAAGTACGGGTTGTTTTATGCATTAATTCTATCAGTCCAATCAAATATAGCATTATAATAATAATCAATAGAATTGGTGTGAACTGCTTTACCGAAAAGGATCAATTGTATTCAGTAGGGTGGCTTTTATTCTAAAAATTTATGTGCAAATTTTGGATCTGGCAAAGGACAGTTTTCGTGTTTTCCAAACCATTTGTATCGATTATTCGCTACAATTCGATAGATACCATTGGTAAACCCTGTGGGGAGAAAAGCGAAAATGGTAAAAAAAGAAAAAACACCCCCTAGGCGTTTGAATAACATAAAGGTAGCTTCAGCCTCCATAGCATAACTGAAAGTCTGATCCCATATAATTACAGAATCAATTGCATCAAGGTCAATGTGGCGTGTTTTGGCAAAATCTTTTGCTATAGCTCCCTCTAATGGAGCAAAACGCAATTGATCTTTTTTATCCCATCTGCAAAGTTTATTGACCCACCAATTACACATTACACAGGGGCCATCAAAAAAGACGATTAAGGGCTTCATTTTGATTTTTTTGCTGCTTGTACTAAATCAAGGGCTTCAAGATTTACTTGGGTTGTAAAAACACCATAATTAACGACGGCTTTTCTTTTTTCAATCGAATCTATGGTACCGACCGATTTCCCATCGAATAGACGTACTTGATCGCCTACCTTTAAATTGACCTTTGGTTTAACGGGTTCTAGCTTTACTTCCGCTTTCTTTTTCTTCTTTTCTTTACGGATGCTTACAATGGCTTTTTGGGTTTCTTCCTCAGCCTTTTTCTTTGCTTCTCGCTCTTTGCGCTTTTCGGCAGCTGTTTTCTTTTTACGCTTTGCGTTCTCTGTTTCTATTAAACGCAGTAAATCAGAGACTAGAGAGCGTTTTTTACCGTTATCGAAGAAGCGCTCTGCAACATCATTGACACGGTTCCCCAAGACAATCATGCGTTGGTTATGGTCATACAATTCCTGATAACTATTCAATTTAGTTTTTACCTTTAAATTGAGTTCTTCTAATTTCTGACCTTCTTTCTCGGCTTTGTTTTCCTTGGCTTTTAGAGATGCACCGGTATCCATCATCTGCTTTCGTTCCTTTTGGAGTTTGGCAATCGTAGCATCAAAACGAACCTTCCCTCGTTCAATTTTTTTCTTTGCACGATTGACCAGACTATAAGGGATGCCGTTCTTTTGGGCAACTTCAAACGTAAAAGAGCTTCCAGCTTCACCCATAATCAACTTAAAAACAGGCTCTAATGTTCTATTGTCAAATTGCATGTTTGCATTCGTCATATAGGGCAATTCGTTCGCCAATACTTTGAGGTTGGAGTAATGGGTTGTGATAATTCCATAGGCCTCTCTATTGTAAAATTCCTCCAGAAAAGCTTCAGCTAGGGCCCCACCCAATTCTGGGTCAGAGCCTGTACCGAATTCATCGATTAGAAAGAGGGTAGAAGCATTGCATTTCCGCATAAAGTACTTCATGTTCTTTAAACGATAGGAGTAAGTACTTAAATGGTTTTCAATGGATTGATTGTCACCAATATCAGTGATAATTTGGGTGAAAAAACAAACACGTGAACGCTCGTGCACAGGAATCAAGAGACCGCTTTGAAGCATTAGCTGAAGTAATCCAACTGTTTTTAAGGTAATACTCTTTCCTCCGGCATTTGGTCCAGAAATAACAATAATGCGTTGGTCTTTGTCTAGAGTAATGTCTTGAGGATAGGTAGCTTTCTTTTCTTCTTGATGGGTAAGAAACAATAAAGGATGATAGGCATCCACCAGCTCAAGTTCTCTGTTCTTAGAAATCACAGGCAGTAAACCATTAATTGATTGTGCATAACAAGCCCTAGCGTAGATGCTATCGACCAATGACAAATAATCTTGATACTGAATAAATAGTGAGCGAAATGGCTGAAAAAACGCAGTTAATTCGCGCAATATTCGTTGAATTTCTTCTGTTTCCTCGAACTGCAAATTGTTCAGTTCTCGGGAATATTGAAGGGTCGTTTCAGGTTCGATATAAACAATGCTTCCAGTTTTGGAACTCCCCATGATGGCACCCTTTACTTTTCTTCGGTGCATGGCTTTAACGGCCAAAACCCGTTTGTTGTCCACTACGGTTTCACGTATGTCGTCAAGATAATCAGCACTTGTGTAAGTCCCTAACGCACGCTGAAAACTTTGCCCAATTTTTGATCGTATACTATTGATTTGCTTACGAATGCGCGCTAATTCTTCTGAGGCATTATTGCGGATTTCTCCAAAACGATCGATGACTAAATCTACTTGTTGCTTGGGTTCTTTGGTTACCTCAATGGTTACCCCTAGATCATTTAGGGTAGGGTAATATTCCTTAAACTTCTTGAAAAACTTGAGAAGTATGTTTATTGTCTCATTTGCTGCAGCTAGCCGTCTAAACCCATCTATTTCTAGAACACTATTATCGATCTTCAGCAGACTGATTTCCGCGCTTAGTTCGTCAAAACCGTGATTTGGGACCCTGTTATCGTTGACAAAGGAAGCGGTGAATTCTGAAACCAAAGTCAATTGACGTATGATTTCTTCTTCTTCACTCGAAGGTTTTAACTGTGCAATTTGTTCTTTTCCTAAAGCTGTAATACAGTGTCCACCGACTTGTGACAGTACAGTGTCGAACTCTAGATCTAAGAGGGATTTCTCAGGTATTTTCAAGCGGCGTTTTTTCTTATATTAGCTTAACAAAAGTACATAAAATCGTGCAGCTACCGATACATCCCAATTGGGAAAAAGCCTTGGAGAAAGAGTTAAAGGCGCCTTATTTTAATGATTTACTTGCTTTTCTAGAGCAGGAATATAAACAACACAACTGTTACCCAGCAGAAAACCTTATTTTTCAGGCATTTAATAGTTGTCCACTCGACCAAATTAAAGTTGTCTTGTTGGGGCAGGATCCTTATCATGGCCCTAGACAAGCCCATGGTTTATGCTTTTCTGTGCCAGAGAAGGAAAAACATCCTCCCTCATTGATCAATATCTTTAAAGAAATAGCTGCAGATACTGGTAAGGACTATCCCCAGTCTGGAAATCTTCAGTCATGGGCAGATCAAGGAGTGTTTTTGTTAAACGCAACACTAAGCGTTCGTGCTGCGGCAGCTGGGAGTCATCAAAAAAAAGGCTGGGAACAGTTTACCGATGCGGTTATTCAGCATGTTTCTGAGGTTAATAATAATGTCGTATTTCTGTTGTGGGGGGGATATGCAAAAAAGAAAAGCAAATTAATTGATAGTGCTAAACACCTGATATTAAGCAGCGGACACCCTTCGCCTTTAAGTGCAAATCGAGGTTATTGGTTCGGGAATAAGCATTTTAGCCAATGCAACACCTATTTAGAAGCCAAGGGAAAACGTGGTATTGACTGGTAGGCAGATTATCCTCCAACACGTTTAACGTCATGTCCCATTTCTTCAAGAAGTTGCATGAGTTGTTCTCGGTAGTTCCCTTGAATAATGATTTCCCCATTTTTCACTGTTCCACCTACACCAACGGCATTTTTCAGGCTTTTGGCCAAAGATTTCAGTTCTTGTACTTCTCCCTCAAAACCTTTGATTAGGGTTACAGTTTTCCCAGCCCTACCTTTATTACTAAAATGAGCTTCTAATTGTTGCTTCACAAAGGGTGTAGTCTCCGCCTCCTGCGGCTCAGGGTCTGGAGCCAGGTTATCGAATTGCATTTTAGCTAAATCGGCAAGGCTTGTTAATTTCTTTGACATAAATTACATTTCTACTGCTAAAATAGTATTTTCGTTCAAGCAAATAATCTGATATGCGTTATCTCTTTCTTTTTTGTTTTCTCTATACCTTTTCTACCATGGCACAAGACAAAATTCCCTTTGAATCAATACCAGAAGCACCCGAGGAGATGAGCTCGGGGGCAATTATTACACGAATGATACAAGGCTTAGGCTACCGCTATCACTGGGCAAGTAAGGACCTACGTGAAGAGGATCTTGTTTATCGGCCAACCCCAGAAGCAGCTTCTACACAAGAAACCTTAGTGCATCTCTATGGATTAGCACAAACAGTTTTCAATACGGCTTCTGGTGTCCCCAGTAAACGTCCGATTGACCATATTCCTGCAGATTACATGGACTTACGTGCAGGAACCCTTGACTATTTGAAACAAGCATCAGCATTATTTACGGGAAAGAATGCGGATGAAATCGCCGCCTTATCTGTGACATTTGAGCGGTCGGGTGAGCAATACCCTTTTTCTGCTTGGCACCTCCTCAACGGCCCACTAGCAGATGCTATTTATCATACTGGGCAACTGGTTAGTTTCAGACGAACAACAGGGAACCCCATTCAAAAAGGGGTGAATGTATTTACCGGAAAAACAAAGCAATAATGGCGATAAGCAAGATTCACCAAAAACGTTATGATAAGACTATAGCGTTTATGCACAAACATTTAGAAAAGGGGAGTAGCCTTCTTGATTTGGGAACGCTAAATCCATTTACCTCTCAATTAATTAGTGCAGGTTATAAAGTTACCAATACAGCAGGAGAAAACCTCGATGATGATTTTAAGCAATACGCCAACATGAAGCCAGATTGTGTCACTGCTTTTGAGATTTTTGAACATCTTTTTGCGCCCTACAACATCCTCAAGGAGATCAAAAGTAAACGCCTCATCGCTTCTGTTCCCTTAAAACTTTGGTTTGCAGATGCCTATTGGAATGAAAAAGATGACTGGGACAAGCATTACCACGAATTTGAAAAGAAACAATTTGATTTGCTATTGGAAAAAACAGGTTGGAAAGTCGTGGATGCACAATTATGGACTTCTCCAGACCCCTCTAAATTGGGCTTTCGACCCCTTTTGCGTTATTTTACCCCACGCTATTATATTGTGTACTGCGAGAGGGACTGACTATTGCCTAGAAATTAGGAATTAAAAATCAGGAATTAAGAATGTGAGATTGCTCCGCTGGCACTAACTGAAGCTTGCATAGAAGAGGAGGGAGGCTTAGTTGTCTCGTTCCTCAAAATTTTCATTTTTCTTGTCTTCCATGCGTTTCGCAATAAGATAAATGATCGCTACGATGAAAAGAATGCCAAAAACCATAGCCATCATTTAACCGTAACTGCGGTGCCATAGGCCAAGATTTCTGAACAACCTTGCATGACCATGGAAGTAGTGATGCGTACATTGACAATGGCATTGGCGCCCATTCGTTCAGCGTCTTCTGTCATACGCTGTAAGGCCTGTTCTCTTGCGTCGGCTTGCAGTTTGGTGTATTCGGAGATTTCTCCACCCACAATGTTTTTGAGTCCAGCGAAGATATCACTTCCAAAATTACGGGCACGAACGGTGCTGCCACGTGCGATACCGTGGACTTCTGTTATGGCTTTGTTGGGAACTGTTGGTGTATTTACAAGGAGCATAGAGATGAATTAGGAATTAGAAATTAAGAATGATTAATTAAGGGTAAGAGCTAAGCAGGCAACATCCACTTGAACTCGAACTTGGTGTTTGGAATAACAATTCGTTCTGTAATTCGGTACATTCTGTCGGGCAGGTGCATTAAATAATCTCTCGCTTTTTCAGCTTCTGGGGTAAGGTTGGTAATCTTGTCAATTTCCCAAATGGTGTTCAACTTCTTGAGAATATCGACATAATCAAAACCAGTATAAACACCCACTCTTTGTGCAACAGCAGAAAAGTCGCCAAACAAACCGCCTTTTGCACCAAATGATTCTCTTAAATGCATGGCAGGCATGATGATTTTGTGTTGCATCATCTGCTGGAATGCTATCATC
>JAKMEK010000031.1 GCA_022425945.1 Flavobacteriaceae bacterium
GTTATCTTCAACCTAAAAAAAATAACATGAAAAAATTAGCCTTACTCTTTGTAGTCCTTTTTAGTCTTTCAATATCGGCACAAACGACCTATATTCATTGCGGTCAAGTCTTTGATAGTGCTTCAGGAAAAATAAAGAAAGAACTGACCCTGATTATTGAAGGGAATAAAATTGACCAAGTTGTAAAGGGCTATGCTCAACCTGTACAAGGGGCGACTGTGATAGACTTAAAAAGTAAAACCGTTTATCCTGGTTTTATTGATATGCACGTGCATATTGAAAGCGAAAGTAACCCTTCTAAATACCTTGATAAATATCGTTTGAACGAAGCGGATATTGCTTTTGATGCAGCTGTTTTTGCAAGAAGAACTCTCATGGCAGGATTTACAACCGTCCGTGACTTAGGAGGGACTGGCGTAAACATCGCCCTTCGAAATGCCATAGAAAGTGGGAAATTAAAAGGTCCAAGAGTCTTTACGGCAGGAAAAACACTGTCCTCAACTGGAGGTCATGGAGATCCAACCAACGGCAACAAAGCTGTTATTCAAGGAGACCCCGGTCCCAAAGAAGGTGTGGTAAACTCACCTGCCGATGCACGTAAAGCGGTACGTCAGCGGTATAAGAATGGAGCAGATTGGATTAAGATTACCGCAACAGGTGGTGTTTTAAGCGTCGCTAAAAGTGGAGAGAATCCACAATTTACTGCTGCAGAAATTATGGCCATTACCTCGACGGCAAAAGACTATGGAATGCAAGTTGCTGCCCATGCACATGGAGACGAAGGAATGTTTAGAGCCGTTCAAAATGGGGTAAAAACGATTGAACACGGAACCTTGATTTCTAAGCGTACCATGCAATTGATGAAGGATAAAAATGCCTACTTGGTTCCTACCATAAGTGCAGGAAAATTTGTGGCAGAGAAGGCAAAAATACCAGGGTATTTTCCACCCGTTATCGTACCTAAGGCTATAAAGATTGGTGCTCAAATCCAACAAACATTTGCGAATGCCTATGCCATGGGCGTTCCTATAGCATTTGGAACAGATTCTGGCGTTTCTTATCACGGTGATAATGCGAAGGAATTTGGCTTTATGGTCGAGGTTGGTATGCCTGCACATGAAGCAATTCAAGCAGCTACAATTGTTAATGCAAAAGTGCTGGAGCGTGAAAATGAATTAGGCCAAATTGCTCCTGGCTTTTTTGCAGATATTGTCGCTTCAGAAGCCAATGCATTAAATGACATACATACACTTGAAAACATCACCTTCGTCATGAAAAATGGTGAAGTTGTAAAACAGTAAAAATAGGGTTTACACTAATCGATCGTTCCTGAAGCAGTTTCAGCAGTGCGATCGATTTTTTTTACCAAGCCTTGGAGTACTTTCCCAGGGCCGACCTCTGTAAAGCGAGTGCTGCCATCTGCCAACAGTTGTTGCACTGTTTGCGTCCATTTTACAGGAGCGGTCAATTGGGCAATAAGGTTTTCCTTGATTTCCTCTGCCTCCACAACTCCTTTTGCGAGTACGTTTTGATATACAGGGCAAATGGGAGTCACAATGGAAGTGGCTTCAATAGCTGCGGCTAATTTTGTTTTTGCAGGCTCCATCAGTGGGGAGTGAAAGGCACCGCCAACGGGTAGTGGAAGAGCGCGTTTAGCACCGGCTTCTTTCATGGCTTCACAAGCCAGCGCGATGGCATTTTTTTCACCGGAAATAACCAATTGTCCCGGACAATTATAGTTGGCTGCAACCACAACTCCAGGAGTTTCGTCACATACTTTTTCAATGACACTGTCCTCTAGTCCAAGTACAGCAGCCATGGTTCCGGGAATTTCATCACAAGCCGCTTGCATGGCAAGTGCACGTTGGTGTACTAAATTTAATCCATCCTCAAAGCTCAAGGCTTTAGCAGCTACTAATGCAGAAAACTCACCTAAGGAATGACCAGCAACTGCGTTGGGTTGAAATTTGTCCCCCATAACAGTACTCAAAATTACTGAGTGTAAGAAAATGGCAGGCTGAGTAACTTGGGTTTGTTTCAGCGCTTCGGCATCTTCGCCAAACATGATGTCAGTTATTGAAAAGCCTAGTATCTGATTGGCTTTGTGGAATAGTTCTTTTGCCTGTGAAGAGGTCTCATAGAGGTCTTTCCCCATACCGGGAAATTGTGCGCCTTGTCCTGGGAATAAAAATGCGTGCATAGGAGTTATTTTTTTTCGTACGTTAGGTAGGAATAATTATAGGGTTGGTTATCTGTGGCTGAGATGTCTTCTTGTGCTACAATGGTCCATTTATCTGTATCGATGGATGGAAAAAACACATCTGCTTCAAAATCGTGATGGACACGTGTTAGTTCGATTCGGTCACAATTTCCCATAAACAATCGGTAGATTTCTCCACCGCCAATGATAAAAGGTTGAATGTCTTCTTTGACTAGTGCCAAAGCTGCTTCGACTGTATGAACAACCAAAGCCCCTTCGGGTTGGTAATCTTCTTTTTTTGTCAAAATTATATTGGTGCGGTTAGGCAAAGCCTTCGGCATGGATTCAAAGGTTTTTCGTCCCATGATAATTGCATGCCCCGAGGTCAATCGCTTAAATCGTTTTAAGTCTTCAGATATATGCCAAATCAAATCATTGTCTTTGCCAAGTGCATTGTTTTTTGCTGCTGCGGCAATCATTGTAAGTGTTTGTTTTTCAGTCATATGTGTTGACTTATGGTCGCTATCTTCTTCGGTTTCGAGCAGAAGATTGTTGTTTTTGAATCTAATTTCTTGAGCTGTCAAGGTCGTTTTAATGATGTTTATTGGAGCAAAAATAAGCCATATTATTGGATAGAAAACACTTTTTTAAAAAAGATCATTTCGATGAAAAACACTTACTTTTATACAAAAGATTCTATGCGTTCATATTTCCCTATTCTTGACTCCTGTGTTTATCTAAACACAGCCTACACAGGTCCTCTTTCTTCGGACTTGTTAGAATGGAGATCAAAGGATGATATTTCTTTCTTGACTTTGGGAGATCATTACAAAACAAAACTAGAAAAGCAGTATTACCAAGAGGCAAGAGAGGCAGTAGCACGTTTTGTGAACAGTGAAGAAAAAACAACCTTTATCACCGCTAACTTTTCTTCGGCCTTTCAAAATTTCATCGTTCAATTACCGAAATCATTTCGTTTCTTGGTGGTAGAAGATGAATATCCTTCCTTAACAGGGTTAATTTCAAATCACGGTTTTTCTTCTAAGGAAATTCCGATGACTCATTTGGTAGAGCAAGCCATCTGGGAGGAATTGCATCTTAACAATTATCAGGTTTTGACCCTCAGTGCTGTGCAATACACTTCTGGAATATTACTCGACATGAATTGGTTGGTCAAAATAAAAGAAGCTTTTCCAGAACTTCTCCTTTTGGTCGATGGAACCCAGTTTATTGGAGCGCATCAATTTGATTTTTCAGCCAGTCCAATTGACGGTATTTTTGGAAGTTCATATAAATGGTTGATGGCAGGTTATGGAACGGGATTTGCCTTGTTAAAAAAAGAACTTTTGACGCGGTTAAATATTCCAGTAGCAATGTTGGATCAGGCCTATGATAGGGGACAATTATCCGTTAAAGCACTTGGGAGTTTGGCCCTAGCGGTAAATACTTTGCTCGATCAGGATTTTATTCAACTCATGGAGGTAAAAGACCGTTTGGCCAACTATCTCAAAGCAGGGCTGTCAAAAAGAAATTTACTCGATGAAATTGTTGAGCAAAGAGAAAAGCACTCTTCGATTTTTAACATACAACTGAATAGGAAACAGTACGAATCATTATTAGCGGAAAATGTACGCTGCATTTGGCGCGGAAATGGAGTGCGAATAGCAGTCCATCATTACAATACAAAGGAAGACATAGACCGTTTTTTCAACTACCTAGACAAGCTGCTCTAGATGGCTACAGTTCCTTTTATTAATGGATGTGGGTCGTAGTTAATCAATTCAAAATCATCATAAGTAAAAGCAAAGATGTCTTTTATCTCTGGATTAATTTTCATGGTAGGTAGTGTCCTTGGTGTTCTACTTAATTGTAAATCAATTTGCTCTTTGTGGTTGGAGTAGATATGTGCATCTCCAAAGGTGTGAACAAAATCGCCGGGCAATAAATCGCAAACTTGTGCCATCATCATGGTGAGTAGGGCATAAGAGCCAATGTTAAATGGGACGCCCAAAAAGACATCTGCACTTCGTTGATACAATTGACAAGATAGTTTCCCTTCAGCGACATAGAATTGGAAGAATGCGTGGCAGGGAGGGAGCGCTGCTTTGTTGTTGGCAACATTTTCAGCAAAGCTTTTTGATGTATCGGGAAGCACACTCGGATTCCATGCAGAAACAAGCATTCGTCTACTATCAGGACTTGTTTTTAGGGTGTGAATGATGTCCTTGATTTGATCAATTTCTTCACTGTTCCAATTTCTCCATTGATGACCATATACGGGACCTAGATTCCCGTTTTCATCGGCCCATTCATTCCAAATTCGCACCCCATTTTCCTGTAGGTAAGCAATGTTCGTTTCTCCTTTTAAAAACCATAACAATTCATGTATGATTGATTTTAAATGCAGTTTTTTCGTTGTAACCATGGGAAATCCCTTGGATAAATCAAATCGCATTTGATACCCAAAAACACTTTGAGTTCCAGTTCCAGTTCGATCAGTTTTGGTGACTCCGTGTGCTTTTATATGTCGTATTAAATCTAGGTATTGTTGCATGGCAATAAGCTTTGTCCAAAAATAATTACTTCCTTGTGTTGTTTTTGTATCATGGATAAATAGTTATCCAATAGTATGGTTAATAAACTTGTCTAATCTTCCTCGGCTTCTCCACGTTTGGATAACTCATCTCTGACCTTAGCTGCAGATTCGTAATCTTCTTTTTTCACTAACTGAGTTAAGAGTTTTTTAAGTTCATCTGTTGAAACCTTCTCAAGTTCTTGAATACCAGATTTTTGAGGATTTTGTTCTTGGATAAAGTTTTTGATCCATTCGTGATCTTCTTGTCCTGTTCCACCACTCTGTTCACCCTCAACGAAAGATGCTTTGGCTAAAATATTTTCATAAGTAAAAATGGGAGCATCAAAGCGAATGGAAAGTGCAACAGCATCAGAGGTGCGTGCATCAATGATCTCTTCGATTTCATCTCGTTCACAGATTAAACTTGAGTAAAAGACCCCATCGACTAATTTGTGAATGATGATTTGTTTAACGTTGATTTTATAACGTTCAAAGCATTGTGCCATCAAATCATGCGTGATTGGACGTGGAGGATTAATTTCCTTTTCAAGTCCAATGGCAATGGATTGTGCTTCAAAGGCCCCTATGATGATAGGTAAATTCCTGTTACCATCTAATTCGCTTAATATCAAAGCATAAGCTCCACTTTGTGCTTGACTATAGGATATTCCTTTTATTGTTAATTCTACAAGAACCATATTTTTTTAACCAGCTTAGCAACAAAGAAAATGAAATAAATGTTAAACATTGACGAATTGTTTAGAAAAATCCTGTAGAATTAACTACGTAAATGAATATCATATGCGCTGAAAGTCTTAAATTTGCGGTCAAATATTATTTAATGAAAACAATTCAGTTCAGACAAGCAATTGCGCAAGCAATGACAGAAGAGATGAGGAGAGATGAAAGTATTTATCTCATGGGCGAAGAAGTTGCCGAATACAATGGTGCGTACAAAGCCTCTAAAGGGATGTTAGATGAATTTGGTGAGAAACGTGTTATTGATACGCCAATATCTGAATTAGGTTTTGCCGGAATCGGTGTTGGATCAACAATGACGGGTAATCGTCCAATTATTGAATTCATGACTTTTAACTTTGCCTTAGTGGGGATAGATCAGATTATCAACAACGCGGCGAAAATCAGACAAATGTCTGGGGGTCAATTCCCGTGCCCTATTGTCTTTCGAGGACCAACTGCCTCTGCAGGTCAATTAGCGGCAACCCATTCACAAGCATTCGAAAGCTGGTATGCAAATTGTCCTGGTCTAAAAGTAATTGTACCATCTAATCCATATGATGCTAAAGGTTTGCTCAAAGCTGCCATTCGCGATAACGACCCAGTAATTTTTATGGAGTCCGAGCAAATGTATGGGGATAAAGGAGAAGTGCCAGAAGATGAGTACATTCTACCCATTGGTGTTGCAGATATCAAACGTAAAGGGACAGATGTCACCATCGTTTCTTTCGGTAAAATAATCAAAGAAGCTTACAAAGCTGCCGATGCATTAGCCAAAGAAGGAATTGAATGTGAAATCATTGATTTAAGAACGATTCGACCGATGGATCATGAAGCAATTATGACATCCGTTAAAAAAACAAATCGTTTGGTTATTTTAGAAGAAGCTTGGCCTTTTGGAAACATAGCCACTGAGATTACTTACCAAGTCCAAAATGAATTATTCGACTACTTGGATGCACCCATTGAAAAAATTAATACCGCTGATACACCAGCACCTTTTTCGCCTGTTTTATTAGCTGAATGGCTGCCAAATAGTGAAGATGTGATCAACTCGGTAAAAAAAGTAATGTACCACAAAAAATAAATCTACACAGTGCAAGAGGTGAATCGGAGCTTGTAAATCAAAATCAAAATCAAAATCAACAACATTTTATGGAATCAAATATTATATATGTACCCTTAGCTCTATCGGTACTAGGCTTAGTTTATATGTTAATTAGAGCCAACTGGGTACGCAAGCAAAATGCAGGAAGCGAACGAATGGTTGAGATCTCAACCGCAATCAAAGAGGGTGCTTTGGCCTTTTTAAATGCTGAATATCGCTTGCTGTTTATTTTTGTTCTCATCGCCTCTGTAGCACTTTATGGCATTTCTTTAGCAGTAGATACTACAAGCTGGATGATTGTTCCCGCCTTTGTTTTGGGAGCTGCGTTTTCTGCCTTCGCGGGAAATATTGGAATGCGTATCGCAACTGAAGCAAATGCA
This sequence comes from Flavobacteriaceae bacterium, assembly GCA_022425945.1. GTDB lineage: Bacteria > Bacteroidota > Bacteroidia > Flavobacteriales > Flavobacteriaceae > Arcticimaribacter. The sequence continues at coordinate 7,002 of JAKMEK010000031.1, forward strand.
AGAACAGCTGAAGCGGCCAAGACAAGTTTACCGAAAGCTTTACAAGTTTCTTTTGGTGGTGGAACGGTTATGGGGCTCGGCGTTGCAGGATTAGCGGTGCTCGGATTAACCTTGCTTTTCATGTTCTTTATGGGGCAGTTTATGGGGCAAGAGGGAACTTTTTATGAAAACATGACAATTGTACTTGAAACCCTTGCAGGGTTTTCTTTAGGTGCAGAATCAATTGCCCTGTTTGCGCGTGTCGGTGGTGGTATTTATACCAAAGCTGCTGATGTAGGTGCGGATTTGGTAGGAAAGGTTGAAGCAGGAATACCAGAAGATGATCCCCGAAATCCGGCTACTATTGCCGACAATGTTGGGGATAATGTTGGAGATGTTGCAGGAATGGGAGCCGATTTATTTGGTTCTTATGTAGCGACAGTCCTAGCTGCAATGGTGCTTGGGAACTATGTGATCCGTGATATGTCTTCTACGGAACAATACACAGATGCATTCAATAATATGGGGCCAATTCTATTACCTGTTGTCATTGCAGGGGTAGGTATCTTGGCGTCCATCATAGGTACATTTTTTGTAAGTATTAAAAACAACGATGCCAAAGAAGCTAAGGTGCAAGCTGCACTTGACCTCGGAAACTGGGCTTCTATTGTAATAACCCTTGTGGCAAGTTACTTCCTTATTGACTGGATGTTGCCTGCGACGATGACCATGAATTTCTTTGGTGAAGGAGCAAAAGAAATTTCATCAATGAACGTCTTTGGTGCTGCCTGTATTGGTTTAGCTGTTGGAGCGCTGATTTCAATGGTGACAGCTTATTACACCTCATTAGGTAAAAAACCTGTAATGGATATTGTCAAGAATAGTTCTACTGGAGCTGCTACCAATATCATCGCAGGTTTGGCCGTAGGAATGAAATCGACCTTTTTGTCCGTGATTTTATTTGCCGCTGCCATCTATGGTTCTTATGCCTTAGCTGGTTTTTATGGCGTTGCCCTTGCCGCTTCGGCGATGATGGCTACAACAGCGATGCAGTTGGCCATTGATGCTTTTGGTCCAATAGCAGATAATGCTGGTGGTGTTGCCGAAATGAGCGAGCTTGCTCCAGAAGTGAGAGAACGCACAGACATTCTTGATTCAGTAGGGAATACTACCGCAGCAGTTGGAAAAGGATTTGCGATTGCCTCTGCGGCATTGACAGCCTTGGCCCTTTTTGCTGCCTACGTAACCTTTACTGGGATTGATGGAATAAATATTTTTAAAGCAGATGTATTGGCCATGTTGTTTGTTGGCGCAATGATTCCTGTAATCTTTTCAGCCTTAGCCATGGAATCTGTTGGAAAAGCTGCCATGGAGATGGTCGAAGAGGTGCGACGTCAGTTTAGAGAAATCCCTGGAATTATGGAGGGGAAGGGTACACCTGAATACGCAAAATGTGTAGATATCTCCACTAAAGCAGCGCTGAAAGAAATGATTTTACCGGGTTTAATCACCATTTTATCTCCCATCTTGATTGGTCTGGTCTTCGGCGCAGAGCCGCTAGGAGGCTATATGGCTGGAGTTTGTGTCAGTGGTGTAATGTGGGCAATTTTTCAAAATAATGCCGGTGGTGCTTGGGACAACGCGAAGAAATCATTTGAAGCGGGTGTTGAGATTAACGGTGAAATGACCTTTAAAGGTTCTGAAGCGCACAAAGCTGCAGTAACCGGTGACACTGTTGGAGATCCTTTTAAAGACACTTCGGGCCCATCTATGAACATTTTAATCAAATTAACTTGCTTGGTCGGCTTGGTCATTGCTCCTTTATTAGGGTCACATTCAGCCCCTCAGCATGCAACATCGAATAATGAAATTCGCAAAGAAATTCGTGTTCAAGTAAATGCTGACGATGCAGGTCTTGTTGAAGCAACGATAGAAACAACCACGATCAAAAATGGTGAGAAATCCATTGAAGAGAAAGTGATTTCTGGATCGGAAGAAGAAGTTCAGGCAGCTTTAAATGACTTGAAAGAAGTCGAAGTCGCTATTAATGCTGCTAAAGAATAGTATAATAATTATATCGTAAAAAAAAGCGGATCACATGATCCGCTTTTTTTTTGGGTTAAAATAAACCGTGGATTTCAGCATCGATCATTTCAATGATCTTCCCAAGGTCTTCTGGTTTATCGACAAAGTTGATTTCGTCAACGTCGATGATTAATAATTTTCCTTTATTGTATCCATGTACCCATGCTTCATAGCGCTCATTAAGTCGACTTAAATAATCAATGCTAATTGAGTTTTCGAACTCTCTTCCTCTCCGGTGAATATTGTTGACCAAATTGGGTATGCTACTGCGGAGGTATATCATTACATCTGGACCAGTAACCATGTTCTCCATAAGGTCAAACAGCTCTTTGTAGTTTTCGAAATCCCGTTTAGTAAGTAATCCCATTGCGTGGAGATTGGGTGCGAAAATATACGCATCCTCGTAAATGCTTCGGTCTTGAATAACTTTTTCACCACTTTTTTGAATTTCTAACAGTTGGCCAAAGCGACTGTTGAGAAAGTAAATCTGTAGATTAAATGACCAACGCTCCATTTCATGATAAAAGTCATCTAGGTATGGATTTTCTAGAACTTCCTCATAATGTGCTTGCCAGCGATAGTGTTTTGACAAAAGTTTGGTCAGGGTAGTTTTCCCTGATCCAATATTACCTGCAATGGTAATGTGCATGTGTTTTGTTTTTTGAGAGATGATGTTTTGTGCTAATAGCACTTAAAATTAACTTCTTTTTTTGGAAGATGAAAGAAATTCATGCCTCTTTATGGGTCAAATAAAATTCAAAAAATAAATCGAAGTATCATTAAAAAAAAATCAATATATTTGTGCCATAAAATAACGAGGAAGGATTTGACTGATTGCACACCTCGAAAAAAAAATGCTAAAACAGATTTGCTTTCGCAAAAGAAGTAATCTTAAATCCTTCCTGAAAGCAATAGAATATGTCCTATTTTTTTACCTCAGAGTCTGTCAGTGAGGGCCACCCAGACAAAGTAGCTGATCAGATCAGCGATGCACTAATTGATAACTTTCTGGCCTTTGATCCAGACAGTAAAGTTGCCTGCGAGACATTGGTCACCACAGGTCAAGCAGTTTTGGCTGGAGAGGTTAAAAGTTCTACCTACCTCGATGTACAGAAAATTGCTCGTGACACCATCAATAAAATTGGATACACCAAAGGAGAATATCAGTTTTCAGGAGATTCTTGTGGTGTTATCTCGCTAATTCATGAGCAGTCACAAGATATTAATCAAGGGGTAGATCGTGCCGAAAAGGCTGCGCAAGGTGCTGGTGATCAAGGCATCATGTTTGGTTATGCTTCCAATGAAACGGATAACTATATGCCCTTGGCCTTGGACCTATCACACAAATTATTGATTGAATTAGCCGCTCTTCGCCGAGAGAACAAAGACATCACCTATTTACGCCCAGATGCCAAATCACAGGTCACGTTAGAGTACGATGAAAACGATGTGCCTATCCGAATAGATACGATTGTCATCTCAACCCAACACGATCCCTTCGACGAGAACGACGATCGTATGCTAGCGAAGATTAAGGCAGATATTATTGCTGTATTAATACCAAGAGTCAAGGTGCAGTTACCTGAAAAAATTCAGGCGCTTTTCGATGATAATATCACCTATCACATCAATCCTACTGGAAAGTTTGTTATCGGTGGTCCACATGGTGATACAGGCTTAACAGGAAGAAAAATAATCGTTGATACCTATGGTGGAAAAGGTGGACATGGTGGAGGTGCCTTTAGTGGAAAAGATCCTAGTAAGGTAGACCGAAGTGCCGCTTATGCGTCCAGACATATTGCTAAAAATCTTGTTGCTGCAGGTGTTGCGGATGAGCTTTTAGTTCAGTTGAGCTATGCCATTGGAGTAGCAGAACCGACTTCAATTGCCGTAAACACTTATGGCAAAGCAAAGGTTCAATTTACGGATGGAGAAATCGCAGAGAAGATTAAATCTATTTTTGATTTAACCCCTTATGGGATTGAGCAGCGCTTGAAATTGCGAACACCTATTTATTCAGAAACAGCAGCCTATGGTCATATGGGGAGAACACCCCAGAAGGTGACAAAAACATTTGAGTCGCCTTACAGTGGGAAAAAAGAACTTGAAGTCGAACTATTTACTTGGGAAAAATTGGATCAAGTAGATACAGTAAAAACGGCATTTAATCTCTAAAACTTCAATGGAAACCCCAGTTTTTATTAATGAGTTGAAGCACATTCGTTTAACCAACGGACAAGAGTTGAGTTACCAACATTTTGGTCGAGACTATTTGTCTGCACCCGTAGTGGTGGTAAATCATCCCTTAACCGCTAATTCTAGTGTTGCAGGTGAAAATGGCTGGTGGAATGATATTATAGGAGAAAACAAAACTATTGATACCACTCAATATGCTGTGATTAGTTTCAATATTCCCGGGAATGGCTATGACGGAACGGTAATTGAAAATTACACTAACTGGCATACTGGTACCATTGCTGGTTTTTTCTGTGCAGGTTTAAGGCAACTGGGAATTAATAAAATTCACACTTTAATTGGGGGTTCACTTGGCTCTGGAATTGCATGGGAAATGGCCGCTTTAAGTCCAAATTTTATTGAACGCCTCATTCCGATTGCTGGAGATTGGAAATCTTCGGATTGGATGATAGCCACTACCTTTATTCAAAATCAAATTTTACAGAGCAACCCTAAGCCACTCGAAATTGCGCGCATGCATGCCATGATGTGCTATCGAACGCCGCAGTCTTTCAAACTGCGCTTTAATCGATCCATTAACAAGGAACGCAACATATACAATGTCGAATCTTGGTTGCTATATCATGGAGACAAACTAAAGGAACGATTCCTTTTACAGGCCTACAAAACCATGAACCATTTGTTGGGGAAAATTGATATTACCCGCAATGGAAAATCCTTTGAAGAAAATATTCAAAAAATTCAATCAGAAATTCATATCGTTTCCATTGACAGTGATTTGTTCTTTCCTTTATCTGAGGACATTGAAACTGTTGCTTTAGCAAAGAAGGCAGGTGTAGATATTCATCATCACATTATTGAATCAGATTTTGGTCACGATGCCTTTCTGATGGAACCCAAGAAAGTAAAAGAAATACTCAATACAATATTAACATAATGCACGGCTTATGAAAGTACATTTAGAACGTATTAACAAAGACTATTTGTTCGAAGTCCGCAACGAAGCGGGGAGGAGCGTAATTTTAGACAACAAATCAAAAGACGACGGTGTAGTTGCCGGAATCAGTCCCATGGAACTTGTTCTTATGGGGGTAGCGGGCTGTAGTAGCATTGATATAGTTGCTATTCTTGGAAAGCAAAAAATCAATCCAGATGCTTTGCGCATGGAAGTGCATGGCCTACGTAATGAGGGTGAAGTTCCCGCTTTGTTTCATACCATTGAAATTACGATTCACATTGAAGGAAAAGAGATTAGTCCTGAAAAAGCAACCCGAGCGGCAAAACTATCTTACGAGAAATATTGTTCTGTATCTAAAATGATTGACAGTATTGCCGACATACAATTTAAGATCATTCTTAACGGAAAAGCGATATGAGTCAAAAATTAGAAACAAAAGCCATACGAACACAAATGGAGCGTTCCCAATACATGGAGCATTCCACACCCTTGCATCTCACTTCAAGTTTTGTGTTTGAAGATGCAGAAGAAATGCGTGCTGCTTTCGCAGAAGAAAAAGAGCGCAATATTTATAGCCGTTTTACCAACCCAAACACCTCCGAATTGGTCGAAAAGGTGGCTGATATGGAGGGCGCCGAAGATGGCGTTTCTTTTGCTACCGGTATGGGAGCTGTCTTTGGAACTTTTGCTGCATTGTTAGATAGTGGAGATCACATTGTTTCTGCACGCGCTGTTTTTGGGTCTACCCACACTTTATTCACCAAGTTTCTCCCAAAGTGGAATATTGAAACAACTTATTTTGACGTGGAAGCGATTGAGACAATTGAAGACTTGATTCAACCCAACACCAAAATCATTTATGCAGAATCGCCAACTAACCCTGGGGTAGCGATTTTAGATTTAGCTTTTTTAGGACAAGTTGCCAAGAAACACAATTTAATTTTGGTCATTGACAATTGTTTTGCAACACCCTATTTGCAACAGCCCATTAAATTTGGCGCAGATATTGTCATACATTCTGCCACGAAACTAATTGACGGCCAAGGTCGTGTTTTAGGAGGAGTCACCGTTGGTCGAAAAGATTTGATCAGAGAAATTTATCTCTTCGCTAGAAACACTGGTTCGGCTCTTTCTCCTTTCAATGCTTGGGTACTATCCAAGAGCATGGAAACCTTAGCTGTTCGTGTAGACCGTCATTGTCAAACGGCCTTGACTATTGCAACGTTTTTGGAAAGTCACCCAAAAGTTAATTGGGTGAAATATCCTTTCCTCAAATCGCATCCACAATATGCACTGGCCAAAAAGCAAATGAGTCAAGGGGGAACAATCATTGCTTTCGAAGTAAAAGGAGGTTTAACTGCCGGTCAACGTTTCTTCGATAGCATCAAACTATTGAGCCTTTCTTCTAATTTAGGAGACTCACGAACCATCGTAACGCATCCGGCTTCAACCACTCATAGTAAACTTATAGAAGCTGATCGACTTGCAGTAGGAATTACTGATGGAATGGTGCGTTTATCGATAGGTTTAGAGCACTATGAAGATATTCAAAATGATTTGACGCAAGCCCTAGATAAAATATAAATGACTGCAATAGAAAAAGCTTTAAAGGAAAGAATTTTGGTGCTAGATGGTGCCATGGGAACGATGCTTCAGGCCTATAAGTTTGAAGAAGAAGATTTTCGTGGGGATCGATTTAAAGCGCACCCTTCACCGCTGAAAGGAAACAATGACTTGTTGTCCTTGACCCAGCCAGAAGCCATAAAAGCAGTTCATCGCGCCTATTTTGAAGTTGGTGCAGACATAGTAGAAACCAATACCTTTTCTTCTACCTCTATTGGAATGGCAGATTATGCTATGGAAGAATGGGTCTATGAACTCAATGTGCAATCGGCCAAACTTGCCCGTGAAGTAGCCGACGAATTCACGAATGCCAATCCACATAAACCTCGTTTTGTTGCCGGATCGATTGGTCCAACCAACAGAACAGCCAGTATGTCTCCCGATGTCAATGACCCGGGATTTAGGGCCGTAACCTTTGATGATTTGGTTGAAAGTTACAGTGAACAGGTACGCGGATTGGTTGATGGAGGTGCTGATTTGCTTTTGGTTGAAACGGTTTTCGATACCCTAAATGCCAAAGCAGCATTATATGCAATTGATCTTCTAAAAGAAGAGAATAACTGGGACATTCCTGTCATGGTAAGTGGAACAATAACCGATGCCAGCGGTCGTACCCTCTCTGGACAAACGGTTGAGGCCTTTGCGACTTCGGTTTCGCATATTCCGTTGTTGAGTCTTGGTTTTAATTGTGCACTTGGAGCCGATCAATTACTGCCCTATTTGCGTCGTTTGTCTAAGGAGACTGAGGCAATGGTTTCTGCACACCCCAATGCTGGTTTACCCAACGCTTTTGGAGCCTATGATCAAACGCCAGAAGAGATGCGTGATTTAATAGAAAAGTATTTAGAAGAAAACCTCATTAACATTATTGGTGGCTGCTGTGGTTCAACCCCTGAACATATTCAACTAATTGCTGAGGTAGCCTCAAAACACCAACCAAGAAAAATAAAGATCAACGTCTGATGGAAGAACGCTATTTAAAACTTTCTGGACTTGAACCCCTAGTGGTTACTCCTGATTCTAATTTTGTGAATGTAGGGGAGCGCACCAATGTAACCGGATCTCGTCGATTTTTGCGTTTGATTGAACAAGGCGACTATACTGCTGCAATTGAAGTAGCACGCGATCAGGTTGAAGGCGGAGCACAAATTCTAGACGTCAACATGGACGAAGGAATGATTGATGGTGCGAAGGCGATGACCACTTATCTTAACCTCCTTGCTGCTGAACCAGATATTTCACGTATCCCGATTATGATAGATTCCTCCAAATGGGAAATCATAGAAGCTGGACTCAAGGTCGTTCAAGGAAAATGTGTGGTCAATTCCATCAGCCTAAAAGAAGGAGAAGAGAATTTTATTCAACAAGCGAAGACCATACGTCGCTATGGTGCTGCGGTTATTGTGATGGCCTTTGATGAAGATGGACAAGCAGATACTTTAGCGCGAAGAATAGAAATTTGTCAGCGATCCTATACTATTTTGGTGGAGCAAGTCAATTTTCCACCAGAGGACATTATTTTTGACCCCAATGTTTTTCCAGTTGCCACTGGAATGGACGAACATAAATTAAACGCATTAGATTTCTTCAAAGCCACAAAGTGGATCCGTGAAAATCTACCCCACGCCCATGTAAGTGGCGGAGTAAGTAATGTTTCTTTTTCCTTTCGCGGAAATAATTTGGTGCGCGAAGCCATGCATTCTGCTTTTCTATTTCACGCCATCCAGCATGGCATGGACATGGGTATAGTGAACCCTACCATGCTAGAGATTTACGATGAGATTCCAAAAGATTTACTAACGCATGTAGAAGATGTGTTGTTGAATAGAAGAGATGACGCTACTGAGCGTTTACTTGATTTGGCAGAGTCACTCATTAACGATCAAAAAGAACGCAAGGTTGAGGTCAAAGCTTGGAGAAGTGAAGCCCTTCAGGATCGGATTACCCATTCATTGGTCAAAGGGATTGACGAATTTATTGAGCTCGACGTGGAAGAAGCACGGCAGGCCGTAGCTAAACCCATTGAGGTAATCGAGGGGCATTTGATGACGGGCATGAATGTGGTCGGTGACCTTTTTGGTTCAGGAAAAATGTTTTTGCCTCAAGTCGTTAAGTCTGCACGCGTAATGAAAAAAGCCGTAGCTTATTTGTTGCCTTATATTGAGGCAGAGAAAGATGGTAAACAACAAGCCGCTGGGAAAATATTAATGGCCACGGTTAAAGGTGATGTTCACGACATCGGAAAGAATATTGTGGGCGTAGTACTGGCTTGTAATAATTACGAGATCATTGATCTTGGGGTAATGGTGCCTCCAGAAAAAATTATTGAAACAGCTCTAAAAGAGCAAGTAGATATCATTGGCCTCTCGGGCTTAATTACCCCTTCGCTGGATGAAATGATTTATATCGCCCAAGAATTGAAGCGCCAGAATATGGATACCCCACTTATGATTGGTGGGGCAACAACTTCAAAGGCACATACAGCGGTTAAGATTTCTCCTGAACTAGACTCTACGGTTGTGCATGTAAACGATGCTTCAAGAGCGGTAACAGTCGCAGGAAGCTTATTGAACAAGGAGAACGCACCATTATATAAAGAAACCATACGTAAAGAGTACGATGTCTTTCGCGCAAAATTTTTAGACCGTCAAGTAACCAAAGAACACATTGACTTAGCAACAGCACGCTCTAGAAAGTTAAAATTGGACTGGAGTGCCTTTGCACCTCAGATTCCCAATCAACTAGGTGTTCAGGTGATAGAAAATCAAGATTTGGATGCACTGGTCCCCTACATTGATTGGAGCCCATTTTTCCGTTCTTGGGATTTACATGGACACTATCCAGCCATCCTCAATGACCCTATCGTAGGCGAACAAGCTGTTGATTTGTTTGCTGATGCCCAAGTCATACTCTCAGAAATATTAGAGAAGAAATTGCTGAAAGCTAAAGCTGTTTTTGGTTTATTTCCAGCCAATAGTATTGCAGACGATGATATTGAAGTTTACGTTGACGAAAACCGAAATGAGGTGGCAGCAACTTTTTTAACCCTTCGCCAGCAAATAAAAAAGCGAGAAGGTAAAACCAATGTTGCCCTGGCTGATTATATCGCGCCCAAGGACAGTGGACAGAAAGACTACATAGGAAGTTTCTGTGTGTCAACCGGTTTTGGTACTGCAGAATTAGCAAAACAATACGAAGACGCAAACGATGATTACAATGCCATTATGGTGAAAGCCTTGGCCGATCGTTTTGCTGAAGCCTTTGCTGAATATTTACACAAAGAGGTGCGCATCAAACACTGGGGGTATGCTGCAAATGAAAACCTAGACAATGATGCCTTAATTAGGGAAAGTTACAAGGGAATTCGTCCTGCACCGGGCTACCCTGCCTGTCCAGATCATCTAGAAAAAAACACCATTTGGGAGTTGCTTCAAGTAGAGAAAAATATTGGAGTTACACTAACCGAAAGTTTAGCCATGTGGCCAGCTGCTTCTGTTTCTGGCTATTATTTTGCGCATCCAGAAGCCAAATATTTTGGGGTAGGTAAAATTACCCGCGACCAACTAGAAAGTTTTAGTGAACGAAAACAAATGCCGATTGAAGAAGCCGAGAAGTGGCTTCGACCAAATTTAAAATAACAACACGTGAAAGTAACAGAACACATCGCCAAAGCAAAGGATAAAACACAGTTTACCTTTGAGATTCTTCCGCCTTTAAAAGGGCAAAACATTCAGTCGATTTATGATGCGATCGATCCACTCATGGAGTTCAATCCACCTTTTATAGATGTTACTTATCACAGAGAGGAATACGTGTACAAAGAGTTAGACAACGGTCTATTACAGAAGCACGTCATCCGAAAGCGTCCAGGAACGGTTGGAATTTGTGCGGCCCTGCAACACAAGTACAATGTCGATGCTATTCCGCATATTTTGTGTGGTGGTTTCACCAAGGAGGACACGGAGAATTTCTTGATAGATCTTGATTTTTTAGGAATTGATAATGTGGTTGCCTTGCGTGGTGATGCGATAAAGTCAGAAACCTATTTTACGCCTAACAAAGAAGGGCATGCCTATGCCAGTGATTTGGTCGGTCAAATTCAAGATTTGAATAAAGGGCATTACTTGGACGACGAAATCCTAAACACGTCCAAGACCGATTTTTGTATCGGCGTATCGGGTTACCCAGAAAAACACATGGAAGCTCCATCCTTGGAAAGCGATCTTCATTTTTTAAAGAAAAAGATTGAGGCTGGTGCAGATTATATTGTCACCCAAATGTTTTTTGACAATCAAAAGTTTTTTGAATTTCAAGACAAGTGTAAAGAAGCGGGGATCAATGTTCCCATTATTCCGGGGCTAAAACCGCTAGCCACTAAAAAGCAATTGAATGCCTTGCCGCATCGTTTTCATGTCGATTTACCCGAGGCTTTGATAAAATCGGTAATTAAATGTAAAGACAACGCTGCCGTTCGCCAAGTGGGGATGGAGTGGTGTATGGAACAGTCTAAAGAACTCAAAGCTGCTGGGGTTCCGTTCTTGCATTATTATTCTATGGGAAAATCAGACAATATTAAAGCCATCGCAGAAGCGGTGTTTTAATTGTTAGACACCGGCATTTAATCCAGCTCTAAAACCTTCCATAAAACTATCCCAGTTGAAGATGAGGAACAAGCAAAATAGAATGAATAGGCAAAGTAATAGATGTTTTGTTTTCATGTTTTAGTATTTAATGGTTAAAGTCAAACGGGTTGCAAATTGATTTTTAATGATGCTGCTACCCGCAGTTTCAATTGTATTTTTCTGAAATGTTTTTGCACGGTTCCAAAACTAAAACTCATCTTCTTCATAACTGTACAAACCATTAGAATTTTTTAGCGGAATAAAATAAGCGGCCTCTAACCCAAGGCGGAGGAACCCTTTAAGGCGAAAATCTATTCCTAAACTCGGCTGAATGAATAATTCTCTGTTTTCAGTGTAAAGCGAAAACTTCTCACTGTCAAAAGTCCTACTCTTTAGTTTAAATGGATCTTTAAATGGGATTGTTCCATGGGAAGCCCTTAGTTTTCGATACCCTATGCCCAATGAACTATTTAGATAAACACGATTCCTTTTAGATAAATCTTGATGATAATCTAGTGCAATAAGATCTGATCGATAAAGCTTATGTTTGATTGAAAATGAATTCCGCCAGCTTATTCCCCATTGATTCGCTAATGGATATTCTATTTTCGAATCATAAACCCACACGTTAAGATTAGTTTCATTAAAATTTATTTCGCTGGGTAAAGGGGGTGATGGAATTGATGTGAATTGACCTGAAATGGATTGACTCCAATATTATATGAATATCTAAGCTTTACAAGAAATGAAATAAAGCGTTGCTTTTTTGAAAGTGGAGTTTTGTCTTCTTGCTGTTGAATAAGGTATTCACTTAAAATATCACTGTATAAAAAACGATCTTTCTGCGAAATTAATTTAGTTTCATTGAGGTGTTGAGTAGCAAAATAGGTGGTGTTGAGGTAGAATTTTTTATTGCTATTTTTTCGTTTAAAACCGGTTTTGTAGTTGATGAATTTAAGTCGCCATTTGCCATCTGCACCCATC
>JAKMEK010000035.1 GCA_022425945.1 Flavobacteriaceae bacterium
ACCATATCTTTTTTAACAAAAGTCTTCTTTTCACTCATACAAAAGGCCTTGTTTAGTGCACAACCAAACATAATATTTGTAATTTTGTTATTAATTAAGTCCATACATTAAAAAATGAAAAGCGTTCTAAACCATTCTAAAGTAGCTGGTATTTCCTCTAAAGAGAAGAATGAATTTGATTTTGCATTAGAGATTGAACTACTAAAAAAGGAAAAAAACGCTGTCATCTTGGCTCATTACTATCAAGAAGAAGCCATTCAATCAATTGCTGACTACTTGGGAGACAGTCTTTATTTAGCAAAACAGGCCGAAAAAGTAGATGCTGACATTATTGTATTTGCCGGTGTGCACTTTATGGCAGAAACAGCGAAAATTGTTAATCCATCTAAAAAAGTTCTTCTTCCTGACCTAAATGCAGGCTGCTCACTTGCAGACTCTTGTCCACCAATTGATTTTGCTGCTTTTAAAGCACAACATCCCGAAGCTATTGTAGTAACTTACATCAACTGTTCTGCAGAAATAAAAGCATTAAGTGATATCGTATGTACTTCCAGTAATGCTGTAGAAGTCATTAACAGCATACCTAGAGAGCAAGAAATCATCTTTGCCCCAGACAAAAATTTAGGGCGCTATTTGATTAAAGAAACCAAACGCAACATGATCTTGTGGGACGGCGCTTGTATCGTCCATGAAGCTTTTTCCTTTGATAAAATTGTTGCGCTTGCAAAAGAACACCCTCAAGCAAAATTCATTGCTCACCCAGAAAGCGAAAGTCAAGTCTTAGACATAGCACACTACATTGGTAGTACCTCAGGCTTATTAAATTTCGTTCAAGAAGATCCGTGTGACACATTTATTGTGGCTACAGAGGCTGGTATTTTACATGAAATGCAAAAAAGATGTCCTTCCAAACATTTTATTCCAGCACCGGTTGAAGACGATACTTGTGCCTGCAGTGAATGTGCATTCATGAAATTAAACACCATGGAGAAACTTTATTTGTGTTTAAAAAATGAAACCCCAGAAATCATTTTAAATGAGACCCTAATGGAAAAAGCACGTTTACCCATTGAACGTATGTTAGCAATTAAATAAATGCATACAGACGTACTTGTTATTGGCACTGGAATATCTGGACTAACTTATGCAATCAAATTAGCAGAGGAAGCTCCAGAAACAAACATCACTCTGATCTGTAAAGACAAACTAGAAGAAGGCAATACGCGTTATGCCCAAGGAGGGATTGCTGTTGTGTCTAACTTCAAAAAAGACACCTTTGAAAAGCATATAGAAGACACTTATGCTGCAGGAGATAAAGCTGGTGACCGCGGAGTCATTGAGTTTGTTATCAAAGAGGGGAACGACCGTCTGCAAGAATTAATCGAATGGGGAACGCAATTCGATCGAAACAATAAAAAAACACTAGACCTTACCAAAGAAGGTGGACACTCTGAAAAAAGAATCGTTCACTACAAAGACCATTCGGGAGCTGAGATTCAACGAGCACTGATCGAAAAGGTTAAAGACTTTGAAAACATTCAATACTTTGAAAATCACATATTAGTCGACCTGATCACTGATCATCATACTGGATCGAAAAACAATCGTTGCTATGGAGCATACATAATCTCGACTGTTGATGAGGAAATTATAAAAATTACTGCAAAAATTACAGTGCTTTCTACTGGAGGAGTTGGACAAATCTATGCCTTTACCACCAATCCATTTGGCGCAACTGGTGATGGTCTAGGAGCAGCATACCGAGCTAAAGTAAAATTAGAGAAACTTCCATTTATTCAATTTCACCCAACTGCCCTATTCCCAAAAGTAGAAGGAGAAACGTTTTTAATCACAGAAGCTTTGCGCGGGGAGGGAGCGCTATTAAAAAACTTATCAGGCGAACAATTTATGGGAAAATACCACCCATTAAAAGAATTGGCTCCCAGAGATATTGTAGCACGGTCAATTATACGTGAGATGCTTTCTCAACAAGAATCAAATGTTCATTTGGACGCTACAGGAATTGACCAAACAAGTCTTTTAAGTCATTTTCCCACCATAGTCGACACCTGCCGCTCTATCGGCATAGATCCAGTCACTAGCTCCATTCCTGTGGTGCCCGCAGCTCATTACAGCTGTGGAGGTATCGCTGTTGACGAGCACTCTAAAACCACGCTTGATGGATTATTTGCCATTGGAGAATGTAGTCATACAGGATTACATGGGGCCAATAGATTGGCCTCAAACTCCCTATTAGAGTCCATTGTTTTTTCACATCGTGCAGCACTAAGCAGTGCGCAAGAATTGAATAAAATTAGCCTTACATCTACTTTTTACACCTCAATCCCAGATTGGAAAGGACAACATTTCAGCAAAGATAATGAACAAGAAATTACGCTAAAGCTTCGCGAACAGCTCAAAAAAATAATGAGCGATCAAGTAGGGATATTCAAAACTAATAAAGGACTCTTGGCAGCTCAGAACACAATCAAAGAACTCTATTTTGAGGTAGTCGATCTGTACAACTCCAATAAATTGTCTCCGCAAATCTGTGAACTAAGAAACATGGTAAGTGTCGCTTATGTATTGGTCAATCAATCCTTAGAACTAACGGAAAACAAGGGTGTTTTTTACAACCACAACTATGGAAAAGAAGCTGTTTTATAACTATTTTTCGACACAAATAGATGCGTTTATCGACGCTGCACTCAACGAAGATATTGGAGAAGCTGATCACACAAGTTTATCTTGTTTGGACAATGCCAAACGAAGTGCAGCAAAACTTATCGTCAAAGAACAGGGAGTTATCGCAGGCGTTGAGCTAGCAGAGATCATATTCAAAAAGGTTAGTCCCTCCATCAAATTCAATGTATTGATAAATGACGGTAACTACGTCAATGAGGGTGATATTGTTTTCACTGTTGAGGGGCCGCAATATGACCTCCTCACCACAGAACGACTCGTATTGAACTGCATGCAACGCATGAGCGGAATTGCAACATTGACAAAACGACTTTCTGAAATGATAAAACACACCAACTGTACCTTATTAGACACCAGAAAGACAACACCAAATTTTCGCTATCCTGAAAAATGGGCAGTAACGATTGGTGGTGGAGAAAATCATCGATTTGGCTTATTCGATATGCTAATGATTAAAGACAATCACGTCGATTTTAATGGTTCAATAAGCAATACACTAAAAAAAACACAAGCCTACCTGAAAGACATCAATCGAGAACTTAAAACAATTGTTGAGGTTCGCAACCTGAGTGAAATAGAAGAATGTTTAGCATTTCCCTGGATTCACCGATTGCTCTTAGACAATATGAATCCGGTTGAATTGAAGGCAGCTATTGATAAAATAGGCGGTGTTTTCCCTACAGAAGCATCAGGTAACATTACTGAGGAAAGCCTGGTTGCTGTAGCAGAAACAGGCGTTGATTACGCATCGCTAGGGGCACTTACCCATTCAGCCAAAAACATGGACCTAAGCCTAAAATCAATGGACTAGAGTTCTTTGGAAAAACCAGAGAGATCGAAATCAAACCATTCAAAAGTAGTATTTTGATTGTTTCGCGAAATCGCAATGCGCATTCTGATTTTTTGCTGTTGCTCTGCTAAATCTGCCAAAACAAGGTCTTCTAATTCCATTTTAAACACATTGGGGCGAGCGTACATTGTTTTGAGCGTTTCCGTTGTACCATCTGCCTTAAAAACTTCAATGGTAATAGGACAAACACTAAGGCAACGTGGAAACTTAAAAAGCGTTTGATCGGTTGAAGTAGATTCAAGGTAAGCTGAAATTATTTCATTCTTGTTTTCTCCTTTTTTATTGAGACTAAAGTACAAGCTAATCCCCATTTCCGTTGGAGGATTGGTAAAAGAATTACTCAGCACATTGCTCGATAGTTTTCCGATAGTATAAAAAGGAATGACATTTTTTCCAGAGGGAAGTTCCTTCATGTCATATATAAATCCATTTTTCTGAAACACGCCATCGGCCAACTTTTTGGAATTTGTCTTGGCGCCATCACCTGCACAGGAACTCAAAAACAATAGGATCGAAAGGGACAGAAGAGTGAATAGTTTTTTCATTAAATAAATGTTTATAAAACAAAAATACAATAAC
>JAKMEK010000050.1 GCA_022425945.1 Flavobacteriaceae bacterium
GCACAGTATGATTATTCGGGCATCAATACGTTTGTATTAGGGTGGTTGGTTGAAAAGGTCATGGGGCTTCAGCTTCATGAGGCAGTGAGCCAAATGATATGGTCGAAAATCGGTGTGGAGTCTGATGCATCTTTTTTTGCTCCAAGGTTTGGGGTTCCGGTTATGCATGGCGGACTTCTTGCTAGACCAATAGACCTGGCTAAATTTGGTTTGTTGTTCACGCCAAGCTATCAAACAGTCAGCGAGACACCTATTATCAGCAAAGACCACATTGAAAAACTATTAAACGGAGGCAGGCCAGAGTTATTAGGCAAGTATCTTCCACAAGGTGCAAAGCATAATATTTATCAGTGGGACATGGTGTTTGAGGATGGAACGCTTTACAAAGGTGGTTGGGCGGGACAGGGAATAATGGTTAATCCAGTTCACGATTACGTGTTTGTTTGGAATAGTTATTTTAAAGACAAAGATGAGAGTGAGACCAAGCTAACCCCTATAATATTTTTTTTAGCAAAAAACTTGCTCAAGGAAAATAAGTGACAGAAAGATACTCAATTTATGGCAGTGAGCTCTCACCCTATTCTGTAAAAATAAGGTCATATTTTAGGTACAAAAAAATTAAGCACGAATGGATAGAAAGAAGCCTAAAAAACCAAAAAGCATTCAGAAAGTTGGCAAAAATTCAAATTATCCCATTGGTACATTGTCCAAATGGAGAGGTGCTCCAGGATTCAACGCCCATCATTCTAAAAATGGAAGAAGAATTTAAAACCAATCCAGTTGTTCCTGAAGAGCCCGTATTGGCATTTTTATCAAGGCTGGTCGAGGAATATGCCGATGAATGGGCCGTAAAGCATATGTGCCATTATCGGTGGCATTATGAAGAGAACCTGGATTCAGCGGGCAAAAGATTTGCAAAACTTTTTGTGCCGAAGACTATTCAGCGAATTACATTCCTGAGAAATTTTTTCTTAAACAAAGCAACAAATACGTTCAAGTCTAGGATGTCAAAAAGACTTTGGGTGGTTGGATCAAATGATGTAACCAGAATATCAATAGAAGAATCGTTCAAAAACCTAATAGAGCTTCTTGATAAACACCTAGAGAAAAGACCATACATTTTTGGAAGCAGGCCCTCTATTGCGGATTTTGCACTCTGGGGCCATATTTATAATGCCAATAATGATGTCACAGCACACGAGCTTATTGATGAGCATGTACCAAAACTAAATGACTGGATCGAAAGGATGCTAAACCCAAAAGAAACCGGTGACTTTGAAAGTTGGCATGAGCTAAAACCAACACTATTGCCGCTAATAAAAGAAGAGATTGCGGAAACGTTTTTGCCATGGGTCACGGCAAACAATGATGCAGTTAAAAATAACAAAGACGAGCTTTCAATAAAATTAAAAGGAAGGCCCTTTAAGCACAAGGTGACTTCCGTGCAGAAGTTTCATGCAAAATCATTCGGACTTCTAATGGAGCATTATAAGTCGGTTTCACAAAACCAAGAACTGGAAGAGGCTCTGGTTGAGACAGGGGTTAAGGAGTATTTGAATGCATAAGCTTGAGGTTTATCAGTCCCTTTGGGGAATGGAGCAAAGACACCCCACCAAAGTGGAGCCTTCAGATGAGCACAACTTTAAAAAAATAAAAACCGGCGGCTTTGCTGGAGCGACGATAGATTTAGCAGCGCATGAGATAGACGAGTTCCAGAGGAAAAAACACCATTTTATTGAGAATGAATTAGGGTGCATGGTCAATGCTTTTCCTTACTCAAAAGAAGACCTTTTGCCATTGTTGAGGCTGGCTAGAGAGTTTGATGCTTGTTTTGTAAACATCATTGGCGGCGTTATGCCGATTGACTACAAAGAGGCTATTCCACTAATTTATGACTGGATGGAAGAGGCCGACAAAGAGGGGGTTCAAATATTATTTGAAACCCATAGAGACAGCCTACTGAATGATTTGTATTACACGCTTCAATTGATTGAAGAAGTACCAGAAATGAGACTAACAGCAGACTTATCACACTTTGT
>JAKMEK010000051.1 GCA_022425945.1 Flavobacteriaceae bacterium
GCATATTTAGTGTCTTCAAGCTTTGAACTAAATGGGAATTCTACAGAAAAATGGCGCATCATTGCAGAAGTGAACAAAAGCATTACTGATCTTGTAGCACTCGAGGAAAGCCTAAAAACGGCTGATATAAACGCTCTAATCGATCAAGACATCGAAGCCGGCACACATGAGTTGCTTCAGCTAGTAGGGGCAGCAGATGGGCTACAATTGTCCGAAGATAAACGTGGGAATGTACGCCATTTTGCCAACACGATGTTCAACATCATGCGGGGTGGGATATTTGATGATAACTACACGATCGAGAAAGGCGATTTTTTAACCTATTTCGAAAAAGCCAATAAACAAGTCTTTGAGCAGAAATTGGATGTTTTGTCTTCCTTACAAGAGCGTTTCAAGCTAAACGATTTAATTGCATTGGCAGATACCGATAAAAATGTAGATTTTAGCCGATTGTGTTATGAGTACCTCCCCTTAAAATTTAGTCGTCGCCATGGGGACCCAAGTCGACCTTGGAACAAGTTTTCCATCAATACGAAAGACGAAATTGACGGCTCAAAAATCTTGGATTATCAAGGGAACTGGCGAGACATATTTCAAAACTGGGAAGCCTTGGCGCATGCCTACCCAGCTTTTATTCAGGGTATGATGCACAAGTTCTTGAATGCCTCCACCTTTGATGGGTATAATCCTTACCGTGTAACCAAAGACGGTTTTGATTGGGAAACCATTGAACCCAATAACCCTTGGGCCTATATAGGGTATTGGGGGGATCACCAGGTGATCTATTTACTCAAATTTCTTGAGTTTACGGAAAAACATTATCCGGGAAAATTGGCCGGCATTTTCACGCAAGAATGCTTTGTGTATGCCAATGTGCCCTATCGTATAAAACCGTACAATGCAATCCTAAAGGATCCAAAAAACACCATTGCATACGATTACGCTAATGAAGAAAAAATTGAAACAAGAAAGAAAACATTAGGCGCAGATGGTGCCTTGCTTGCTTCTTCAGCTGATGCAGTTTACAAGGTAAATTTTGTGGAGAAAATACTGGCAGTGCTCCTGGCCAAATTATCAAACTTTATCCCTGAAGCCGGAATTTGGATGAATACCCAACGTCCTGAATGGAACGACGCTAACAATGCATTGGTTGGAAACGGAGTTTCTATGGTGACGCTATACTATTTACGACGATTTTTATCTTTCTTTAAAGCAACACTAGCGACTACCTCAACGACTTCATTTGCACTTTCATCCGAAATGCATCGCTTTTTTGAGGTCATGCACAAAGCTTTTGAGCAACACAGTTCATTGATCGAGGGAAGCATTTCAGATGAAGCACGAAAAACCCTCATGGATGCGCTAGGCCAAGCTGCAAGTGATTATAGAGAAGGCATTTATTCGAATGGTTTTTCTGGAGAAAAGAAAACGCTTGACAAAGACGAACTACTTGCTTTTGTAGATACCACCCTCCGTTTTATGGATGACTCCATTCAAAAAAACAGGAGAGAAGACGGTTTATACCATGCTTATAATCTGATTTCAATTGACAGTGAAACCGCTGTTAGTGTCGATTATTTAGCTGAAATGCTGGAAGGGCAGGTCGCTGTTTTAAGTTCAGGATATTTATCTGGAGACGAAAGCTTAGCAGTACTGGATGCATTGCGGGCTAGTAAATTGTACCGAGCAGATCAACAAAGCTATATCCTTTATCCCAACAAAGATTTAGGCACTTTCGCTACAAAAAACAACATCCCAACGAATGCTGTTGAGGGCTCTGAATTACTTAAAGCATTGGTTGAAAAAAACAACCAACAGATCCTCTCAAAAGATGTTAAAGGTGATTACCACTTCAACGGTAACTTTAAGAATGCCGAAGATCTTGCCGCGGCCATTGGGCAATTGCCAAATGCGTTTGATGAACTTGTCGAAAAGGAAACACAACTACTACTCACTATTTTTGAAAAAGTGTTCAATCACAAAGCTTTTACTGGGCGATCGGGAACATTTTTTGGCTATGAAGGTCTGGGATCTATTTATTGGCACATGGTTTCTAAGCTCGCTGTTGCAACTTTTGAGGTGACCAAAGCGGCACAAGACTCAAGCGCCTTTTCCGCCCTAAGCAACCACTATTATGAAATCGTTGCTGGGATTGGAGCCCACAAGACCCCAGAAGCTTATGGGGCATTCCCAAGTGATCCCTATTCTCACACTCCTGGAGGGAAAGGAGCACAACAGCCCGGCATGACCGGACAAGTAAAAGAAGATCTTTTGAGTCGATTTGGAGAACTTGGTGTAACGATTTCCAGAGGGGCCATTCATTTTAATCCTTATTTACTTAAAAAAGAAGAGTTTTTAAGCAGCGGAAAAGACTTTCACTTTTACTCCGTTTTAGGGGAAAAGAAAAGCATCGCATTGGATAAAGGTAGTCTTGCATTCACCTATTGTCAGGTGCCTGTGATATACAAAACTGGGAGTAAGGCAGAAATCAAAATCAACTATACTAATGGAGAGGCCTCTAGCATTGATGGAAGCAGCTTAACGAACGACATAAGCACACAGCTTTTTGATCGCACAAATGAAGTAGAACAAATTGAAGTCATGATTAGCTAAAATGAAACGATTAACAGTTTTAGGGTACACCAAGAGGTTCACACCAATATTTATATTGGTGTTGAGCTTGGTTGTATTAAGCTGTAAGGAAACGAAAAAAGAAGGCTCATCAAAAGACCTGAGTGCTGCTGCATTACTTGGAAACCCTGAATATTCAGCCATTTCGTATGGAGGCTACCGAACCAACTCCCGTGAAGTTCAACCCACCATAACCCAAATCAAAGCTGATCTTCAAATACTTCATGCTATGGGAGTGCGTATTGTACGCACTTATAATCTTCAATTTGAGCATAGTCCAAATGTGGTGAAAGCCATAGCAGAATTAAGAAAAGAAGATCCTAATTTCGAAATGTATGTCATGCTGGGTACATGGATCGACTGTAAAGACGCCTGGACCGAAAAACCAGATCATAGCCAAGAGAGTTTAGCCAACAACAGCAGTGAGATTGAAAAGGCGATTGCTTTAACCAATGAATATCCTGAAATCATTAAAATCATTGCTGTCGGAAATGAAGCCATGGTGCATTGGGCATGGTCCTATCATGTTGCACCCGCTGTAATTCTCAAATGGGTGAAACATTTACAACAACTAAAAAAAGAGGGACAATTACCCAAAAACCTATGGATCACAAGCTCAGATAATTTTGCTTCTTGGGGAGGTGGAGATGCTTCCTATCATACGGAAGACCTCACAAAACTAATGGCAGCGGTAGACTATATTTCCGTCCACACCTATCCTTTCCATGATACCCATCACAACCCAAGCTTCTGGAAAGAAGCGCCTGGAAACAATTTAACAACAAAAGAGGAACGCATTGACTTTTCCATGGAGCAAGCAACTAACTATGCTAAAATGCAATATGCGCAAGTGAAAACCCATATGCAATCATTGGGCATTGACAAACCCATTCATATAGGCGAGACTGGTTGGTCAAGTAATGCAATAAACTTGTTTGATAAAAAAGGGTCTCGTGCCGCCGACGAATACAAACAAGCGCTTTATTACAATAAGATGCATGCTTGGGCTAAAGAAAATAAGATTACATGTTTTTATTTTTCTGCTTTTGATGAACCTTGGAAAGATCCAAATGGGCTTGATGCCTCCGAAAATAATTTCGGTTTGTTTACAGTAGACGGGAAAGCAAAATTTGCTCTTTGGCCACTTGTAGATCAAGGTGTTTTCAAGGGGCTTCGTCGAGAAGAAGCTGGAGCAGAAATTGGCAAAACATTCAACGGTGAGCTCTCTAGCTTATTGAATCAAACCCATCAACCAAATTATACCCCATGAAACAACTCACAACCGTCATACTGCTCTTTAGCCTCATTTTGTTCGCTTGTGAAAAAGATGCTTCAACGATTGTACGTATTGAAGGGCGAAAAATAATGGTTAACAACAACCCCTATTTGATCAAAGGAATTTGTTACCATCCGGTTCCCAAAGGTTCAAACGAGCGAAGTTTTGCTTCGATTGATCAGGATTTAGCCTTGATGGTAGAAGCAGGAATCAACACCATCCGTGTTTATGCGCCCATAGATGATAGCGTTGTTTTGGACAAAATCAATGCAGCGGGGATCAAGCTTATAGTCGGCTTTGGCTATAATCAGGGAGGAGTCTTTGACATCGCCTCGGGAAGTCTGTTGGAATACGTGGAAAAATACAAGACGCATCCTGCTATATTGTTCTGGGAGTTAGGAAACGAATACAACTACCATCCAGAATGGTTCAATGGAGACATCAATAATTGGTATACAGACCTAGAAAAAAGCGCAAAGATGATCCATGCCTTAGATGCAAATCATCCCGTTTCTTCAGCCCATGGAGAAATCCCTACGGAAGACGTCCTCGCCAATAATCCTTCCATTGATGTGTGGGGAGTAAATGTTTATCGTTGGGACCAGCCCGGAACCTTAATCCCCGAATGGGAAAGTCGATCAATTAAGCCACTCTATTTCTCGGAAGCAGGTGCAGATAGTTATATGAAGATTGAAAAAGACGGCTACCATGCAGGTGAAAATCAATTGGCACAAGCAGATGCTACAAAGACCATTTTGGATCAAATCTTTGAACCTAAAGACATTGTCAGTGGCCTAACCCTTTTCTCTTTTACCGATGGATGGTGGAAAGCAGGAAAGCCCGACCAACAAGACGTTGGCGGATGGGCGCCCAACAGCTCAGGAGTTCCCTATGATGGTGCACCTAACGAAGAATACTGGGGAATTGTAAACATTGATCGCACCAAAAAAGAAGCCTTTTTTATCGTACAAAAAAAATACAGTCAACTAAATAACAAGCAATAAAATGTTACATACACTTAGCCTTATCTTATTGTCATTCATGAGTACTTTGAATGGTTTTTCAAACGATGATAAAAAGAAAATAACCGTTTACGAAACCTCAGAAAGTGGTCACCAACTGACCCCTATAACCTCATTTTCAGCAAATGCACCAACGGGAACGATACAAATCAACCAGGAAAAACATTTACAAACCATTAGTGGATTTGGTGGGGCTTTTACCGAAGCGAGTGCGTATTTGTTGAATCAGCTAGGAAAGGAGAACCGAGAAAAAATACTGCGTGCCTATTTTGCGCGAGAGGGAGCCAATTACTCCCTTACCCGTACCCATATGAACTCCTGTGACTTTTCACTGAACAACTACTCTTACACGCCCGTCGAAAATGACATCAATTTGGAGCACTTCTCTGTTGAAGAGGATAAAGATGACCTCATCCCCATGATCAAAGAGGCCATGGCCATCTCTGAAGATGGGTTTCGCTTGTTTGCTTCGCCATGGACGGCGGCTCCATGGATGAAGGACAATAACAGTTGGGTAGGCGGTAAATTGTTGCCTAAATATTACGACAGTTGGGCCTTGTTCTTTTCAAAATACGTCGATGCATACAAAGCAGAAGGAATTGACATTTGGGGATTTACTGTTGAAAATGAACCCCACGGTAATGGAAATAACTGGGAGAGCATGATTTACAGCCCTCAGGAGATGACCAACTTCGTGCAAAATCACCTCGGTCCTACCCTTGAAGCAGATGGGAAAGGAGATCTTGTCATTCTAGGTTACGATCAAAACCGTGAGGGATTAAACGAATGGGTGGATGAGATGTATAAAGACGAGGCCAGTTCAAAACACTTCGACGGAACAGCAATTCACTGGTATGAAAGTACTTACGATTTCTTTCCTAAAGCATTACAATATGCTCATGAAAAGGCACCCAACAAATATTTAATCCAAACCGAAGCTTGTGTAGACGACGAGATTCCTGTCTGGAAAAACGATGCCTGGTACTGGAAAAAAGAAGCCACCGATTGGGGATATAAATGGCGTGAGGACGAGAAAAAATACTTGCACCCAAAATATGCTCCAGTCAATCGGTATGCACGCGACATTATCGGCTGCTTAAACAATTGGGTAGACGGTTGGGTAGACTGGAACATGGTCCTCGACAAACAAGGAGGGCCCAATTGGAAGAAAAACTGGTGCATTGCCCCGGTGATTGTAGACCCTGAAAAGGATGAAGTCTATTTCACCCCCTTATACTATGTCATGGCCCACTTCAGTAAGTTTATTCGCCCTGGAGCTAAAATAATCGAGGTGACAAATTCTGATCCAGCACTCATGGTTGCCGCTGCAGAAAACCCTGATACATCTATTTCTGTTGTCGTTTTCAACGAAGGAAAAACCGAAAAAAGCTATACGCTTGAACTCGGAGAATATAAAAAAATCATTTCTATTGAAGCGCAAGCGATACAAACAGTAGTCATTAACTAAAACGCATTCTATGTCAAATCAATCCGTTTCTTCTAAAATACCCATGGGCCAAAAAATTGCTTTTGGTTTAGGGATGCTGGCCAATCAAATGTTCCCAGCTGCCATCAGTATATTTATTGTAGTGCTCGTTCAAGACCTCGGGTTTCCGGGCTGGATGTGGGGGGTAGTCTCCTTGGCTCCACGAATTTTTGATTCGATTACTGACCCAATCATGGGGTTCATTTCCGACAATACAAAGTCCAAATGGGGTCGACGAAGACAGTATGTTTTCATAGGCGCAATTGTTATGGGGATATCCTTTATCGTGATGTGGCAACTCTTTAGAGATAATCCAATTGATTACAACTTTGCTTATTTCCTTTTTTGGTCCTTTGTGTTTTACCTCGGTTTAACCATTTTCAGTGTACCTTATGTAGCCATGGGTTACGAAATGAGTGATGACTTTCATGAACGCACAAGCATCATGGCTGTTGCGCAATGGATTGGTCAATGGGCTTGGGTTATTGCACCTTGGTTCTGGGTCATTATGTACGACACCGAATGGTATGCAACAGCAGACATAGCCGTAAGGGATTTGGCTGTCTGGGTTGGGATTATTTGTGCCATTTTTGCCATGGTTCCCGCTATTTTCATAAAAGGAAAGTCAACTTTAGAGGAAAATTATTCTCCACTTAGTCTAAAAAATGTTGGAGGGAGTTTAGTAGAGATTTGGTACAGTTTTGTCGAAGCCTTTAAGTCTTCACCATTTAGAAAACTTTGTTTTGCTACTTTTTTAATTTTTAACGCCTTCAATACGGTAGCCGCTTTTACCTTTTTTATCATCGTCTACTATTTATTTAATGGAGATGCTGGTGCAGCAGGGATATGGCCCACACTCTTTGGAAGCGTCGGAGCTTTGTCTACTACTTTCTTGGTCATACCCATTGTAGCACGTATGTCAAAATTAATGGGAAAGAAAAAAGCCTTTCTAATTTCTCAATCCATTTCGGTGATGGGGTACATCATGCTTTGGTTCTTGTTTATCCCCGGAAAACCTTACTTGTTTTTAATCGCACTTCCTTTTTTCTCTTTCGGAATTGGGGGATTATTCACCATCATGATGTCCATGACCGCCGACGTCATTGACTTGGATGAATTGACCTCAGGCAAACGCCGTGAAGGAATTTTTGGCGCCATCTATTGGTGGATGGTGAAGTTTGGTTTCGCGATCGCAGGGGGACTAAGCGGAGCTATTTTTACCTTCATTGGATTTGACACCAGTATAGAAGTACAATCCGAGACAGCGATTACAGGCTTGCGCTTATTCTTTTCTGGTTTACCCATTTTAGGAACCCTAACCGCTATGTACATCATGCGCAATTATGAAATATCAGAAGAAAGAGCCAAAGAAATTAAGGCTGAATTAATCGTCAAACGCGCACAACAATAAACTGCGTAAACCCATGAAGAATATCTTACCTATCCTCTTTTTTTTTCTTTCTTTAGGAATAAGTTACGCCCAAGAACGCACATTGGTCTGGGCAGAAGAATTTGAAGGAAACAAAATCAATGAAAATGACTGGACCTTTGAGCTAGGCGATGGCTGTCCTTACATCTGTGGCTGGGGTAATAAAGAAAAACAAATTTATACCCGAAATAATCATCGGCTCGAAAACGGGATGCTGTATATTCAAGCTAGAAAAGAAAAGGAGCAGTATACCTCCACACGTATTGTAACCAAAGGAAAAAGACAGTTCCAGTATGGTCGATTTGAAACCCGTGCAAAACTAGCAGTTGGCGAAGGTGTTTGGCCGGCCTTTTGGCTCTTGGGGAGCAATATAGATGCAGTTGGTTGGCCTCTGAGTGGTGAAATCGACGTTCTTGAATATGTTGGCCGTTCACCCGAAGAAATTTTTACTACCCTTCATACCCAAGATAAAAATGGGGATTTTGCGAATAGCAAAACGACTCGTATCCCAAATATTGAAGAAGGATTTCATGTTTACGCTGCCGAATGGGATGCAGAAAAAATTGCTTTTTTTGTTGATGATGTCAATGTGTACACCTTTGCGCCTAAAGAGCGAACTGAAGCCATATGGCCTTTTGATCAACCTTTTTATCTATTGCTTAATCTAGCCATTGGAGGACACTTTGGCGGTCCAGCTGTGGACGACTCCATCTTTCCACAAGAATTTATAGTGGATTACATTCGAGTGTATCAATAAGTTTTAATCCACCAATTTTTTTGACAGCCTCCACAAGGCATAAAAGGCGGCTAAAGTAGCAACTCCCAACAAGCTGGCTGATCTGATTTCTCCATAAAGAAAAAAGCCAGTGGTAAACAAGGCGCCATAAATTGCAAAAGCCCCCACTAACATACACAGAATTCCGCGGGGAACATTCCACCCCTTCTTCTCTGCAGCTAGTTCAGTGGAAATCATTTGATCGGTCACTACTTTCCATCCATTTCCGCCGGGCTGGGTAATTCGTACGAAATTTTTTAGGGTGTCGATATCCGAGGGTTGAGTGAGCAGGGTTACTCCTACCCATGCTAAGGTGGTGATGCCTACACTCAACAAAAATTGAAGATCATTGGCAATGGCATCAAAGCCAAGCGCAACATGAATGATTTGAAAATAGATGGCTAACATAAAAGAAACCAGCATGGCCGTAAGCTCGCTATAAGCGTTGATACGGTACCAAAACCAACGGAGAATAAAGAGCAATCCGGTTCCTGCACCGATTTGCAAGAGTATCTGAAAGGCTTGAAGGGCATTGCTCAAAACCAAGGCAAACAGCGCTGAAAATAGCATCAGAAACAGCGTAGACCACCGTCCAACAGCAACCAATTGTTTCTCTGAAGCAGAAGGATTGATAAAGCGCTGATAAAAATCATAAACGACATAAGATGAACCCCAATTTAAATGAGAGGATATCGTTGACATAAAGGCCGCAATAAGCGAGGCAACAACTAAGCCAATTGCCCCAGCAGGCAAGAGGGTCATCATGGCCGGATAAGCCAAATCATCGCGAATGATTCCTGGATCAATTTGGGGAAAGGCCGTTTGGATCGACGCCAAGTCAGGAAAAATAATCAAAGACGCTAAGGCAATTAAAATCCATGGCCAAGGACGAATGGCATAGTGGGCAAAGTTAAATAACATCGTCGCCCAAATAGCATTTTTTTCATCTTTGGCCGAAAGCATGCGCTGGGCAATATAGCCTCCGCCGCCCGGTTCCGCCCCAGGATACCAAACACTCCACCACTGCACGGCAATGGGCAAGACAAACAGGGTGATGAGCAATTCCCGCTGACTTAAATCAGGTATAAAATTCAGCTTTGGAATGACGTTTGGATGAGACAACAAGTTGTCGAGACTCCCAATTTGGGGCAAATCGACTAAAAAATAAGCCGCCCAAAAAGTTGCTCCCATGGCCAATATAAACTGAAAAAAATCGGTGATGATCACCCCTTTTAAACCCCCCATGGAGGAGTAAATTACGGTAATTACGGAAGCGACCAATACGGTTTCTACTGGGCTGAAACCGAGCATTACTCCACCAATTTTAATGGCAGCCAAACAGACACTGGCCATGATCATGATATTGAAAAACACCCCCAAATAAATAGCGCGAAAGCCGCGTAAAAAAGCGGCTTCTTTTCCGCTATAGCGCAGTTCGTAAAATTCCAAATCGGTGACCACTCCTGACTTTCGCCACAAACGGGCGTAAACAAAAACAGTCAACATTCCCGTCAATAAAAAGGCCCACCACACCCAGTTCCCGGCTATTCCATTGGTCCGGACAATATCGGTCACTAGATTGGGTGTGTCAGCTGAAAACGTTGTGGCCACCATCGAAATACCCAACAACCACCAAGGCATATTTCTTCCTGACAAGAAAAAATCGGTGGTTGACTTCCCTGCCGAACGGGAAACCCAGAGTCCTACCCCTAAGGTTAAAATAAAAAAGAGGAGAATGATTCCCCAGTCGAGTGATGTGAGTTGCATATTTGGGTTCTTTTACTATCTAAAATACAATAATTTTACTGAGTTGCTACAGACATTAAATCCCTGTTAAAAATTCAGGGAAAACATTTTAATTCCTTAGGTTTGAAAGATGAAACTACGGATGCTCTTTTTACTGATTGCGATAGGGAGCTCTTTTGTTGCTTTAGCGCAAAACGAGAACAAGCCCGTTCAGAAAAAATTTGAGGTAGATCCAGCGTCAAAATCCTTGCTTAAACTGCCGGAGAAAAACCCCTTACCCGACTTTCTTAAAAAAGATTTTTTATCCAAAACCCCCAATCCTAATGCTGCACCAAAAAGCTTTGAACAAGACATCCAAATGGGGCTTAAAGAACAATTTTTGGATGAAGGAGAGGATTATTTAAAACGGCTCCAATCTCCAGAGGCAGAACAAAATCCGGGCGATTTTAAAGTAGATCAATACCTCGGTGATTTTAAGAGTAGTGCTGAGCGAGTACGAATTGTCTTTCGTGATCATCAACAACCCGATGGAGATAGAATTCAGGTGCGCTTAAATGATGCCTTGTTTTATCCCAATATTCTCTTGGTTGAAAACTATAAAAAACTTGATGTTGATCTAATTCTTGGGTTTAATAAAATTGATTTTGTTGCTTTAAATCAAGGAACTTCTGGGCCAAATACAGCCGAAGTAAGGGTATATGATGAACAAGGCACTCTTTTAATGGCCAACCGATGGAACCTAGCCACCGGTTCAAAAGCCACCTTTATTGTAGTACGAGAAGAATAAAGTTTTATTAAAATTTTATCTCCTACTGTGTAAAGTTGTAATTTGAAACCCTAAAAAAACAACATGTACAAACAATTACTAACCGCCCTATTGATCAGCGGAATCCTTCTTGGATTTACCGCCTGTGACACGCCAAAAAAAGCCGGAGGAATTGACCTTAGCTTAATGGATACCGAAGTTCGCCCTCAAGACGACTTTTACAACTATGTCAATGGAACATGGATGAAAAACACGGAAATACCCGACGACAAAACCCGCTGGGGGAGTTTCAATGAATTACGCGAAAACACCGACGCCGATGTTTTAGCCATCTTAAAAAAAGCCGCTAAAGATCCAAACTTGGAAAATAGTGCTGACGAAGCCAAAGCGGTGACCCTTTTCCAATTAATCAATGATACCCTTAAACGGAATGAATTGGGAATTAAACCTTTACTGCCTCATATTGAAAGTATTGACGCAATCGAGACAAAAGCCGATCTTCAGCCCTATTTAGAAGAAAACATCCGTCAAGGGGGCTATGCACTCTTTGGTTTTGGTGTTTCTGCTGATGCCAAAGACAGTAACAAAAATGTTGCACAACTCTATCCTGGAGCACTTGGTATTGAACGAGATTATTATCTAAAAGATGACGAAGATTCTAAAAAAATAAAAACTGCCTACGAGAAGCATGTTGCACGTATGTTCGGATTCCTCGGGAAAACAGCAGCAGAAGCCACAGCATTGGCCGCCTAAGTTGTGATGGTTGAAACCCAACTAGCGAATGGTCGTATGGACAAGGTAGAACGCCGCAATCCTTCAAAACGCTACAACCCAAGAACCACAGAGGAACTTGGAAATATTGCAAAACAAATTGACTGGCCTGCCTATCTTAGCGGTATTGGGACAGAAGGAGTAGACAATGTAGTCGTCACTGACCTAGGCTTCTTTTCTTCGCTAGATGCAATTTTGAACGAAAATTCAATTTCTGCGCTTAAGACCTATTTATTGTGGACACTCATCGACGGAACAGCTGGACGCTTAAGCATGGACATTGATCGTGCTAACTGGGATTTTTACAGCAAAACCCTTCGCGGTGCACTCACGCAAGAGCCTTTGGAAAAACGCTCGATACGAACCGTTAACAGAACCCTAGGTGAAGCGTTAGGGAAACTCTATGTGGGGGAAAAGTTTCCTCCAGAAGCCAAAGCACAAATGAAAGAGTTGGTCGGTAATTTGGTGAAAGCTTTCACCAACCGAATCAATGCACTTGCGTGGATGGATAGTGAAACAAAGGCAAAGGCCATCAAGAAACTAGAGTTAACTACCGTTAAGGTTGGGTATCCCGATCAATGGGAGGATTATTCAGCACTTGGATTAACCAATGAAGCAGGTGATTTGAATTATTTTGATGCCATGCTTAATGTGGGTGTCTATAACTTTTCAAAGAACCTAGCCGAACTTGGGCAAGCAGTTGACAAAACCAAATGGTTTATGTCACCACAAACGTTCAATGCATACTATAATCCAGCCTACAATGAGATTGTATTTCCTGCGGCCATACTTCAACCTCCATTCTTTGATTTTACGGCCGATGCTGCTGTGAATTACGGTGGAATTGGTGGTGTAATTGGACACGAAATTTCGCATGGTTTTGATGACTCTGGTGCAGATTATGACGCCCATGGAAACTTGGTCAATTGGTGGACAGAAAAAGACTTAGCTGAATTCAATTCTTTGGGAGATAAACTTGCGGATCAATACAGCGCTATTGAGGTTTTACCCGAGACCTTTATCAATGGAAAATTTACCCTCGGAGAAAATATCGGTGATGTTGGAGGAATTCATGCTGCCTTTGATGCGTTGGCTATTCATCATCAAGAGAACGGGGCACCCGAGCCCATCGATGGCTTCTCAGCGGAAGAACGCTTTTTCCTTTCTTGGGGAACAATTTGGCGCGCAAAAATTCGCGATGAAGCCTTAAAAAATCAAGTGCGCACCGATCCACACTCTCCTGGATATAATCGTGCCAATCAACCCCTTAAAAACATGGATGCTTTCTATGCTACTTTCAATGTACAAGAGGGAGACGAAATGTATCTCCCCAAAGAAGAACGGGTATATATTTGGTAAAACATTTGTGAATTCTTTTAAAAAAAGCCAAGGGAATCCCTTGGCTTTTCTATTTTAGCCCAATGGAAGCATTCTCCTCACTACTTCAGTCACTTATAGGTTCCTTAGAATGGGTTATGTTAACCCTTATTCTTGGAGGAGGATTTTTTTTACTCCTACAATCCAGAGGCTATGCCCTATTTAACCTAAAACACGGTTGGAAATTACTCTTCCAAAAAGAAAATGACAAAGGAATTTCTCGCTTTGAAGCCTTGTCTGCTGTTTTGGCTTCTACCGTTGGTCTTGGAAACATATCAGGCGTAGCCATTGCTATTTATATGGGAGGCCCTGGGGTACTGGTTTGGATGTGGATTACGGCAGCCTTGGGTGCAGTAATCAAGTTTTACAGTAGTTCACTGGCCGTTTTATTACGCGAAAAAGAAGCTGACGGAAGTCCTCTTGGGGGACCTATGTATTACATGTCCATCGGGATTCCCCGCTGGGGTAAGCCCTTGGCGATTTGGTTTTCTATTGCAGGCTTATTCGGTGTATTACCTGCTTTTACCGCCAACCAACTCACCCAAACTGTCATGACCGTGGTACAACCAAATCAATACATTTCTCTGGGGGATTTTTACTGGAAAATTTTACTCGGATTAGTGTTTGTATTGATCAGTGGTTGGGTCATTTTAGGGGGATTGAAAAAAATTGTCACCGTCACCTCAAAATTAGTTCCATTGATGGTGTTGCTCTATTTCAGCATGGGTCTTTTTATTTTATTGGATAATTATTCTCTTGTCCTGCCGGCCTTGTCCTCTATATTTTCTGAAGCCTTTAATTTACATACTGCTGTAACCGGTGGCTTCTGGGGATTGGTTCTTTTGGGGGTTCGACGTGCCGTATTCTCTAATGAGAGTGGGGTCGGTAATGCGCCCATGTATCACGGACAATCTGAAACCAAAGAACCTATACACGAAGGTTTAGTTGCTGCCTTGGGTCCATTGTTGGACACAGTGTTTGTTTGTTCCATTACCGGGGTAATCATCATCATAAGCGGGGCGTATCTAGGAAACGACCTCAACGGCATATCCCTTACGCTTGAGGCTTTCAATCGTCTTTTCTTTGGGATTGGAGATAAATTATTGCTCTTGATGGTGTTGGTCTTCGGAATTTCTACCCTCTTAACATATTCGTATTATGGCGTTAAATGTCTTAATTTTCTGACCAAAAAAAAATGGGGATATCTCTATAATTATATCTATTTGGGAAGTATCGTCTTTTCAGCCGTTGCCACAGTAGATGTGGTCATTGGTCTCATTGATTTGTCTTTTGCGCTCATGTGTATTCCTAACATGATTGCCATTATTTACCTTTCTTCAAGAGTAAAAGAACGTATTCTCGGTTTAAAAAAAGTGGCCTAGTATGACGCAAAAACAATGGACAATCTTGGTGATGATTCTTGTTCCTTTGATTGGTCTATACTTTAAGACTTTAGCATTATTCTTTGTCCTTCCGTTGTGGTTAATCCGTCCAAAAAAACAAGAATAGCCTATTGTTTCTCAAGCTTTCATTCTTTCCGAAATCATTTTCTTGTTTTCGAGGGAAAAATTTTATCTTTAGGTGATGAACCAAACAATGGGTTTTAGGGATATACAGGGCAATCAAATTGATCCAATCGACCATACACGAAAAATTTTGGCTAACAATCCCTATGTAGACATCCATGTTGGGACAGATTCACAGAGTATTGCTAAACACACCCGCTATATTACCGTAATTGCCTATCGCTATGGAAACAGAGGCGTTCACTACATTCTTAAAAAGAGTGGTATGCCCAAGATCAAAGATCTATGGACCCGCTTATGGAAGGAAACAGAAATGAGCATCGATATTGCAGAATCGATCAAAGAATCTCTTGATGTTAGGGCAGAAATTGACATGGATTACAATGAAGATGAAAACTTTAAATCAAATAAGTTGGTAAATGCAACACGTGGTTGGGCAAATTCTTTGGGCTATAAAGTAAACATTAAGCCGCATGGACAAATTGCTACCAGAGCGGCAGACTATCATTGTAAATAAACCCTTAAGAACAAATGAAAGCATTTATTTTTGATTTAGATGGTGTAATTGTTGATACGGCAAAATACCATTTTCTTGCTTGGAAACGCATTGGTGAAAAAGTAGGTTTTTCGCTATCCATTGCACAAAATGAGTCTTTAAAAGGGGTAAGTCGCAAAGAGTCGTTGGACCGTATTTTAGCATGGGCCGATGTGGCGCTTTCAAAAGAAAAGAAGGAGCAATTATTACTTGAAAAAAATGATGATTATTTGCACCAAATTCAAGGAATGGGGCAGGAAGAAATTTTACCTGGTGTACTTGATTTATTAACCTTTGCACAACAAAATAATGTTCCAGTCTCTCTGGGTTCAGCATCCAAAAATGCTACAGCAATTCTTAAGAAACTTCAAATTGATCACTTATTTGATGCCATCGTAGATGGAAACAATGTTACCAAATCAAAACCTAACCCTGAAGTATTTTTAAAAGGTGCTGAATTACTTCAACAAGAACCCAATAATTGTATTGTTTTTGAAGATGCCGCCGCCGGAATACAGGCTGCCAAAGCTGCCGGTATGATTTCCATTGGGATGGGAGGTGCTGAAGAAGTTAAAAGTGCTGATTACTGTTTTGCTAGTATGACCGAGATTACAAAAGAATTTATCACCACACTATAAGCACCATGAATTTAGAGAATTACCCGCAACATCCTTGGAAAATTATAGAAGAAGGATGGAATAAGGAGAATACAAAAGCTTCTGAAAGCATTTTCAGTCTTGGTAACGGTGCCATGGGACAGCGTGCTAATTTTGAAGAAGATTACAGCGGATCTAGCTTTCAAGGAAGCTATGTTGGCGGAGTCTATTACCCCGATAAAACACGTGTTGGCTGGTGGAAAAATGGTTATCCTGAATATTTCGCAAAGGTTTTGAATGCTCCCAACTGGATTGGTCTCCACTTAAAAGTGAATGGAGAACAATTTGATCTAAATAAGGCCGAAAAAATTAGTGCCTTTTACCGAGAACTCGACATGAAGACTGGGCTCTATACACGAAAATTCACAGCCATATTCAATGGCACAACTATTTCTGTTGAAAGCAAACGCTTCTTGTCTTTGGCACGACCCAAGCTTGGTGTTCTCGAATACAGCATTACGACTGATCAAGCAGTCAAAATAGAACTACAGCCTTATATCGATGCTGGAATTACAAATCATGATAGCAATTGGGATGACCAATTCTGGGCCATCGATCAAAAAGTAGGGTCAGACAATCGCGCTTACATAGAAGCTCATACACTCAAAACCAACTTTAGTGTTGGCACCTTTATGGCAGCCCAACTTTTTGAAGCTGGTGTTGAACTTGACTCTCCAGCTACCCAAAAAGAAGGAGATCAAAAAATTGGGCAGGTATTTACCCATAAACTAAAAGCGAACACACCCTTAACTCTAGTAAAGCTAGGCGGCTATGTGAGTAGTCGGAATTACCCGAAAAACAGCCTCGAAAAAGAAGCTATGGGCGTATTGGATGAAGTAGCTGAATTGCCTTTTTCTTCACTCCTAGAAGAACAAAAAAAGGCTTGGGAAAACATTTGGAAAAGTGCTGACATAACCATAGCAGGTGATGTGAAAGCCCAACAAGCCATTCGATTCAATATTTTTCAACTCAACCAGACCTACACTGGTGATGATGCTGGACTAAACATTGGTCCCAAAGGTTTTACAGGAGAGAAATATGGCGGAAGCACCTATTGGGATACCGAAGCCTATTGCATTCCATTTTACATGGCCACCAAAAATCAAGCCGTTGCTCGAAATTTATTGACCTACCGTTACAATCATCTTGAACGCGCAATAGAAAATGCTGAAAAGCTTGGCTTTTCAAAAGGAGCAGCACTCTACCCAATGGTCACCATGAATGGGGAAGAATGTCATAATGAATGGGAGATTACTTTTGAGGAAATACACCGTAATAGTGCCATTGCCTTTGCCATTTACAATTATACGCGCTACACAGGAGATTTAACTTATATCCCAGAAATGGGTTTAGAGGTACTCATTGGAATCGCACGATTTTGGTGTCAACGCACCAGTTTTTCTAAGGCTAAAAACAACTATGTCATTTTGGGTGTCACAGGACCCAATGAATATGAAAACAACGTAAATAACAACTGGTACACAAACTATAGTGCACAATGGTGTATGTCCTACACGGCAGAGCAATTAACTGCCCTACGAAAATCATCTCCAAAGGATGCAAAACGCATTGAACAAAAAACCAACTTCCAAGAAAAAGAATTAGCACAATGGGAAGAAAAGGCAAAAAACATGTACTTGCCTCAAGATGATTCGCGCAATATTGTTCTTCAACAAGACGGTTTCTTGGATAAAGAATTGGTGAAAGCAGCCGATTTAAATCCAGCTGAACGCCCTATCAACCAGCACTGGTCATGGGATAGAATTCTTCGGTCACCCTACATTAAACAAGCAGATGTATTACAAGGGATGTACTTCTTTGAAGAACATTTTGACGAAGCCACTTTGAGGAGAAATTACGCTTTTTATGAGCCTCTTACCGTTCATGAGTCTTCTCTTTCTCCCTGCGTACACTCTATAATTGCTGCAAAATTAGGAGAAAGTGAAGCAGCATACGCTTTTTATTTACAAACAGCTCGCCTAGACTTAGATGACTACAATACTGAAGTTGAAGAAGGTTTACATATTACCTCCATGGCAGGTACATGGATGAGTATCGTTGAAGGCTTTGCTGGTATGCGTGTTCGCAAAAACTGTTTGTCATTCAATCCTCAACTGCCTAAAGCATGGGATACACTTTCCTTTAAGATTAACTTTAGAAAAGACATCTACAGCATAGTGATGTCTCAGGACCGTTTTGAGTGTACGGTAAATTCTAACGCAGAAATATCGATCATTGTGGCGGAAAAAAAACATGTATTTACCAATGATTTGTCACTAAGCCTTAGCTAGTGTTTTGATTGATAACTATTCCCAATAATCGAAAACGAGAACCTTTTCTGTGAAGGGGACAAAAAATTTCACAAACCTCTGGTGGACAGGGTGAGGCAAGTAAACCTTATCTCGGTCTTCTTCGTTTGCGAACCAAAGTGTAAGGCAATGAGAATAGTCTTTATTTAACTTTTCAGGGGATACGTTAGCTCGAAACAACAAATCATTAACACCCTGTATTGCCTTTAGGGTAAGTGCCTCTTCCTCAATTCGCTTAAATTGTTGTTCACTGAGGTTTTCCTTGAATTGTATTAGGACAATGTGCTGTAATTTTTTGGTCATTTTAAAGATTAAAAACGGAAGATAATCAAAATACAAGGTTTTAGGCCTGTCGGACTTGACATCCCTTCCTTTTCATGTTCCCATATCGGCCACATTCTTTAATCTACCGGCAAAAAAGAACGGGAAATTGGGTTTTGCATTCGGTTTAACCAAAGCTTTTTTATAGCTTTAACCTATGGAAAACAAACAACAAATCTTAGTTAAACGACCCGTAGGCCTTCCTAGTGAAGATACTTGGTCATTCGATTCAACACCTATTCGTCCTTTGGAAGAAGGAGAAATGCTGGTTGAACAGCACTATATATCCCTCGATCCTGCCATGCGTGGATGGATGAATGAATCACGCTCCTACATTCCTCCTGTTCAATTGGGTGAAGTAATGCGTGCTGGAACAGTTGGTAAGGTTATTCAAACCCAAGGCAAAACACTTTTTCAAGAAGGAGACTATATTACAGGTTGGGGAGGGGTACAAACCCACCTCATCACCAAAGGAGAACAATACTATAAAGTTGACCCAAATCGCGCACCCCTGCCCGCCTATATCGGCACACTAGGTATGCCTGGAATGACTGCTTACTTTGGCATATTAGAAGAAGGCAAAATAAAAGAAGGAGAAACTGTGTTGGTTTCTGGAGCTGCTGGGGCAGTTGGAAGTGTGGTTGGGCAAATCGCAAAAATAAAAGGATGTCGTGTTGTTGGAATTGCCGGCGGAAAAGAAAAATGTGATTACCTCATCAACGAACTGGGCTTTGACGGTGCCATTGACTACAAAAACGAAAGTGTACTGAAAGGAATAAAGCAACATTGTCCAAAAGGGATCGATGTATATTTTGATAATGTTGGAGGGGAAATCTTAGATGCAGCTTTGGTTTTCTTGCGTAAAAACGCACGTGTAATCATTTGTGGTGCTATTTCCCAATACAATGTTACAGCTGCAGTTAGTGGTCCTAAAAACTACCTTTCTCTCTTGGTTAATCGTGCCTCGATGAAAGGGATCGTTGTCTTGGACTATGCGCCAAACTATGGGATAGCCATGAAAGAAATGGCCGGATGGATGCAAGAAGGAAAATTAAAAAGCCGTGAAGACGTTTATGAAGGTATTGAAAATTTTAGAGAAACCTTTTTGCGCTTATTCTCCGGAGAAAAGAATGGAAAACTTGTGCTAAAAGTTAACTAGTTCATTCTTAGTAACTTGTTTACAACTTACGTTTGTCTTGGGCCTCATAAGGCCCAAACAGATGTATCTTTGTCATAGAATCAATTATAGATGCTCTATGGCGCTAGAACTTTTTTTCTTGCAGTTTTTCTTTTTACTATTAGCCGGCTTGATTTTGTATTTAAACCGAAACATGCTAACTAAAAGTAGCTCTTTTAGGCTAAACAGGAAGTCTAAAAATTCAGAGGTATTGCCCTATCAATAAAAGAAAAACATTGTTTTATTACTTTGTTTGGTCATCCGTTTTCATGGCCATCTAGGAAAGGAACCCTTCGAACGAAAGCAGCCTATTTCCCGATCAAAAATAGTTCAGTTTGACGTTTGTTTACGTAGGCAAAGCCATCTGGACCGAAATAACCGGCTTCTTCCAGCATAATGCGAACATCTTTTTCCCAAGTTTCAATGTAAACCTTGGTGTTTAGTTCAATGGCATAAACGGTGTTTTCGTGTAGCGGCCAATCGCCAGACCCTGGAACACCTTCTTGTGAATCCCACATCCCAAAAGTGGTACCAGCCGAATGCCCATATAGTCCCAAAGGGTGAGTATATATTTGAGGTCGTAGCCCTTCAGCTCTCCCGGCTTCAAGCGCCATGGCGAGAGTCTCGTTACCCGTACGTCCTGTTTTAAAACGCTCCGTAAAAAGATCCTGTACACGATTTCCATCGGCTAGAGCATCGGCCAATTCCTTCGGAGCTTGTGTCTCTCCTCTTCGCAAAACATAGGCGAGTTCTTGACAATCAGTGTTTAGGCCTAAATAAGTAATCCCAAAATCACAATGAACCAGATCTCCCGGCTGAATGATATCAAATTTTGATTTCCCATCAAAAGCATATAAGTCACTATTTCCTGTTCGTTGAACGTCGATGGTAGGGTGAAACCAAGTTTTTAGTCCAAGCGCAATTACTTTCTGGCGTAGCCACCAAACCACATCATCTGTGGTCGTTACTCCTGGTGTAATTACTTTGGTTGAAAAAGCTTCTGCAATAATGTTGTGGGTAATTTCAACCAGTTGATTGTAAACCACCATTTCGCGGGGAGTACGGGTTTCGATCCAAGCCGTTGCAAGAGATTCAGCACTCACCAAGCGTTTTTTTAATGAAGATGACAGCGCTTCTTCAAAAAGACGGTAATCCGTATGCGCCAAACCATCCACTATCCCATAGTTT
This sequence comes from Flavobacteriaceae bacterium, assembly GCA_022425945.1. Lineage (GTDB taxonomy): Bacteria > Bacteroidota > Bacteroidia > Flavobacteriales > Flavobacteriaceae > Arcticimaribacter. Next base: position 20,992 of record JAKMEK010000051.1, read on the forward strand.
TCAGAGGTATTGATACCAATCTTTTTAGGATTTCTTTCCGTAAGGTAATCTGCCAAGGCTTTCATTTGATTGGGCTCTTCATCCTTCTTCCAAACTGAAGGGATTAGTTTTCCAAAGGGATAACGCGTAATGGCTGCGCGACTAAGCTCACCCGTTTTCGAATCCAAGGTGAAGACTAAAATTGTACGTCTTCGGGCATTTAACCAAGTTGGGGGTAACATGGTTTTTACCACAGGATCCTCATTGTATTCTCTGGTTATTAGAACCCAAGCATCTATTTTATGGGCTTTCATCAGTTCAGGAAGCAATTCAGTAAATCGATGGTGCTGAATTTCTTCCATCACCCTTGCGCGTTCTTTGAGCGGTAAAATTGCTTGTGCATTTAACGAAAGACCGAACATTAAGGTCAATAAAACTAGTTGTATGCGCATATTAATCTAGGCTAGGTGGTCCAGGTAAAATCCGAGGATCATAGGTTTTATTGACTTTATTGTCTTTGAAATCTTTCTTCACTGCTTCAACCAGTTTTGGGTTTTTGTATAAATCTGCCATGGTCATAGCGAGTGCTTTCGCTGCATAGATCATTCCTTTATGTCCGATAGACATTCCTGTACAGGCTACAACGGCCCATGAATGCCAAGGCCCTCCGTTTGCGGCAACGGTTGCCGACATTCGTATAGTTGGAACAATTTGGCTAACATCACCCACATCCGTCGATCCGCCTTGGGCAGGAAGTGTTTCTTTTAATGGATGAATACTTCCGTCAATTCCCAACTGGGGTTTACCTGCCTCTTTTAGAATGGTATTGGCATAGGTAACTTCTTCCTCCGAATAGCTAATTTCCCCCAGTGCCTCCATGTTTTTTTGCATGGCCACGGCCCCTGTTCGATTCACTTGAATCTCATAAATACCAGAAATAAGCTTAGTTTCATAGGTCGTTCCTGTCATCAAAGCAGCTCCTTTTGCGATGGCTAAAGCACGCTCGTACAACACATCTACCTTCTCGCGATTATTTTCACGCAGACGGGTCCAAATTTGTGCAAAGTCGGGAACTACGTTGACCACATCTCCTGCCTTTTCAATTTGGTAATGAATGCGAGAGGTAGGCAAAATATGTTCGCGATAGTAATTGAGTCCTGTGGTGTACAATTCCATGGCGTCCACAGCACTTTTCCCATTCCAAGGATCGGAGGAAGCGTGGGAAGAACTCCCATAAAACTTAACGCGAAAATCGACCAAGGCTTTACTACTTTGGGTTCCGGCCTCATTATTGTCACCCGGATGCCAATCCATACATACATCCAATTGATCAAACACACCAGCCCTAGCCATCCAAACTTTGGCAAAAATGGTTTCCTCGGCTGGGGTTCCATAAAAAATAACGGTGCCTTTTAATGTTCCCTTTTCTATTTGTTCTTTAATGGCTACTGCTGCTCCAAGGCTTGCCGTTCCAAAGAGATTATGTCCACAGCCGTGCCCTGCACCACCCTCTACCCGAGCTTCGCGTGTGGGCTGTCTTTTTTGGGAAATCCCTGCATTAGCATCGAACTCTCCAAGTATTCCAATCACTGGACTCCCAGAGCCGTATTTGGCCATAAAAGCAGTAGGGATATCGGCTACGTTTTCAGTCACTTCAAAGCCGTGTTTACGTGCATAATCCATGAGTTGCTTAGATGACTTATATTCTACAAGTGATGTTTCTGCCGCTTCCCAGATTGCATCACTGGTTTGGATCATGCTTTCTTTTTGGGCTTCGACAGAAGCCTGAATATTTTTTTTAATCGTTTTTACGCTCTGCGCATTCACAATTAATGGAGCAATAAATAGTCCAAAAGAAAGAATAAGATTGACTGTTTTTTTCATGCGAGAAGTTTTATTTCCCTTAAATGTACAATTTTAATTTTTTGTACATTCAACATCAAAATCGTTGTCATGCAAAACATTACCATTATCAAACGCTCCCTCATCGCCTTCTTTTTTGTTTTCGCCCTAACACAGCTTGGACATGCACAACGAAGAAAAGCGAAGGGTAAAACACCAACATTTGACACTTCTTTATATGGATCACTAGAATATCGGGAGCTAGGTCCTTTTCGTGGAGGAAGAGCAGCCGCTGTAACGGGTGTTCCCGGACAGCCCAACTTATTTTACTTTGGTGCTACAGGAGGTGGTGTCTGGAAAACGCATGATGGAGGAAAAACCTATGCCAATATTTCTGACGGCTTTTTTGGCGGAAGTATTGGATCCATTGCCGTGGCTAAAAGTGATCCCAATGTTATTTATGTGGGGGGTGGAGAAGTCACTGTTCGTGGAAATGTTTCTTCGGGTTATGGCGTATGGAAATCAGAAGATGCGGGTAAAACATGGCAATTTGCGGGCTTGCCTAAATCGAGACATATTCCTCGCATTGTCATTGATCCACAAAACCCTGAAATTGTTTATGCTGCCGTGTTGGGAAACATCTATAAACCCACCCAAGATCGGGGAGTCTATAAAAGCATCAATGGAGGAAAAACATGGTCCAAAATACTGTTTGCTGATCCACAAGCTGGTGCAGTAGAATTAGTCATGGATCCCAATAATCCACGCAATTTGTATGCCGCCACTTGGCGTTTACAACGTACCCCCTATAGCTTAAGTAGCGGTGGTGAAGGATCTGCCCTGTGGAAAAGTACTGACCGTGGTGCAACTTGGAAAGAAATAAGTACACACAAAGGGTTTGCTGAAGGAACCCTCGGTATCATTGGGGTGACTGTTTCCCCTCTAGATTCCGAAAGAGTGTGGGCCATCGTAGAAAATAAAGAAAAAGGGGGGGTGTATCGCTCCGACAATGGGGGAGAAAGTTGGAAACAGGTAAAT
>JAKMEK010000070.1 GCA_022425945.1 Flavobacteriaceae bacterium
CAATAAATCCTAGCTTATGTCTTCGCCCTCTTACCTTCATCTTTTTTCTGGTTCTTCTATTGATGTACTTGCCTTGCGCAATGCGCTTGAAGAAGAACACATTACCCATGTTGATAAAGACGAGACAGAATCTGCTCGGCTTGCAGGAATTGGTAAAACCGCCCCAATGATGCAACCTGAATTTGTTCATGAAGACGAATACGAGAAAGCTAAAACCATTTTAAAGCAACTCTCTGCTTAAGCTTTTCCCTTACATCTAGATCATCTCCCTTTGGCGAAGCGCCATAAAACCATCGTTTGCACATTTTCTCAAAAGGCAGCTATTTTAATTAAGTTTTCTTATTTTTAGAGGAAACAATTGAACTAAACGAAATTATGCAATTCATTATATTTATTGCCTTTACCCTTTTAGTAGGGATTGTGGCTTATCTCGCCACTAGAAAAACAGACGAAAACACAGAAGACGGTTATTTTTTAGGCGGAAGAAGCCTCACGGCTCCCGTGATTGCCGCCTCTTTATTATTGACTAATCTATCGACAGAACAACTCGTAGGTCTAAATGGTTCTGCTTTTAACGAGGGAATACTAGTCATGGCGTGGGAAACGCTTGCGGCCATTGCGATGGTAGTAACTGCCACCATCTTATTACCGCGATATCTTAAAGGGGGACTAACCACTGTTCCACAATTTTTAGAACGCCGTTATGACACGGCGACGAAATCCATCACCTCTGGGCTCTTCTTGAGTGGTTATGTGGTAGTATTACTGCCTATTGTTCTCTATTCTGGCGCAGTCGCCTTGATTGGGATGTTTGACCTCACCACTGTCTTTGGAATGGATCAAAGCACTACCCTAATCGTAACCGTTTGGTCAATTGGCTTGATAGGTTCGGTCTATGCCATTTTTGGTGGATTAAAAGCCGTTGCCGTTTCAGATACAGTTAATGCTGTAGGGCTTTTAATTGGGGGCTTGATGATTCCTGTCTTTGGGTTAACCTATGTAGGAGACGGAAGTCTCTGGGCTGGAATAGAAACCATCTATAATCACGACCCCTCTAAGTTTAAAGCCATGGGGAGCAATGAATCTGCCATCCCTTTCAGCACCCTTTTCACCGGGATGATGCTGGTGCAACTCTTCTATTGGGGAACTAACCAAGCCATTATTCAACGTGCCCTAGCGGCCAAGAATTTAATTGAAGGACAAAAAGGCTTGATTTTAGCTGCCTTTGTCAAAATTCTTGGGCCACTCATTGTAGTACTCCCTGGAATTATTGCCTTTTATATATTTGGCGGAACGCTAGATGCCAGTCAAGCCGATCAATCCTATGGACTATTGGTCAATAAAGTCTTACCTCCTATATTATTGGGCTTTTTTGCCGCTGTACTCTTTGGGGCGATTTTAAGTTCGTTTAACTCGGCCTTAAATAGTTCGGTAACTTTATTTGGATTAGATATTTACAAACAATACATTAAGAAAGATGCGAATGAACGAGAAGTCGTTAAAGCAGGGAAAACCTTTGGGATTGTTTTAGCCCTGTTATCCATGTTTATCGCACCAAGCATTGCTAATGCACCAGAAGGACTCTTTGGCTACTTACAAGAAATTAACGGTTGTTACAGCATCCCTATTTTAACCATAATCCTTGTGGGGTATCGCACAAAGTACGTCCCTGCAATAGCAGCGAAAGTCGCCATGGGATCTGGGGTGATTTTATATTCGATAAGTCAATTCTTTTTAAAAGATTATGTAATCGAAAACGGAGGGACCTATCCGCATTTCCTTCATGTAATGGCCATTTTATTTCTCTTTAATGCAGGCATCATGTTACTGATAGGAAAGCTAATGCCAAGAGAAGTCGCTTACGAACAAGCCTATACTGAGCAGGTAGATATCACTCCTTGGAAACATGTGAAAACAATGGGAGCCATAGTAATTTTAATTGTTATTAGCACTTATTTTATCTTTATCTAGACAAAATTGATCTATTCAAAAAGGGAGTTCGCTCCCTTTTTTTGTGCCTTTTAGCTAAATCTATCCCTCTTCATTGCCCATAGGAGCAAAAGGTAAAAGAATCTTTACACCCGTCTTACAAACGCGAACCAAAGGGGATAATACTTTTTTTCTTACATTTATACCGACAGCCCCAATCTGTTCTACTACCGATAACCTATGCTACTGGATTTTCTACACTGGACTTTTGGGGGATTAATCAAGTGTTTCGCTTTTGATCAAAACGTTTTACGCTTGAATTAAATCTAAGGCATTGTATTTTAACCAATTAACCTTTTGACTCCACAATGGATAAACGAAGCTTATAAAGGGTGAATAAACGCAATGCGTATATTCAGACGTTGGCACACATTTGAAAAACAAAAGTGAATAAAAAGAAACAAACACCATTAGCAGTATTAAAAGGGCTTGAACCTTTTATCGATAAAATTGGAGAAAACTTTGTGAATGTTGACTCGGAAAATGACTTGATTAGATTTGCGGATATTGACACCGAATCAGATTTCTACTTTCATATTAAACAATATAAAGTCGAAAATCAATTTAAAGTACTAATCGATTACAAACCTCACGCCGAAAATTCGACCGACAAAAGACAATTATGGATTAATGGAACCGAGATAAATAAATATTTTGAAGCTTGGATTAAGCTCTTAAAGTCTTATGACATCGTAAAATCCCCATTTGACGACCCAATAGTTGAATCTTTCAAACAAGACTACTATACCGAGTTTGAAATTATTGACGACGAAAAAGACAAACCATTAAAACCCTCTCAAATATTATTGCTAGATGAATATTTTGAGAAAGTAGAACAGAATATTGACAAATATAAATCTGAATCTAATAAAGAGCAGATTGAGGAAATCAAGTCTGATATTACAGGGTTGAGAGAAAATTTATCCAGTAAAACAAAAACTTGGATTGTAAAGAAAGTTTGTTGGATTTGGGCTAAAATGACCAAAATTGGACCAAAATTAACGAAGGACTTTATAGATGAAGGGAACAAACAGATTGTAAAGGAAGGAGTAAAACAATTAATTGAAGTTGGAAAAAATTTATTGACTTAAAAAAACGTGTGCCAACAATGTATAACCGCAATTACGGCGGATTCGACTACGTCCAAATCCACTCGGAATTGCTAAAGCCTGTGTCAAACCGAAAATTAACGCATGTTAACCCGTAACTGACGGTTATACGGAGCCGTTGGATTACATTCAGCCTTTGGCTGACCAAAGTTGTTCCCTGCTTCGCATTCCCATCACTATAGAAGTTCACCCTCTCCCCCTAGCGCGCGTTTGTAACGCGAGCTGTATCGTTCTAAAGAGTATACAATCATCTACATGATCTAATCACCAGATCTACTATGAAACATGTAGTAAATTTATCTTCCAAGTATTTCATTGCTTTTTTTCTCGCAGAAACGAGCATAATAAAACACCTAGTAGGTAATAAACTGGTCACCTATTACAAGCAAGCGCCGGAATAAAAGAGATCACTGCGGGGCCAGCACGGGGGAAGGCACTCGTTGAATAATTGAATCAACCGCTTCTTTTAAGAGAATAAATCTCCCCAACAAAAAGACTTACTTACCCCGGCCTACTTTTCGAACCCCGGTGTTGCTTCTTGAACTCCCCTTGGCCTTAGGTGCTTTCTTGGCGGAAGATTTATCATCGTTCTTAGTGGTTCTATTCCCAAAAAATTTACTGGACATAATCTGTTGTTTTGGCTAAATATACGCTTTTAATGAAAACCGCCTCGGCGAAGCAACTGAAAAAACAGGAACTACTTAGCGTACAGTTTGTTCCGCAATTCCTTAATCTTTGGATCCGTCATATACTCATCAAAGGTGAGGTAACGATCGATAATGCCATTGGGCGTCAATTCGATGATCCGATTCCCAACCGTTTGCGCAAAGGCATGATCGTGGGTGGTCAACAACACATTTCCTTTGAAATTTTTCAAGGCATTATTAAAAGCAGTGATAGACTCCAAATCCAGGTGATTGGTCGGTTCATCCAACAACAATACATTGGAACGGGTCATCATCATTTTAGAGAGCATACAACGCACTTTTTCTCCCCCTGAGAGAACGTTTGACTGCTTGAGTGCTTCTTCTCCACTAAAGATCATTTTCCCCAAGAAACCGCGAATAAATACTTCTTCACGCTCTTCTTCGGTTTGTGCATATTGACGCAACCAATCCACCAAACTCATGGGGTCTTTAAAGTAACGTGAGTTATCCAAGGGTAAATAGGCCTGGGTCGTGGTTACTCCCCATTGAAAATTCCCAGCAGCTGCCTTAGCATCCCCAGCAATTATTTCATAAAAAGCAGTAACCGCACGCGAGTCTTTTGAATAAATAACCGCCTTGTCTCCCTTGGCCAAGTTGATGTTCACGTCTTGAAACAACACCTCATTATCGAGTGTCGCTTTTAGACCTTCAACATTGAGAATTTGATCACCTGCATCACGCTCCTGCTCAAAAATAATGGCCGGATAGCGTCGGCTAGAAGGTTTAATGTCTTCAATGTTTAACTTGTCAATCATTTTCTTACGCGAAGTAGCTTGCTTGGACTTGGCTACGTTGGCAGAAAAACGCGCAATAAACTCTTGCAACTCTTTCTTCTTCTCCTCAGATTTTTTATTCTGCTGTGAACGTTGACGTGCAGCCAACTGAGAAGACTCGTACCAAAAAGTATAGTTCCCAGAAAAATGACTGATTTTCCCAAAATCAATGTCAGATATGTGGGTACAAACTGCATCGAGGAAGTGACGGTCGTGAGAAACAACAATCACCGTGTTATCGTAATTGGCCAAAAACTGCTCTAGCCATAAAATGGTTTCATAATCAAGGTCATTGGTGGGCTCATCCATAATGAGCACATCTGGGTTTCCGAACAAGGCTTGTGCCAATAGTACACGTACTTTTTGCACCCCATCCAAATCGGCCATGAGGTTGTAATGCAATGATTCTTGTATGCCAAGATTCGATAACATGGCAGCAGCATCACTGTCGGCATTCCAGCCATTCATTTCCTCAAAAATAATTTGAAGCTCTCCTACCCGCTCTCCATCTGCGTCAGAAAAATCTTCTTTGGCATAAATGGCGTCCATTTCCTCCTTCACCTTGTACAAAGACTTATTTCCACGAAGAATGGTGTCCAAAACCGTATGCTCATCAAAAGCGTTGTGATTTTGTTCCAACACTGACATGCGTTTTCCAGGTTCTAAATGAACACTCCCAGAATTCGCTTCTAGCTTTCCTGCAATAATGTTCAAAAAGGTTGATTTACCAGCTCCGTTAGCACCAATAATACCGTAACAATTCCCTGGAGTAAAGGTGGTGTTTACATCATCAAATAAAACGCGTTTTCCGAATTGAACAGAAAGGTTAGAAACTGAAAGCATATCCTTGTTTTTTTAGTGATGCAAAAGTACATAAATCAAATCCGCTTTCCACACTTTTTTTTAACTTAGCCAGTAATCAATGTCTTCTTAAAATGCACAAACAACTTTCCGTACTGGGGTTTCTATTTATTCTTGGCTGTGCTACAGAGGAAAAATCACCTATGACAGCTTTTTTTGGTGGTCAAATCATCAATCCTTCTTCAGAGTTTGTTTCCATGTACAAATACGACGAACGCATTGATTCTCTCCCTTTAGATGAAGAAAATCGCTTTGCCAAACACTACGATTCCATTCATTTTGGTTTATTCAAAATGGAACACCTCCCCGAAAAACAAATGGTCATTATTGAGCCGGGAGATTCTATCTGGTCCAGAGCAAACATGTCTGATTTCAATGCCTCTTTGGTTTTCAGTGGTTCTGGATCGGGAAAAAACAATTTCCTGATCGACACCTATCGAAACATTTCTCAAGAAGTGGGCTACCTCTCTTCAAAGTATGTTTTGGATGCCAGTGCATTTAGACAAATAATCGACTCCCTTCAAATCGAAAAAAAAGACGCTTGGGCAAACTTTAGCGAACAATCACAGCTTACACCCCTAGCACAAAAAATAACGCAGGCTGCCTATGTATATCCTTACGCCAATCGGCGTGAACGCTATGCACTAATTCGGGGGAAGACCGCAACCAACAAGGACAGTACCTTTTTCAATTTTCGCAAGTTTTTAAACTATGGCGAACGCGATCTGGTGTACTTTGAACCCTACATCGCCTATATGATGAGTTACCTCAGTCAAGAAGCCCTAGAAGAAGGACAACTCTTTGTACAAGAGAAAAACAGAACCGAATTTAACATCAAACGCATTCAATTGATTGATGATCGTATCAGTAATCCTGTTTTACGAAGTGTCTTGGCCCGTACGGTCGCCTATGAAGAACTGCTCAACTTTCGCAACCATGCCTATCACGAAAATTTTCTTCAATTCTTTATCAATGTAAACACTTCACCCAATTACCTCAATGAAATCCTTAGCCTCCACGCCTCCCTCATCCAAATGGAGCCTGGTCAACAACTGCCGGTGGTAGAAATAGAGACCAATACAGGAAATATTGTGGCAAGCAATGAAGCATTTAGCGGTCAAAGAACGGTAGTATACTTTTGGTCGCAAACACAAATGAATCACTTTAAGCGTACCCAAGAGCGGGTAAAAACCTACCAAGAACGCTTTCCAAACTACCGTTTTGTTGGGGTTTGCATTCAGCCTTACAATGATCTTGTTCGCAATTACCAAAGCATCATGAAAATCGCCCCAGAAAACCAATTTGCCCTCGTTAATTTCGAACGGGCCAGTAGTGAATGGGTCATCACCCTACTCAATAAAGGAATCATCATCGATGAAAACGGACGAATATTGGATGGATTTGGAAATTTTTCGAGTAGCACTTTTATTGAAACCCTTATGCAAAATACTCCCTAATGCCAGCATATTCTTCTTATTGCGATGCCATAAAAGCGGATGCCTTTTCTGCGAAACACAAGCTTTATCATGACACCATCTACGGTTTTCCCGTATATGATGACAATGAACTCTTTGGCCGTTTGCTCATGGAAATAAACCAAGCCGGGCTGTCGTGGGATACGGTGCTCAACAAAAAGGAATCCATCCGTGCCGCCTATGCTAACTTCGAGATAGCAAAAGTCGCTGCCTTTGGAGAAGAAGACATAGAACGACTCCTACAAAATCCCGGAATCATCCGCATGCGGAAAAAGATTGAAGCGGCCATTTACAATGCGCAACAAATTGAAATTTTCCAAAAAGAACAGGGCTCTTTTCAACTATGGCTCGAAATGCAACACCCTAAAAACAAGGAGGATTGGATAAAATGCTTCAAGCAGATATTTAAATTTACTGGCAATGAAATAGCCAATGAATTCTTGATGGGTATAGGGTATTTAAAAGGGGCACACATCGCTGCATGCCCCATTTATAGTAAAGTTCTAGCCCACCAACCCAAATGGTTGGACGCTTAATTAATTTCCTTTTTTGTAGTCTTCCAAGAACTTGGCCAAACCAATATCGGTTAGCGGATGCTTCAGCAAACCTTTGATGGAACTCAATGGTCCTGTCATCACATCTGCGCCAATCTTAGCACAGTCAATTACGTGCATGGTGTGACGCACTGAAGCCGCTAGAATTTGCGTTTCAAAAGAATAGTTGTCGTAGATCTCACGAATTTCTTCGATCAGGTTGAGACCATCGGTAGAAATATCATCCAAACGTCCAATGAAAGGAGAAACGTAGGTTGCTCCTGCTTTGGCCGCTAAAAGGGCTTGTCCTGCAGAGAAAACGAGGGTACAATTGGTTTTAATGCCTTGATCCGCAAAATACTTTAGGGCCTTTACTCCCTCTTCTATCATTGGAATTTTTACCACAATTTGTGGGTGGAGTGCAGCAAGTGCTTCCCCTTCCTTGATCATTCCTGCCAAGTCGGTTGCGATTACTTCAGCAGAGACATCTCCCTCTACAGCTTCACAAATGGCAACATAGTGCTTTAAGATGTTATCACTCCCGGTGATTCCTTCTTTGGCCATTAGGGATGGATTGGTGGTTACCCCATCTAAAACCCCGAGGGCTTCAGCTTCTTTGATTTGATCTAAGTTGGCCGTATCGATAAAAAATTTCATGTTGCTGTTTTTTTAAATTTACAAATTATAATGGTTCTTGAGTAAGCGTTCAAATACTTTTTGCGGGAGAAGTTTCTTTAGGGTCAACGACAAGCGCTGCATAAAAGGTCCAACAGCATAGTGTGGTCGCAGTTTTTTTCGCTGAATGAAGCCCTCTACTGCACGTGCAATCTCGATGGGATCATTCCCCTCGTCTACGTGTTCATCCATGGTCGATAAACTGTCCTGATACATTGCTTCATAAGGAGACCCCTTTTTGTTGGGCTCATAATAGCGACGGGAGGCAATATCAGTCGCATAGTCACCTGGAGCCAAGGTACAGACCTCAATACCAAATTCCGCGACTTCCATGCGCAGGGCCTCAGAAATGAGTTGTAAAGCGCCCTTGGAGGCAGAATACCCCCCACGAAAGGGCAAGCCCATAGAGGCACCGATGGAGGTAATGTTAATGATCTTTCCTGAACCAGCCGAACGCATCAGTGGTAGCGCCTGTTGTATCATGGCCAAAGGACCAAAAAAGTTAGTATCGAAATGCGCCCGTAAGGCGTTTAAATTAACTTCTTCTACTGCACCGGTAATCCCTACGCCGGCATTGTTTACCAAAACATCTAACTGAGTGATCTTTGTTGCCAATTCCGCAAAAAACAAATCAATACTCGCTTGTGAACTGAGGTCTAATGCCAATAAAGGAAAAGGTAAGTCGGAATAGTTGTGTGGAGAGCGGCTGGTCCCGATAACGGTGTAGCCAAGGGAATGCAAATGCGTGGCGATGGATTTTCCCAAGCCTGAAGAAGCGCCGGTAACCAAAACTGTCTGTTGCATAAGAAAAAAAGGGTAAGCGATCTATATCACACCGCTACGACCATCTACCCTTGCTGCGTTCCCGCCCTGGGGGAGTTCAATAGGAGCTGGTTGTATAGGACTTACCCTAGGCGCAAATATACAACCCTCCTTTTTGTCCACAATCATTTTCGTTTCGATTTTTTCCCTTATTTTTAATCAAAATTGAAGCCCATGAAATGGATGTCCCTTTTTTTGACCCTCATTGCGCTAAAAAGCTGTGGGTCAAATGATTCTTCTGTCAAAATTACGATTAAGCCCAACGCCAATACCTTTGTCCATGGGGACAGCCTTCAACTTTCACTCAAACACAAAAAGGGAATCACCATTGACTCTACCCATTATTTCCTCAATGAACAGTCCATTACACTCCCCTATGTTTTCACCGACGAAAAATTAGGCGATCAGCAACTCAGCGCAATCAGCTTTGTGGCGGGAGAAAAAATAACAGCTACACGTTCGGTACGCTTATTAAACCCCAGTCCGCCCGCATTGTGGACCTACGCCCTACTCAATGAATACCCCCACGACCAAGAAGCCTATACCCAAGGCTTGGAATTCGACGGAGAGACCCTCTATGAAAGTACGGGGTTAAAGGGAAAATCGAGTTTGCGAAAAGTTGATTACACCACAGGCGAGGTCAAACAATCCATTCCCCTAGACGACAGCTACTTTGGGGAAGGTTTAACCCTATTAAACAACAAGGTCTATCAACTGACCTGGCAAAGCAATACTGGTTTTATTTACGACAAAGAAAGCCTGACCATGGAAAGCTCTTTCCCTTTTGACCAGAGCAAAGAAGGTTGGGGGCTTAGCAACGATGGGGAGTTTCTGTACAAATCGGACGGAACCGCCAAAATTTGGAAGCTAGATCCTGCCACTGGCAAGGAATTGAGTTATATAGAAGTTACGACCCACAAAACCATTTTGACCAATATCAATGAGTTGGAATGGGTGAATGGAAAAATCTTCGCCAATACCTATCAGTTTCAGAAAGAAGTAATTCTCATCATTGATCCAAGTACAGGTGCTGTAGAGGGTGTGGTTGACCTCAAAGGGCTCAAATCAAAGGTTGCCCAAATTCCATCGCTCAACGTACTCAATGGCATTGCCTATCATCCCCAACGAAAAAGCTTTTTTATTACTGGAAAAAACTGGAGTAAGCTATTTGAAGTAACCCTGCAAAAGAAATAGATGGCCCCCTTTGAACAACAGATAGAAGTAACCGAAGCGCATTTGGATGAACTCCAACATGTCAACAATGTCCAATACCTCCAGTGGGTACAAGACATTGCTGGGGCGCATTGGCAATCCTTGATAGCAGGAAAAACAGATGCCTTTGGCTTATGGGTCGTTCGCTCCCACCACATCGAATACAAACGCCAAGCCAAGTTGGGCGATAGCCTTCGCGTACTTACCCATGTAGAAATCACCAAAGGTTTTATGAGCGAACGCAAGGTCCGCTTTTACCTAGGCGACTCCTCTACGCTAGTGGCCCAATGCAGTACCCAGTGGTGCTACCTTGACCCAACTACACAGAAATTACTCCGCATCCCCGAAGAAATTCATGCGCTGTTTGCCTAAGAGGCTGCTTTACATCTGTGTACAACAAAACCTAAACTTTTTTAAAACGCAGTTTAGCCAAAATATGCGTCCCTGTGAAGCCTGAACATTTCTTCAGGCAAGCATAGGGAACACCCTCTTTTTTCAACAAAAAAAGCCCTTTATGAAAATAAAGGGCCTGTAAAGAGTCGTTATAAAATCTTAGTAATTGAACAATGCTCTACCTTGCATTAAGGCATGCACTTCTTTGGCTACTTCTGCCAGTACGGTTTCGTCTTGGTAGTTCGACAATACACGATCGATGAGCGCAACAATGGTTTCCATGTCGGCTTCATTCAATCCACGGGTAGTAATTGCAGCGGTTCCTACACGGATTCCAGAAGTCACAAAGGGTGACTTATCGTCGAATGGCACCATGTTTTTATTGGCGGTAATTTCTGCTTTTACGAGGGCCAATTCGGCGTCTTTCCCAGTAATATCTTTATTTCGCAGGTCGATCAACATCATATGGTTGTCCGTACCCTCTGAAATCAATTTATATCCACGGCTAACAAAAGCAGCGGCCATGGCAGCAGCATTTTTTTGTACGCGGAGCATATAGTCCTTGAACGAAGGCTGAAGACATTCACCAAAAGCAACTGCTTTGGCAGCAATTACGTGTTCTAAGGGTCCTCCTTGATTTCCTGGGAAAACAGCCATGTCCAACAAATGAGACATTTTACGTACAGTTCCGTTCTTGAGGGTAATCCCGAAAGGGTTATCAAAATCTTCTCCCATTAAAATAAGGCCTCCTCGAGGTCCTCTAAGGGTTTTGTGTGTTGTAGTCGTCACCACATGACAATGTGGAATAGGATTACTTAAAATTCCTGTGGCGATCATTCCCGAGGGGTGCGAAATGTCTGCAAGCAAGAAGGCTCCTACTTCATCCGCAATAGAACGGAATTCAGCGAAGTCAATGTCTCTTGAGTAAGCAGATGCCCCAGCGATGATCATTTTTGGTTGAACTTCCTTGACGATGGCGCGAATATTGGCGTAGTCCAAACGTCCGGTCTCTTCTTGCACACCATAGAAGTGAGCTTCGTATAAACGTCCAGAAAAGTTCACCGGTGATCCATGCGTAAGGTGTCCTCCATGCGAAAGATCAAATCCGAGGATCTTGTCTCCAGGCTTGATAAAGGCATGAAAAACAGCCGTATTGGCTTGAGAACCCGAGTGGGGCTGTACATTGGCATAGGCAGCACCAAACAATTCTTTGGCACGGTCAATGGCCAATTGCTCTACCTTGTCTACCACTTCGCAACCACCATAGTAGCGCTTTCCTGGGTAACCCTCAGCATATTTATTGGTTAGTACTGAACCTGTGGCTTCCATCACTGCGGGGGAAGTAAAGTTTTCTGAGGCAATGAGTTCAATTCCGTTCAACTGACGGTTTTCTTCCTCTTTAATCAAATCAAATATAGCGCTGTCTTTCTGCATGGTCATAAATTAAAGCACAAAAGTAAGGAAAACCCCGCGATTGACCACAGAAAAATTTGGACAGTAAAAGGACTTATTAAAAGGAAATTAACAACAGCCCGCAGCTGGATCGCAGCAGCTTTCTGCAGCCGCTGGTTTCACTGAGGTGTCATTGCTTTCTGGAATCCCACAATTGTCTTTGGCCAAGCAATCGGTAGCTTTGGAAAGCAACTGGAAATTTGTTCCATCAAAACCTAAACCATATTTTCCAATGGTTTCCCCTTGGTACTCTACCTCTATTGCTTCATCAGTAATCCCAATTTTTTGTTGAGACAAACGAATGATGTCAATCACTTTACTCGGCTGTAAACGATGCGCTACATCATTAGAACTCCACAATTGAAAATTCACAACCGATTCTTTTCGTTCCGTTCCACCACAATCGATAAAGTGTTTGTGGACCATCCCCACCTCTGTGATGTGGAAATGTGTAGGGACAAAATCACCATTGGGAAGTTGAAAGCGAAAAGCATTGACTTGGTTTAAGGCAAATAAAAATTCTGAGAGTAACATAGCATAAAGTTAAAGCATAAAGATACTACTTTACTTAAATGCTAGCAATCGAAAATCCATTACCTTTGCTGCGTGCAAAAAAACATCAACATACAAAACAAACGCGCCCGCTTTGAGTTCGAGCTAATCGATCAATACACGGCTGGTCTGGTGCTAACCGGAACGGAAATCAAATCCATTCGCTTAGGGAAAGCCACCATTACCGATAGTTTTTGTGAGTTCAATGATCGTGGAGAATTGTTTGTGATCAATATGGACATTCAGGAATATGCTTGGGGCACACACTACAACCATCGCCCAAAAGCAGAACGCAAGTTGTTGATGAACAAACGTGAATTGCGGAAACTCGAAAAAGAAGTCAAAAACGTTGGTTTGACCATTGTTCCACTGCGGGTTTTCATCACCGATAAAGGGCATGCCAAATTGGTCATTGCGCTCGCCAAAGGGAAAAAGTTATACGACAAACGCGATACCATCAAAGACCGAGACAACAAGCGAAATTTGGATCGTGTCAAAAAAGATTTTCGCAACTAAGATAAGCCTTAGCACTACCACTTTGAGGCAAAAATGTGGATTCACCCATCAGAAGGAGGCTGGCATTTCGTTTCTTTGCCCAAAAACATTGCAAAAGAAATTAGGAACAACCTAAAAGCGCAAGAGGAAGCTTGGGGAAGAATGAAAGCCTCAGTACAAATCGATGAATTGCTTTGGAAAACAGCCATTTGGTTCGACACAAAAGAAGACACCTACTTGCTCCCCATCAAGGCAGAAATAAGAAAAAAAGGACATCTAAAAGTCAATGATTCATTGATAATACATCTTTGGCTATAAGCTAACTCAGAGGAGAACATGGATCCAATCGTTCTGTGGAAAATGAGCGGCTAATTCTTGTCCTTAAGCATAGGCACAAAACGAAACTCGCCAAATTGTTCTTTATCAAAGGTTTTCTCTCCTGTGCGAGTAAAACGATGCATGACTTGTGCATCAGTCCCTATGGGGATAACCAAGCGTCCCCTAATTTTTAATTGACGTAATAAATCCTTAGGCAAACTGGGGGCTCCTGCCGTAACCAATATGGCATCGAAGGGCGCATCTTCTGGCAAGCCTAGATAACCATCTCCTAAAATGTATTTTTTGGGACGTAAACGAATTTGATCGAATAAGCGCTGTGTTTTTTTGAACAGCTCGCGTTGTCGTTCAATGGTATAGATAGCCAATCCCATGGCCTTGAGCACAGCAGTTTGATAGCCCGATCCAGTGCCGATTTCTAAAACTTTAGCCCCTTCGCTTACGTTGATAAGCTCCGATTGGTAAGCAACCGTGTACGGATGGGAAATGGTTTGCTCCGCAGCGATAGGATAAGCTTTGTTTTTGTAGGCATGGCTGACCAAACCTGGGTCCATGAACCAATGACGTGGCACCGATTCCATCGCATTGATTACAGTAGGGTTATGAATGCCCATTTCTTTCAAAAGGGAAACCATTTGCAGACGTTGACCTTGCTCTTTGGTCGAATCAGTGGGTAATTGCATGGGATCAAAAATACACTTTATTCCATCGAGAAAAAGCTTTCAATCAAAAATTAGGGCGAAAAGTGTACCTTTGAGTATCTAAACAATATGACCTTGAAAAAGCAATTGAACGTTGGTGTTTTTGGCGCCGGACATTTAGGAAAAATCCACCTACGCTTGTTGAACGAATCCAAGCGCTTCAATTTAGTGGGATTCTATGACCCGGATGTTAAAGCATCCGAAGCATTGGCTAAAGCAAATGGCTATGTTTACTTTGACAATCAGGATGAACTTATTGCTGCCTGCGAAGTGATCGATATTGTCACCCCTACCCTCTATCACCATGCGGTGGCCAAGGACTGTATTACACAAGGCAAGCATATTTTCATTGAAAAACCCATTACCCGAACGGTAGAAGAGGCCGAAGAATTGGTCCAATTGGCCGATGAAAAAGGAGTAAAAGGTCAGGTGGGGCATGTAGAGCGTTTTAACCCTGCTTTCAAAGCAGTGAAACAAAGCTTGGGACAACCCATGTTTGTTGAATCACATCGCCTCGCTGAATTTAACCCAAGAGGAACAGACGTTTCTGTGGTACTCGACTTAATGATCCATGATATTGACATCATTTTGAGTGTTATCAAATCTAAGGTAAAAAACATCTCTGCCTCGGGCGTTGCTGTAGTCAGTCAAACACCTGATATTGCCAATGCGCGCATCGAGTTTGAGAACGGTGCGGTTGCCAACCTTACGGCCAGTAGAATTTCATTAAAAAACATGCGGAAATTGCGTTTCTTCCAAAAAGAAGCCTATATCTCTGTTGACTTTTTCACCAAGAAAGTGGAGGTGGTTAAAATGAAAGACGCCCCTGATGAACCCGAAGAATTCGCCCTACTGTTGCAAACTGCAGAGGGGCACAAAAAGCAAATCTACTTCGACCTTCCAGCGGTAAAAGAATCCAATGCTATTTTGGAAGAACTGGAGACCTTTGCCGACGTCATTGAGCTCGACCTAGAACCCATTGTCCCCCTCAACCATGCGACTGAAGCGCTTCGAGTAGCCTATCAAATCATCGATTGTTTTTAATGCCAAATAATGGATCGACATGCCCCAGCTCCTTCCCATTCCCTTGTTTCTTCCGCTTAAAAGCAACTTAAGCTACCCAAAGCAAAAAACCAGCATTAATGGTCCAGAAACCTTTGTGGAGCTTGTTGAAAATGCCAACAACTATGCGGCCATTAAAACAGGCGTTAATGACTTATTGAGAAAAGGAATTTACACTGCCCAAAACGAATACATATATTGGTACCGCATCAGCACTTCTACCGAATGCTATGCAGGTTTGCTTTGCGGGCTTCCATCAGAAGATTGTTCTCACCCTACACTTACCACCCATGAACATGTGTTGGACAAAAGGGTAAAACACTTCGCGGACTATTTGTCTGCCACACAACTGCAAGCTGAACCCATCTTGGTCATGCACGAAAACATTTCATTTTCTGATGATTTCACAATGAAAATAGCCCAAAAACAATGTACACACTGTTACTATCTTGGGAAAGAAAAACACGAACTATGGGCACTAGATGCTGAAGAAAGTCAAGAAGCGATTGCTTTTGCTCTAACAGAAAAACAATTTCATTTGGCCGATGGACATCATCGCCTAGCCAGTAGTTTACATTACGCTGAAAATAAGCAAAACTGTCTGCCAGTGTTTAGTTTTATCGTCGCAAAGAATCAATTGAAGAACGATTGTTTTATTTGGGCTCTTAAGCAACTGCCTAAACAATCGCATCTCATAGCAAGCATGAAGCCCAAAAAACCATTAGAACAAGCATCCATCGAAGTGCTGTATGGCAATCAAAAACACTACACAGCCCTAACAGAAACAGGCAATGCGGTTACTTTTTTGTTGGCAGATGTCTTGGGATTTTCAACAGAGGATGACGTTGATTTAGGAGAATACATTGACTATTTTCCTCCTACGGCTAGTTTAACCACTGACTTCTTTGAAAGTTCGGCACCCTATGAGGCGAAATTCTTTTATCCCTCCCTCAGCTTGGAGGAAATTATCCGTACAGCAAAAGCCCTTAAAAAATTGCCTCCGAAAAGTACTTATATCCAGCCAAAACTTCCTACAGGGCTTTTTATTGCTCCGATGCGTTCCTTCAAATAATTATCCTTGGACTTCCAATCTTTTGATTTGACTAACGTATCTTTACGCCATGAATATAGCGGGTAATCTTTCAACTATTTTAGACGAAATTCCTAAGGAGGTTTCCTTGGTTGCCGTATCTAAGACCAAACCCATTGAAGACCTTGAAGCAGCTTATGCTGCCGGTCAACGTATTTTTGGAGAAAATAAAATTCAAGAAATGACAACCAAATGGGAGGCCCTTCCCAAAGACATTCAATGGCATATGATCGGAACGGTGCAAAGCAATAAGGTGAAATACATGGCACCCTATGTTTCGCTCATTCACGGGGTAGATCGAGCTAAGTTACTCGCAGAAATCAATAAGCAGGCCGCAAAAAACGAACGTGTGATCGATTGCTTACTTCAGGTTCACATTGCACAAGAAAGCACCAAGTTTGGCTTAAATGAAGAAGAATTAAATCAGATCATGAGCCATCAGCAAACCAATCCCTTTCCCAACATCCGCATTGTGGGCTTAATGGGTATGGCTACATTCACCTCCAACACCAAACAGATAAAACAGGAGTTTCAGTATTTGAAGTCTCTTTTCGACCAAGCGAGCACACAACTCAACAACATCAATACACTCTCCATGGGGATGAGTGGTGACTATTCCTTGGCCATAGAGGAAGGAAGTAACATGATTCGCGTTGGGAGTAAAATCTTTGGAGAACGAAACTATTGATATGTACGCAATTGTCGACGTAGAAACTACCGGAGGAAAGTTTAATGAAGAAGGGATTACCGAAATAGCCATCTACCGTTTTGACGGACAAACCATCGTCGATCAATTCTCGAGTCTGGTTAATCCGCTTAGAGAAATTCAACCTTTTGTCCAACGTCTCACAGGGATCAATAGTAAAATGTTGGTCAATGCGCCCAAATTTCACGAAGTAGCAAAGCGGATTGTCGAAATCACGGAGGGTGCAGTTTTGGTCGCACACAATGCCGAATTTGATTACCGAATCATCCGTACAGAATTTAAACGCTTGGGCTATGATTTTGAATGTGAATCGCTTTGTACAGTTGCACTTTCTCAAAAATTAATTCCAGATGTTCCTTCCTATAAATTGGGGAAACTGGTTCGTTCATTGGGTATACCAATCTCCGATGTACATCGCGCTCACGGCGATGCACTTGCTACTGTAGAGCTCTTTAAGGTATTGCTTGAAAAAGACAGTGAAAAAGAGATTATATCTACCCACATTAAAATCTTAAGTAAAAAAAGGGTCGCCAATAAATACCTCAAAATCATTGATGAACTTCCGACGGAAACGGGGGTGTACTACCTACATAACACTGCAGGACAAATCATTTATATTGGCAAGAGTAAAAACATTAAAAAACGCGTCTTAACGCATCTGACCAGTAGTACGCGTAAGGCGGAAAAAATTCAAAAAGCAATTCACTCTGTTTCGTTTGAATTGTGTGGCAATGAATGCTTGGCGCTGCTGAAAGAACAACACGAAATAAAAAAGAATCAGCCTCGCTTAAACCACGCGCTTAAATTCAGGCATTTTGCCATGGGGATCCGTCTTAACACTAGCCCCCCCTATCATCAATTATTGATTGAACAGGTAAAAGAAGAATATACCTATTTAGATGTCTTTAAAAACAAAAAAGAAGCCGAAGGGCGTTTGCGATTTTGGCTCGAAGAGTACAATCTTTGTGGACAACACACGTCATTTTCTACTGCTAAGGAACGTTGCTTTCGCTATGACATCAATGCGTGTAAAGGAGCATGTAAGGGAGATGAAAAATGTGAAGCATACAATGCACGGGTCAAAGCTGTAGCCGACAGCTTACTTTACCCTCATCAAAACATGTTGATCATTGATAAAGGGAAAAGCAAAAGCGAAAAAAGCTTTATCTACATTAAGGAAGGAATTTTTCAAGGCTATGGCTATTTCCAGCTCAACCATCAAATCAAAACCATTGATACCATTGAAAAACGATTAATCCCCATTGAAGACAACAGGGATACACAGGCTGTACTGCGAAGTTTCTTGCGAAAAGAGCGTTATCAAAAACTCATTAACTTAGCAGAACAATAATACCAATGGAAAAAGACGTCAAAACATCTCTAAAGCATCGCATACACGAAATCATCTACGAGGCTGATACCCCCGCTGGTAAGTTTTTTGATATTCTCCTGTTGATCTTGATTCTCTTTAGCGTGGCCTTGGTAATGCTCGAAAGCATAGGATCAATCAGAACAACATACGCAGTCCTTTTAGGTCAATTAGAATGGGGCATTACAATCCTATTCACCCTAGAATACAGTGCACGTTTGTTGGTGGTTAAAAAACCATGGAAATACGTCACTAGTTTTTTTGGTGTAATTGACTTACTCTCTCTTATCCCCAAATACATTTCTTTTTTCTTTGTTGGAAGCAGTTCATTGGTTGCGCTAAGAGCACTCCGCTTATTGCGCGTATTCCGTATTTTAAAACTATCGCGCTACATTGGGGAATCCAATTTTCTGATGGCCTCCTTGTGGGCAAGTCGGGCAAAAATTGGCGTATTCCTTTTTGCTGTCGTCATATTATGCATCATTTTTGGGACGATTATGTATCTAATCGAAGGAGAAGCCAGTGGCTTTAGCAGTATCCCCAAAGGCATTTATTGGTGTATTGTTACCCTGACTACTGTGGGCTATGGAGATATTGCCCCCGTTACCCCCCTTGGTCGTTTTATCGCATCCATCATCATGATTATGGGGTATGGTATAATTGCTGTTCCAACAGGAATTGTCACCTCAGAAATGACCCAACAACAAAAAAATCCTGATACCAATACGCAGGCTTGTCCTAGCTGTATGACAGATACTCATTTAGACAACGCAACTTTTTGCCACAAATGTGGAAATACACTCAATGAATAAACCACAACTAATCTACATTGCTGGACCCACAGCAAGTGGAAAAACCGCCCTAGCCATCGCCCTGGCCAACCATTTTGAAACTGAAATTATTTCCTGCGATTCCAGGCAATTTTATGAAGAAATGCGCATTGGAACTGCCGTACCCTCTGAAGAAGAATTGGGTACCGTACCGCATCATTTCATCCAACAACTTTCGGTAACAACCAATTACTCCGTAGGGGACTATAGAATGGAAGCCTTAACATTGCTCAAAAAGCTCTTTAAAAAGCACCAAACTGTAATCATGGTTGGTGGATCGGGCCTGTATGCTGATGCAGTGATGAAAGGATTGGACGAATTCCCAGAAGTAGATCCTGCCATACGTCCGCAACTCATGGCCATTTTTCAACAAGAAGGTATCGAGGTGTTGCAAGATCTATTGCGCCAACACGATATTCAACATTACCTAAGAGTTGACCGAAACAATCCTCATCGCCTTATACGGGCATTGGAAATTTCCCTTAGCTCAGGAAAGCCCTATTCCTCTTTTATCGGTAAGCGAAAAGCACCCGATTTTTTTGAAGCCCAAACGGTTGTCATAGATTGGGAACGAGAAGAACTCTATGAGCGAATCAACACTAGAGTAGATTTAATGATGGATGAAGGACTATTGGAAGAAGCTCGATCTTTGCACCCACAAAAAGAATTGAATGCATTGCAAACCGTTGGTTATCGTGAGTTGTTTGCCCATTTTGACGGTGAATATGATCTAGAGACAGCCGTTAGTGAAATCAAGAAAAACACCCGACGTTATGCCAAACGCCAAGTTACTTGGTTCAGAAAATACGAAGACGCAATTCGTTTTGAGGGAGGCACTTTGGTAGAAGATTTAATTAAATTGATGTAATATGCCCATTGATCTC
This sequence comes from Flavobacteriaceae bacterium, assembly GCA_022425945.1. GTDB lineage: Bacteria > Bacteroidota > Bacteroidia > Flavobacteriales > Flavobacteriaceae > Arcticimaribacter. The sequence continues at coordinate 20,027 of JAKMEK010000070.1, forward strand.
TATGTAATGAGTGCTTTTTATGGGATTGCGGGAATCACCCATTTCACCCATACCAAATTTTTTGAATATGCCGTACCAAGCATTTTGATTTATCGTCGATTTATTGCACTTTTCTCTGGGTTTTTAGAGATATTGATCAGTCTTGGCCTGCTCTACCCTACTACCCAATCCCATACTGCACAATTCTTAATGTTCTTTTTGATAGCGATTTATCCGGCCAATATTGTTCAAATCAATTACTACAGCAAAAAATACAGGATTGCAAAATGGATTTTATGGGCGATACGTTTCCCCATGCAAATTGGTTTAATCTATTGGGCGTATTTGTATGTCTAGGTCTTTTTGTACTTTGTAGTAATTTTAATTTGATTTTAATGGCAGTTCAAAACCCACCCGGAATAGAAAAAATGATCAATTATCCACAATTCAATACCGTGGAAGAAGAGCGTTATTACCGAAAAAAGATGTTGGCAGCTGCCTACCGGATTTTTGGAAAACTAGGCTTTTCAGAGGGGGTCGCCGGACACATTACCTGTCGTGATCCTGAATATCCCGAATGCTTTTGGGTGAATCCCTTCGGTCTGTCTTTTAAGCGATTGAAAATGTCTGACCTAGTATTGGTCAATGAAGCGGGAGAAATCGTTGCTGGAAAAGAAGCACCACTCAATAAAGCTGCCTTTGCCATTCATGCGGCCATTCACAAGGCAAGACCCGACGTAATTGCTGCTGCACATTCTCACACTATCTTTGGAAAAACATGGTCTGCCATGGGGAAATTACTTGACCCGATTACCCAAGATGCCTGTATTTTTTATGAAGACCACGGCTTGTTCAATGACTACACTGGTGTTGTTGGTGAACTCAGTGAAGGAGATCGAATAGCAGCGGCATTGGAAGATAAAAAAGCGGTCATTCTTCAAAACCACGGACTATTGACTGTTGGACATAGTATAGAAGAATGTGTTTTTTGGTTTACGACTATGGAACGTAGCTGTCAGTCTCAACTTTTAGCAGAAGCAACTGGGAATGAGCTTATCAAAATCGATCCAAAAATTGCGCAAATGACGAGGGACTATGAAGTCGGTTTCCCTCTCGCTGGTTACTTCAGCGCACAACCACTCTTTCAGGATATTTTTCATGAACAAAGTGATTTGATCGACATTCCTGCCGCAGAAGAAAAACTGGTCCTAAACTAAGGGGTTATTTTCCATTTTACAGTAAATCAATTACTCACCAACAAATATAAGTTGTGTTTTGTCAGGAGAAATCAGCAGGCGCGTGATTTGCTCAACATTAGCGAGGGAGCTTTGGTAAAACAGGGCTACTTCACCGCTAGATACATCAAGGGCATAGATCTTTGTTCCTGACGAATACAAGAATGTAGTTGCTGAAAACCAATACATGTCTACAATAGAAAAGTCAAGTGCAATAAGCGATTCGATTTGACCAGTTAACGGATCAAAAGCATATACAGTAGACCGCTCTTCGGTTGTTTGCACAAAACTCAGCTTTTTGGAATTTGGGATACGATGCAAGGATCGCCCCACATCCTGAAATACATTTACAATGGACCCTTTTTCTGTATCAGCAAAACTTAGATCCATGCGGTTGTCTACTAAAACTGTGGCAAGTAATTGCCGAGCATTTATCCAAACATGGTACCCAATTTTTGCTTCCTCAAATATGGGTTTAGACTTTTCACCCGACAGAGGATAACGGTATAGCCGCTGTAATCCTGTCGTATCCAAACGAATGGCAGAAACAGCTTGGTCTCCGGGAATCAATAAAGGTGAATACTCACTTCCCTCAGGTGTAGAAGATAACCAAGTTTTTGTTTTGTTTTCAAATGAATAACGGGCGATATCGGTCTGACCATTTTGGGTGGATGAAAAAAGTAAAGTATTCGCATCAAAAAACGAGGGCTGACTGTCATAGCCCCTGTTATAAGTGATGTTTTCTGGAGAGCCGAAGCTTAAATTTCCATCAATGGACTGCATGGAAAGGGCAAAGATTTCTGTTTCAGTTTGTGCAAAAAGAACAGCAGAGCAAACTTCCATCAACCCAAAAAGTAAGAAAAAGGCTACTTTCATCAGAAATACTATACGTTAAAACGGAAATGCATCACATCTCCATCTTGTACAATATAGTCTTTTCCTTCAATTCGCATTTTACCCGCTTCTTTTACTTTGACTTCTGTTTTGTAATGGGCGTAGTCTGCATAAGAAATTACTTCAGCACGAATGAACCCTTTTTCAAAATCAGTGTGGATTACACCAGCGGCCTGAGGACCAGATGCTCCCATTGGAATTGTCCAAGCACGCACTTCTTTTTCACCAGCAGTAAAATACGTTTGTTGCTCCAATAAAGCATAGGCTTTACGAATTAATTTGGCAGCTCCAGGTTCAGATAACCCAAGGTCTTCTAAAAAGACTAAACGCTCTTCAAAGGTTTCGAGTTCATTGATGTCTGCCTCTATAGAAACAGCCAAAGTAATGACTTCAGCACCTTCAGTTGCAGCCACAGCTTGAACTTTCTCTACCATCGCATTGCCCGAAACCGCATCGCCTTCGGAAACATTGCAAACATATAAGACACGTTTATCCGTAAGCAATTGTAAGCCTTTTACGACTTCTTCTCTTTCCTTTTCAGAAAAGTCGAGTTCGCGCACATTCTTGGCTTGTTCAAGGCCGTCTTTGATAGCAACCAAAACAGCTTGAAGCTTTTGAGCATCTTTGTCTCCAGTACGAGCAGAACGATTTACTTTTTCGAGGCGTTTGTCAATGGTTTCAAGGTCTTTGAGTTGTAGCTCAATATCGATGATTTCTTTATCGCGTATTGGATCGACAGAACCCTCAACATGAACAATGTTGTCGTTTTCGAAACAACGCAGTACGTGAATGATGGCGTCGGTTTCACGAATGTTGGCCAAGAACTGGTTCCCCAAGCCTTCACCTTTGCTTGCTCCTTTGACCAAGCCCGCAATATCAACAATTTCAACCGTAGCTGGAAGTGTTTTCTCGGGCTGCACCAGTTCGGCTAACGTAGTTAATCGCTCATCAGGAACATTCACTACACCTACATTGGGCTCGATGGTACAAAAAGGGAAGTTTGCACTCTGCGCTTTGGCATTGGACAAACAATTAAATAAGGTGGATTTTCCAACGTTAGGTAATCCTACAATTCCTGCTTTCATAAAAAATAATTAATCTGGGTGCATAAAACGTTGCTTGCCGAGGAGTACCTCTTCACTTTCAACGTTATCTTCATCGGGGACACAACAATCTACTGGGCAAACTGCGGCACATTGTGGTTCATCGTGAAACCCTTTACATTCGGTACATTTATCCGGTACGATATAATAAAATTCATCTGAAACAGGTTCTTGTGTTTCGTCAGCGGAAACTGATTTCCCATTGGGAAGAACGACGCTTCCCGCTAGGGAAGTTCCGTCACTGTAACGCCAATCGTCTGCGCCTTCATAAATGGCCGTATTTGGACATTCAGGTTCACAAGCACCACAATTAATACATTCGTCGGTTATGATTATCGCCATAGCAAAATTCTTTACTTACATTTGCGCAAAAATACTGCCTTATAAACTCCTAGACAAATAAATGAAGTCCGTTAAACAACATATTGAAGCTTTTGCAAAATTAGGTGACTATTTAGTGCAAATTGACACAGAACTCCCGCACTATGCACCATTAATGAAGATCATTCATCAATCGAAGCACAAAAACGGATGGTTCACAGAAGAAAATTGTTTAAATGCATTAAAAAGTTGGGGAGAAGCATTGAATGAAAAGGCTCTAAATGAGTGGACAACTGCTTATACATTTACAGAAAAGACACCTCAAAACATTGGCTTGGTATTGGCTGGTAACATTCCCTTGGTGGGTTTCCACGATGTGCTCTGTGTATTGTTGTGTGGACACAATGCGACAATCAAATTAGCTTCTACTGACCCTTATCTTATTCCTTTTTTACATCAGCAACTAATCAAAATAGATCCCGTTTTTGAAGGTAGACTAACCTTTACAGAAGAACGTCTAGAACAGTTTGATGCTGTAATAGCAACGGGAAGTAACAACGCAGCACGCTATTTTGATTATTACTTCTCGAAAGTCCCAAACATCATCAGGAAGAACCGCAATGGAATTGCCGTTTTGGATGGAAATGAAAACAAGCAACAACTAGAAGGCTTGGCAAAAGACATTGTTCAATATTACGGCTTGGGTTGTCGAAGCATTGCCAAAGTCTATCTTCCAAGAGGATATGACATCAATCATATTTTTGGTGCGCTCTACCCCTATGCGCATTTGATGGAATCTGCCAAATATGCAAACAATTACGATTACAATAAGGCCGTTTTCTTGATGAGTGAATATGATCTACTCGACAATGGGTTTATGTTAGTTCGCGAGAGTGACGCTTTTGGTTCTCCAGTAGCCTGTCTACACTATGCCTACTACGATGAACTTTCATCCCTGCAAGAAAAGCTCCATGAACAAGCCGACCAGATACAATGTGTCAGCAGTGCCCTAGCCATTGAAAACGCGATACCCTTGGGTGAAGCGCAGTCACCTTCGCTATGGAATTATGCCGACGGTGTTGATCCGATAAGATTTTTATTGGGATTGTGAGTAATTTGTTGAAAACGGGGGTAAAAATTAGCAAATTCACAAGGATAATTTGTGCAGATATGATGATATTTGTCAGGTAAAAAAAAGCCATGAAAAAACACAACTTTAGTGCTGGACCTTCCATTCTTCCAGCTAGCGTAATGCAACAAGCTTCCGCAGCCGTTCAAGAACTCGATGGTATTGGTTTGTCGCTTATCGAAATCTCCCATCGTAGTAAAGAATTTATTTCCATTATGGATCGTGCGCAAAAATTAGCGCTTGAACTTACCGGTTTAGAGGGGAAAGGATACCAAGCTTTATTTTTGCAAGGGGGCGCAAGCACACAATTTTTAATGACAGCCATGAACTTGATGAAATCCAAAGCAGGATACATCAACACTGGTGCATGGTCAGACAAAGCCATCAAAGAGGCCAAGCGTTTTGGAGAGGTTATCGAAATTGCATCCTCTAAAGGTGAAAACTTTAACTATATCCCAAAAGACGCTGACATTCCAGCTGACCTGGATTATTTACACATAACGACAAACAATACTATTTTTGGGACACAATTTCATGCTTTGCCTGATACAAATGTGCCATTGATTGCTGATATGAGCTCTGATATTTTCTCTCGAGAACTCGATTATTCCGCCTTTGATTTGTTCTATGCAGGGGCACAAAAAAACATGGGTCCTGCCGGAACAACACTTGTCATTGTTAAAGACAGCCTCTTGGAAAAAATGAATGATAATGTTCCCTCGATGATGAGCTATGCAGTTCATGCGGCCAAAGGAAGCATGTTCAATACTCCTCCTGTTTTCCCAGTTTACACGTCTATGCTTACCCTTGAATGGTTGAAAGAGCAAGGAGGAATTAAAGCGATCCAAGCACACAATGAAGCAAAAGCAAAATTGGTTTATGATGAAATAGACCGAAACGCTGCCTTTGTAGGCTTTGCAGCAAAAGAAGACCGTAGCTACATGAATGCAACCTTTAATCTAGCTGAGGGTGTAGATGGCACTGCTTTTGACGCACTATGGGCAGCTGCAGACATCAGCGGACTTAAAGGTCACCGCGATGTAGGTGGCTATCGCGCTTCCATTTACAATGCCCTTCCCCTAAAAAGTGTCCAGCTATTGGTGGACATTATGCAACAATTTGAAAAAACTCTATAATGAATATTTTAGCCAACGACGGAATTTCTCAAAGCGGTATTGATGCTTTAGAAGCGAATGGATTTAACGTAATAACTACCAATGTTGCTCAAGAGCAATTGATCAACTACATCAATGAAAATGACATTGTCGTTTTATTGGTTCGTAGTGCAACCACAGCGCGCAAAGAATTGATCGATGCCTGTCCCGGGCTAAAAATCATTGGCCGTGGTGGTGTTGGTATGGATAATATTGATGTTGACTACGCACGCGAACAAGGGCGACATGTAATCAACACACCTGCAGCCTCATCGGCTTCCGTTGCTGAGCTGGTTTTTGCACATTTATATGGCGGAGTCCGTTTTTTGCATGACAGCAACCGCAATATGCCACTGGAAGGTGAAAGCAATTTCAAAGGTTTAAAGAAAGCCTATGCAAAAGGTGTTGAACTACGTGGAAAAACATTGGGTATCATTGGATTTGGGCGTATTGGACAAGAAGCTGCTAAAATTGGTTTAGGGGTGGGTATGAATGTAATCGCTGCTGATAAATTCATGGACAGCGCAACCATTAAGCTTGCGTTGTACAATGGACAAAGTATAGATGTTGAAGTTAAAACACAATCAGTCGAGAGTGTTTTGGCAGAAGCAGATTTCATCACCCTTCATGTACCTGCTCAAAAAGAGTATGTCATTGGAGAAGCAGAATTCAATCAAATGAAAGATGGTGCAGCAATTGTAAATGCTGCTCGTGGAGGAGTAATTGACGAAGTAGCGCTTTTAAAAGCGTTGGACAGTGGAAAACTAGCCTTTGCAGGACTTGATACCTTCGAAGAAGAACCCAAACCAGCTGTTCAGGTTTTAATGCATCCGAATGTTTCATTAACCCCACACATTGGTGCCGCAACTGGTGAAGCACAAGACCGAATTGGTGTAGAACTTGCCGATCAAATCAGTGCCCTATTAGCATAATGGGATATTTTGATCGTCTAAAAACAAAATGGGACGTTGTCTCCAACAAACAATTATTCATCATATTTGTCGTCTTTGGCATCACAGGTTCTTCCTCTGTTAAAATAGCCCGTCCTTTTTTGGACTATGTAGGTTTGCAACCTGAGGTTTTCGCAGATGTTTTTCTAGGAGACGCTTTGTACTGGATTATACGTGTTTTGGCTATTTTCCCATTGTACCAGATACTATTAATCCTATTCGGCAGCTTGTTTTTTCAATTCCCCTTTTTTTGGGAATTCGAAAAGAAGATCTTACGCAGAATAGGATTTAAACGCTTTTTTCCGGAGAATTAGGAAAGTTTAGAGGTAATTAACTTCAGAAATTCGTTTCGTGTATCAGTTTCCTTAAAGCTACCGCGAAATCCAGATGTTGTTGTGGTAGAATTTTGTTTCTGTACACCGCGCATCATCATGCACATGTGTGAAGCTTCGATTACAACCGCTACTCCTTCAGGTTGAAGGGTATCGTTAATACAATCTAAAATTTGTTCAGTTAAACGCTCTTGCACCTGTAGCCTACGGGCAAAAACATCGACCACCCTTGGTATTTTACTAAGACCAACAATATGACCATTTGGGATATACGCAATGTGTGCTTTTCCAAAGAAAGGCAACATATGGTGCTCACACAAAGAATATAGCTCGATGTCTTTAACAATAACCATCTCATTGTACGTTTCTTTAAACATGGCACTTTGCAATATTTGCTGGGGATCCATTTCATAACCATTGGTCAAAAACTTCATTGCTTTTGAGGCGCGTTCAGGCGTTTTCATCAATCCTTCTCTACCGGTGTTTTCACCGAGTAAATCAATGATTTCTGAATAATGGCCTTTCATGGTTTCTGTTACAGGCAGGGTTTCAATGTTGAAATTATCGTTCATCATAATTATAGTATTAAATGACTAAACGATTGTTTCAGTTTAGCCATCTTAGGGTTAATCACATAGCTACAATACATTTGTTCACTATGCTGGTTATAATAATTTTGGTGTTCTTCTTCCGCAGAATAGAACGGTACTTCAGGAACCACTTCAGTGACAATTGGGCGATCGAAGGTCGATTGCTGCAAGGCTTCAATGGTGCTCTCTGCTGTGATTTTTTGTGTTTCGTCTACATAAAAAACAGCCGATCGGTACTGGGTACCAGTGTCATTTCCTTGACGGTTTAAGGTAGTTGGATCGTGGGTAGCAAAAAATACATGCAGCAAATCCTCATAAGAGATGACTTCGGGGTCGTAGCTAAGCCGTATGGCCTCTGCATGGCCAGTTCTTCCTGTACAAATCTCTCTGTAGGCTGGATTCTTTATTTGTCCGCCCATGTAGCCAGAAACGATTTCACTGACGCCCTGAAGGCGCTGAAAAACAGCCTCTGTACACCAAAAGCATCCACCCGCAAAATAAGCTGTCGTTGTACCCATATTTTTGTTTAACGAATATATGAATTATATTAAACAAAAAAGCTCCGCCGATAAAATAATCTTGTGAAAAATTACATCATTGCATTACAAAAAAAAGGGATAAGAGCGAAAACAATTTTTTAAATTAATGTAATTTGCAGCCTTATGGAGTCAATTATCACTGCTAAAAATTTAGCAAAAACATATGGGAGTCTCAATGTACTAAAAGGGGTAGATCTTACCATTGCCAAAGGTGAGATCGTTGCTATCATTGGTCCTTCTGGAGCGGGCAAGACAACCCTCTTGCAATTATTAGGCACCCTTATTTCTCCAGATGAAAACAAGGCTACTGCCCTACATATTCAAAACACTGATGTACTCGACCTTAGCCAAAAACAATTGGCAAGCTTTAGAAATCACTCCCTTGGGTTTATTTTCCAATTCCATGAATTGCTCGATGAATTTACGGGCATAGAAAATGTGATGATTCCCGCAATGATTCAAGGGAAAAGTGGTAAAGCTACCGAACAAAGAGCTCGCGAATTATTGACACTACTGGGTGTTGAACATCGTTTGGATCACAAACCGAGCAGCTTATCAGGAGGAGAGCAGCAGCGCATAGCCGTTGCAAGAGCCTTAATGAATAGTCCCGCCATCATTTTCGCCGATGAACCAAGCGGTAATTTAGATTCACAGAATGCAGAAAAACTACATGAACTTTTCTTTAAACTTAGAGATGAACTAGGTCAAACCTTCGTGATCGTTACCCACAACGATGAATTGGCTAAAATGGCCGATCGAACAATTGAATTAGTCGACGGGAAAATCGTTCAATGAAAAAAGGTGAACTAAAATCGTTTTTAGACGAGAAAGCAGCGCAATATGAATCCATCTCATTTTTAGCAGCTGATCCAATTCAAATTCCACACCAATTTAGCAGCAAAGAAGACATAGAAATTAGCGCCTTTTTGGTCGCTACCATTGCTTGGGGTAATAGAAAGAGCATCATCAATAACGGCAACAAAATGATGCACCTCATGGATAATTCACCCCATGATTTTATTTTGCACCATCAGAAAAGCGATTTGAAACGATTTGACGGCTTTGTGCACCGCACTTTTAATGCAGACGACTTGCGCTATTTCATTCAAGCATTACAACACATCTACACCCAACATGATGGACTGGAAAAGCTATTTGCTCAACATGCATTGTCCAACAGCTTACAGCCAGCTATTCATGCCTTCAAAGAATCATTTTTCACCCTTCCTCATCAGAAACGCACACAAAAACATGTTTCAGACCCCATGAAGGGTTCCGCAGCGAAGCGCATCAATATGTTTTTGCGCTGGATGATCCGCTCTTCAAAAAAAGAAGTCGACTTTGGATTGTGGCCTAGTCTTCACCCAAGACAACTTTCTTGCCCGTTAGACGTGCATTCAGGTAATGTTGCGCGTAAATTAGGTCTCCTAAAACGAAAACAAAATGACGGCAAAGCCTTAACTGAACTGGACACAGCGTTGCGCTTGATGGACATTGAAGATCCCGTGAAATATGATTTTGCCCTCTTTGGATTGGGTGTATTTGAAGATTTTTAATCCTTCCTTTCAATTGAGTGGGATAGAAAGCGAAGTTTTTGTATTTTTGTCTAAATCAAGGAAAGCGAAAGCATAGATGAAAATTCTTCTTAAAAATGCCACCATCATAGACCCCAAAGGTGCTTTCCATTTTCAACAAGTCGACATTTATATTTGCAACGGAATCATTGAAGAGATTGGTGAAGACTTATCCGTAGAAGCAGATAAGGTCATCAAGAAAGACAACTTATACGTTTCGACTGGTTGGTTTGACTCAAGTGTTTGCTTTGGCGAACCCGGGTTTGAAGATCGAGAAAGTCTAGAAAATGGACTCAAAACAGCAGCCTTAAGTGGCTTTACCGACATCGCCTTAGAGCCAGAAACTGATCCAAGGATTGATTCTCAAGCTGCCGTAGTTCAGCTCAAAAGCTTTCGAACTACTGCACCCACCGCTGTTCATCCCATAGCTTCATTTACCAAAGGACAAAGCGGGAAACTGTTGACTGAGTTTTATGATTTAAAAAACAATGGAGCCAGTGCATTTGGCGATTTTCTACAACCCATCGAAAATCCCGAATTACTCAAAACAGCTCTACTCTACGCACAAAGCTTTGACGCACTGCTACTATCCACACCAAACGACAACCGAATTGGTAAAACCGGAGTAGCCCATGAAGGAGCGTCTAGTACTCAGCTCGGTTTGGCCGGGATACCCACCATTAGTGAAACATTACAGATCAACCGTGACTTACATATTCTATCATATACTGGAGGTAAATTGCATATTCCCTGTATATCTTCTGCCGAGAGTGTAGAATTAATTCGTCAAGCAAAAAAGAACGGATTGAATATCAGCTGTAGTGTTGCATTAGCAAATCTGTGTTTTACGGAAGAAAAGCTCTTTGGCTTTGACACCAATGCCAAACTGATGCCACCCCTGCGGACAAAAAACGATCTAGCTGCCTTAAAAGAAGGCCTACTCGACGGAACCATAGACATGGTTACTTCACATCACCAACCCCTGAATAAAGAATTAAAGCATGTTGAATTTGAGCATGCGAATTTTGGTTCAATTGCGCTTGAAGCCATGTTTGGTGTCCTAATGACCCTTTTTCCAGTGGAAAAGACAGTTCAGTTTTTGACCAAAGGAAGAAATCGTTTTGGAATTTCAAACCCAAAAATACAGCTGGGAGAAAAAGCTTGTTTAACCTTATTTACTCCCGATGGTGCGTCAACCTTTACCCTCGATAACATTCACTCGACCGCAAAAAATTGCGTCTTCTTGGGGCAGTCAACACAAGGAAAGGTTTACGGAAGTATTTTGGGAGAAAAAAATATGTTCGCATGAGTGAAATGACACCAAGCATTCTAGACTATAAGCTACGCAAACCCCTCAAAAAAGAAGCCACAACACCTGTACTCTTCTTATTGCATGGTTATGGAAGCCACGAGGAAGACCTGTTCTCCTTTGCCAATTATCTGCCAGAAGAATATTTAATCATTTCCCTTCGCGCACCACTTAGCCTTGGATTTGGTGGATTCGCATGGTATTCTATCAATTTTGATCAAGATCAAAACAAATGGAGTGATGATGAGGAAGCCATTGCAGCACAGAAAATCATTTTGCACAATATTGACTACCATCTCAAGCAATTTTCGCTCGAAAACAAGAAAGTCTCACTCCTTGGTTTTAGCCAAGGGGCTATTTTAAGTTGGGCAATCGGTCTAAGTAACCCAGCAAAAATTGATAAAGTTATTGCACTTAGTGGCTATGTAAATGAGGACCTCTTCAGTTTCGCATCGGAAAGCTTAGAAGAATTGCGCTGTTTTAGTAGTCATGGTGCCCAAGACCCTACCATTCCAATAGACTGGGCCCGCAAAGGGATTGAAACTGTAAAACAGCAGTTACCAAATATTGATTACAAGGAATATGAAGCAGGACACGGTATTGTCCCAGAAAATTTTGCCGATTTGGTTGCTTGGTTAAAAGCCAATCCTTAATCAATAGGATACAAGAGGTAATCTTTTACTTCGAGACGAATATCCTCACCATTGACCGCATATTGTATCCATACCTCCCCCCAATAAGTACCGTCCGAGAAATCTGCAATCAACCATTTGTGATTCAACAACTTCACCTTGTTAATTAAAAACTTACCTCCCACCCCTGTGAAGGGCACCAAGGGATTGTCACCTTTAACTGCATTGCTATCATAGACCTTGTCTTTGATGCGCGCGCTTAGATCTTCTATGGAAGCCTCCTCAAAATAAGCCATCGCTTCTTCATTTCGATCCAATGAAAAATAAACATCTTCTGCATAGGCCTGTTCGCTTTTCTCTAGCTGAAGTTTAAGCGTATCGATACGCGCAATCTTAGCTTGGATCATATCAACCTGATAGTTGACTACTTTTCCGCTGTTGACCAACTGAAAAACAAGAATCAGTGCAGTAAAAACAAAGAGGTAAATAAATATTTTTGATTTCATTCGTTGAGGGTTATTTGTAAGGTGTCATAGGCTAAAAAAACATTCGCGGGTAGTGATGCTTGAACTTCATCATGAAAGCCGAGTAAATGACTTATGTGGGTCAAGTAGGCGCGTTGTGGTTTTAATTCCTCGATTAGGGCAAGTGCTTCTTCTAAGTTTAAATGAGAAGGATGTGGATCGATTCGCAATGCGTTGAGCACAAGAACCTCCAATCCTTTCAATTTCTCCTTTTCTATTGGCGCAATGGACTTCACATCTGTAAGATAGGCAAAGTTATCTAAGCGATACCCCATCACTGGAAGCTTGTAATGCATCACTTCTATCGGAATTACCGTCTTGTTTTTCAAGGTAAAGGGCTGTTGTTTGGCAATTTCTTGCACATTGACGGAGGGAGCACCCGGATATTTATTTTCATCGTTAAAGATGTAGCCAAAACGTTGTTTTAAAGAACGGTGAACAGCTTGGGGCATGTAGAGATCAATATTTCCTTGACGAAAGAAGAAGGGGCGAATATCATCCATCCCTGCAGTATGATCGGCGTGTTCGTGAGTAAAAATTAGACCATCTAGTCTGGTAGGGTTTGAACGCAACATTTGCTGGCGAAAATCTGGTCCACAGTCAATTACAAAAAAAGCATCCTCCCATTCAATCGCAATTGAGACCCGTAAACGCTTATCTTTGGGGTTGTCACTTAGACACACGGGATGCTTGCTCCCAATGATTGGAATTCCTTGCGAAGTTCCGGTTCCCAAAAAAGTTACTTTCAGCATGTTTTTCAAAGGTAAACTTTGTCTTTTAATTCCACAATCTTTGTAGATTTGAAAAACTAACTATTTGTCTATGTCCACAAAACTCCCAGGAGAAATCGAACTAGAAAATCGACCCTCAATTGAAGCGAAAGCTTTACGAATCAATCTCAATAAATTCATTTACGGAACCTTTGCGGAAATTGGTGCTGGACAAGAAGTAGCTAGGCATTTTTTTAGGGCTGGCGGTGCATCAGGAACCATTGCAAAAACCATTAGTGCCTACGACAAAAACTTTAGTGACAATATCTATGGTGAGGAAGACGATAAACGCTACGTTACAGAAGCCCGTTTAGATAAAATGCTCGAGCATGAAATGCAGCTATTGGTCGATCGAATTCCTAGAGAAGAGAATCCCAATAAGATGTTCTTCACCTATGCCAATACAGTAACCACCATCGATTTTGCCAAGAAATTTAAAGGACACGGGTGGATGGGTATCCGTTTTCAAACAACCCCAGAGGAAGAATTTAGTGAAATCACCCTACATGTTCGTTTTCATCAAACAGAGGCACGCCTGCAACAAGAGGTACTGGGAATGATTGGTGTTAACTTGATTTATGGTGCATTTTACAAGAATAAAGAACCAAAAAAATTACTCAAGTATTTGTACGATCACATCGATAAGGATGCGATTGAGATTGACACCATCAACTTTAAAGGGCCCTTATTCAAGGGCGTAGACAATCGCTTGATGAGTTTACAATTGGTCAAAAACGGCATGACCGATGCAGTAATGTTTAATCCAGAAGGAAATAATATCTTACCGGCAAGAGAGCTTTACAAGAAAAATATCTTGACATTGCGTGGAAGTTTTCGCCCTGTAACCATGGTCAACATTGACATGTTCAAGAAGGCACTTGATGCCTTTATTCAAGAACCCGGTGTCGAAGAAAACAAAACTGTCGTAATCTTCGAAATAACCCTCTCTAACCTAAGGGCAGAGGGAGAGATTGACGAGAAAGACTTTATGGATCGAGCAAAACTGCTCTGTTCTTTGGGGCATATTGTAATGATCTCCAACTTTAAAGAATACTATAAACTCGTCGATTACCTTGCTCAATACACCAAAAAGCAACTGGGACTGAGCATGGGGGTAAACAATTTTGTGGACATTTTCGACGAATACTATTACGAAGACCTAGGAGGAGGTATCTTGGAAGCCTTTGGGAAGATGTTTTACAATAACCTAAAGATTTACCTCTACCCCATGAAAGATGATAAACAACAAATCATCAACAGTACCAACCTTAAGCTCCACCCGCGCATGAAGGACTTCTACAAGTTCTTTAAATACAACGGGAAAGTGATTGACGTCTTTGATTATGAAGAACGCTACTTGGACATCTTCTCGCGTAAAATCCTGAAACAAATCAAAGAAAATGATTCCAATTGGGAAGAGCACTTACCCGAGGGAATTGCTGGATTGATTAAGGAAAATGAAATGTTTGGGTACTCGAAGAAATAGCGGGCTCAAAAAACATATTTCCGCTTATGCGCGCTACAAACCCTTTAAAAGAAGTTGCCTCAGTATTTTTTAAGCTAGGCTGTATTGCTTTTGGTGGTCCTGCTGCCCATATAGCCATGATGGAAAATGAGGTTGTCACCAAAAGAAAATGGATGACACCACAACATTTTCTTGATTTAATGGGAGCTACCAATCTTATTCCAGGTCCCAATTCAACTGAAATGACCATGCACTGTGGCTATGAGCGTGCGGGCTGGAAAGGCCTTATTGTAGCCGGTTTCTGCTTTATTTTTCCAGCCGTTATAATCACTGCGCTTTTTGGATGGCTTTATGAAACCTATGGGCAATTACCCACTGTCGAACCCTTCATTTACGGCATTCAAGCAGCGGTTATTGCAATCATCGCAATGGCAGGATTCAAACTTGGAAAGAAAGCCGTTAAAAATACTGAACTCGCTATTCTTGGAAGCCTCACATTGGCAGCATGCTTACTTGGCCTGAATGAAATTATTGCCCTTTTTGGCTGTGGTCTATTTGGTTGTGTCATTTATTTGTCAAAAAACAACAGCGGAAGACTCCGTAGTTTTATCCCGCTACTTTTAGTACAGCTTGCCAACCCATTGAAAATTGGCTCTCTCAAAATATTCTTCACTTTTCTGAAAATTGGAAGTATACTCTATGGAAGTGGTTATGTGCTCTTCGCCTTTCTAGACACAGAACTGGTGGCCAATGGCTGGCTCAACCAACAACAATTACTCGATGCAGTGGCTGTGGGGCAAATTACACCCGGCCCAGTCCTATCTACAGCAACATTTATTGGGTGGCAAATGAACGGGCTAGCAGGTGCATTAGCAGCCACCATAGGCATATTTTTACCTTCATTCCTGTTTGTATTACTCTTGAATCCATACATTCCCAAGATGCGGAAATCTGCCCTATTGAATGCGCTACTCAATGCAGTTAATGTGGGAGCCGTGGCACTTATTTTTGCTGTGTGCATAGAATTGTTTAAAAACACCCTAGCCGACTGGCGCACACTCCTAATATGCGCCATTAGCCTATTGGTGGTTTTTTACTTTAAACAAATCAATAGCCTTTACATTGTCCTTGGTGGAGCACTATTGGGCTATATTTTGCGGTTTATTTAGTCAAACACGGAATGAACTAGTTCAGTATTTGCGCAGCATGTTCCTTAGTTTTTACTTTTTCGATAACACGCTCCACTATTCCTTCTTCATTGACAATAAAGGTCATACGATGAATACCGTCGTATTCTCTTCCCATGAATTTCTTTAAGCCCCAAACACCAAAGGCGTTGATTACTTCTTTCTCTTCATCAGCCAGTAGCGGAAAAGGGAAGTCGTATTTTTCAGAGAAATTTCGCTGTCTCTTCTCACTATCAGCACTTACGCCAAGCAAGGAATAACCAGCCGCTTGCAATTCTTTGAAGTGGTCGCGCAAATCACAAGCTTCTGCCGTACAACCGGGTGTATTGGCTTTTGGGTAGAAAAAAACAATCAACTTTTTTCCGGCATAATCACTGAGTGATTGCGTGTTACCTTGATCATCGCTAACGGAAAATGCGGGTACCTTATCCCCTACTTTTAATGGTGTCATAACTTATTTTTTTTCTAAATTACAAAAGCAAATACGAAGAAAAAAAGAATGACGAAAAAAGAAAAAGTTGACTATGTTTTAAGGACGTTAAATGAACTTTACCCAGAAATCCCCATCCCTTTAGACCATTCTGATCCCTATACACTTCTAATTGCGGTACTCCTTTCGGCACAAAGTACCGATGTGCGGGTAAATAAAATCACTCCTTTACTCTTCGCTCGCGCAAAGACTCCCGCAGAAATGGTTCAACTGACCGTAGAAGAGATCCGAGACATCATTCGTCCGGTTGGCTTATCGCCCATGAAATCGAAGGGCATACATGGACTCTCGCATATTTTACTGGATAAACACAATGGTCAAGTCCCCAAGACCTATGAAGAACTAGAAGCCCTTCCTGCTGTTGGACACAAAACCGCTGCAGTAGTTATGGCACAGGCCTTTGGCATTCCAACCTTCCCGGTGGACACCCACATACACCGACTGATGTATCGCTGGGGCTTTACCAATGGTAAAAATGTAGTGCAAACTGAGAAAGATGCAAAACGCTTGTTTCCAGAGGAAACCTGGAACGATTTACATTTACAAATAATTTGGTATGGGAGAGAATATTCCCCCGCTCGCGGGTGGAAATTGGATGAGGACATCATCACGAAAAAAATTGGACGAAAAACAGTTTTAGCTGAATACTACAAGAAAAAAAATTAAGACTGCTTTTCTTCTTTTTGGGGATTGGAGTTGACCGTGTTTTTCATGGCCTTAGAAAAAGCTAAAATGCGCTTTATGGTTAAATCGCTGGGGCCTTCAAGTAAGAAATTAGTGTCTTTTGCGTAAAATTTGTCCATACAGTTGCTTTCTATATACAACGGTAAAAACAAGCAAAAAGTATTAAGCCGATAAAATAATTTGATGCTCTTCGATTAACTTACGCAAATTGATAATGGCATAACGCATTCTCCCTAGGGCTGTATTGATGCTAACCCCCGTTGTTTCGGCGATTTCCTTAAAGCTCATGTCTTTGTATAAACGCATGGTCAAGACATCCTTTTGGTCATCGGGTAATCCTACAATCAATTTTTGTAAATCTTCCACCACCTGCTCGTTGATCATTGCGCTTTCGGCAGTAGGATTCCCATCACCGATCAATTGGAAGATGTCATATTCGTCTTTGTTGTCAAAAGTAGGGATACGGTTGTTTTTTCTAAAAAAGTCAATGACTAGGTTGTGCGCAATACGCATTACCCACGGCAAAAACTTACCTTCTTCATTGTACACCCCTCTTTTCAGGGTTTTAATGACTTTGATAAAGGTTTCCTGGAAAATATCTTCAGAAGAATCTCGATCGTACACCTTTGAATAGATGAAGTTATAGATCTTGGCCTTGTGACGCAATACAAGTGTCTCTAGTGCCCTTTCATTTCCGTTGATGTAGTGTTGAACTAAGGCAGCGTCTTCTAGCGTGTGAAGTTGTTTATCCATATCAAAATTACTTGACCCATTGCTGGGGAATTAATAAAACCGTTAATAATTAAAAGTAAAATTGTTGTATACGCTATCGCTATTGTTATTACAAATATAGAAAAATATATTTAAACATTAAAAAAGCGATTTTATTGTTTAAGCCCAAGCTTTTAATTTTCACTGTCTAGGTCGTTGTCGATCTGTACCCTCCTTTGCCTTTGTAGCCACTTTAAAAATTTTATTATCTTGTAAGCAGAAACGATCCCAAATCTGTTCTATGTCATGAGAAACCTGCGGTTATTATCCGATTTTTATAGCGCTACCCTAAAAGCTGTTTCCTATGCACTTATTGGAAACAGAGAACCTATCTACAAGAATTATTGGGTTAAGGAACTTCAAAGACGACGGAGATTTATATGCATATTAGAAAAAAGCTCTTGCAAATATCACATGGTCTATAGATGGATTAATTGAATGGTAAAATGTTGATAATGATATAGTTATATCGATAAGGAACTAAAAAACATATAAAAGAAATAAACGCAATAGTGTGGATACACACAAGTTAGCTACCATTTGAAAAGACAATGAAACCACCAAAATGGCATCGAGATGAAATAATACTTGCTCTTGACCTTTATCATTCAATTGAACCAATGGAAATGGATAGTAAGAATCCGAAAGTCATTGAAGTTTCTGAAATATTAAATAAGCTTCCAATTCATACAGAGAGAATTGATAGTGTGAAATTTAGAAATCCGAATGGTGTATCTATGAAGTTAAATAACTTCAAAGCCATTGCCCCTGAATATGATGGAAAAGAAATGGATAGATACATTAAACTTGACGAAGAAGTTTTCTTTGAATTTCAAAATAATACTGATGGACTTAAACGAATCGCAGAACAAATAAAGAAAACCATTTCTGATTCAGAACTAACGGAAAATTTATATCGAATTGGAGATGATGAAGAAGAAGAGCAATTAAAAGTAAAAGAAGGAAAAGTAATTTATAAATTACATAAACATAGAGAACGGAATCCGAAACTAAATAAAAAGAAAAAAGAGAATTATGTAAAGAAGTATGGAAAATTAGATTGTGAAATATGTGGATTTGACTTTTATGAAATCTATGGAGAATTAGGAAAAGGGTTCATGGAATGTCACCACAAAACACCGTTGTCTGAAATAGAAGGTGAATCTTTAACATCATTAAATGATTTGGCTTTAGTCTGTGCAAATTGTCATAGAATGCTTCATCGTGAATTGGATTCTCTAAGTGTTGATGAATTGAAAAAAATAATAAAAAACGGTAGCTATCAATGGCTATAATTAATACGGGTTTGCTTGTTTAAGATATAAAGCTGGCATGTCAGCTAGCATCGCCAAATCTTTTGGATTTGGCTTTTTAAATAGAAAAATTAAAAACAAACAAAAAGATTCGGCTAATCGCATAAACGGAAACAAAAGCTCACTTTTATTCCCGTACTAATCATAGCCGAACCGTTAGCCAATACAAAAACTACCCCTTGCAGCAAGACAACGAAAGACAAGGAAGTTAATGAAAGAGCATGTCTTTAGCCTAGGCTAAAAACAGAACATAAATAAAGTACGAAAACACAACATTGTATGGTACATAGTACCCTGCGAGAGGCTACTTAAACCTCCATGGGGAATAGACACTCCCGCTAACTCAAATAGAAAACATCTGCGACCTCCTATCGTAGGTTAAAATCTAAACAAGAAAAAGAATCGCAAATTTATTGTTTGAAAAGCAAATTTTAAATTTCTTCTCAGGAGATAGTTGTATATTTAGTGCTTCAATTTTCGCATGGAAGAGATTAAAAAACGATCGCCTAAAGACTATATTATCATTTTGGGGGCAAAGCTGCATAACCTCAAAAACATTGATGTCGCCATAAAACGCAATTCACTAACGGTCATTACGGGACTGTCAGGTTCAGGGAAGTCCTCCTTGGCCTTTGACACGCTATACGCCGAGGGACAGCGACGCTATGTGGAGAGCCTATCTTCCTATGCACGACAATTTATGGGGAGACTGAACAAACCCAAGGTGGATCAAATCAAGGGAATTGCCCCGGCCATTGCGGTAGAACAAAAGGTCAATGCAAGTAACCCAAGATCTACGGTAGGGACCAAAACGGAGATCTACGACTACCTCAAACTACTCTATGCCCGTGTAGGAGAGACCTACTCCCCCATTTCAAACGAGAAAGTAAAAAAAGACAATGTAAGCGATGTGGTGGATTTTCTTCTCACCCAAGAGGAAAGCAGCAAGTTCCTATTACTAACCACCCCCAAAACACATAAAAAACGCACCCAAAAAGAAGTCATTGCCATGCTCATTCAGCAGGGCTATGCGCGTATTTATGCCGATGAGACGACGATTCGGTTGGATGAGTTAAACGGACGAATCCCGAAAGACTATGAGTTAATCGTTGACCGTGTAGTGGTTCGACAAAACGACGAGGATTTCAAAAACAGACTGGCCGATGCGGTAGACGTTGCCCTATTTGAAGGAGATGGCTATTGTCAGGTATTGAACCTGAAAAGTGGAGAGCGAACACAATTCTCCAATAAATTTGAGGCAGACGGACTTAGTTTTGTAGAGCCCAATGTACACCTCTTTAGCTTCAACAATCCTTTTGGGGCCTGTGAAAAGTGCGAGGGCTATGGTGACATCGTCGGCATTGATCCAGAATTGGTGATTCCCAACAGTGGCTTATCCATTTACGAGGAAGCCATTGCTCCTTGGCGGGGCAGCGGATTCAAAAAACACTACAATGACTTGGTGAACAATGCCTATCAGTTTGACTTCCCGTTACACAAACCCTATTTTGAATTAAGCGAAGAGCAAAAGGCATTGCTCTGGAAAGGAAATTCTTATTTTGCGGGGTTGACAAAATTCTTCAATAAGCTCGAAAAGAAGAATTATAAAATTCAGAACCGTGTTTTGTTGTCGCGTTATCGTGGTAAAACCAAATGTGATGCCTGTAACGGAACACGCCTACGCCCCGAGACTTCTTATGTAAAAATCAACGGGAAAAGCCTCCCCGATTTGATGCATTTATCCCTAGACAAGTTGGCCGACTTTTTTGCTCAATTAACCCTCAATGAGCAGCAGCATGAAATCGCACGTCGCTTGTTGGTGGAAATCAATTCGCGTTTGTCATTCATGCAAAATGTTGGTTTGGGCTACTTAACCTTAAACAGAAAATCAAACAGCCTCTCCGGAGGAGAATCGCAACGTATCAACTTGGCCACCTCATTAGGAAGCAGTCTCGTTGGTTCTATGTACATATTAGATGAACCAAGCATTGGTTTACACTCTCGTGATAATGAACGCCTAATTCAAATCCTTCATAAACTCAAGGCACTTGGCAATACCGTAATTGTTGTTGAACACGACGAAGACATCATGCGGGCAGCTGATACCATTATTGATATTGGTCCAGAAGCAGGAAGCCTAGGTGGCGAGGTAGTTGGACAAGGTGATTTTGAGGAAATTCTCCAACAAAATACCCTTACTGCTGAATACCTCAATGGAACAAAAAAGATAGACGTACCCCAAACGCGAAGAAAAAGCGCCAATGCGATTCAGATTTTAGGAGCCCGAGAAAACAACTTAAAGAACATCAATGTTTCTATTCCATTGAATTGTTTTACAGTCATAACAGGCGTCTCAGGAAGTGGAAAAAGCACCTTGGTGAAGAAAATATTGTATCCTGCGCTACAACGTCATTTAGACATTTTTGTAGAAAAGCCGGGGCAGTTCGATGGTTTTGATGGGGATTTTTCTACCATCAAACAAATTGAATACATTGATCAAAACCCTATCGGACGCTCCTCACGTTCGAATCCGGTAACCTATATCAAGGCATATGACGACATTCGGGCACTTTATGCCCAACAATCCTTATCTAAAGCCCGTGGATTTCAGCCCAAGCACTTTTCCTTCAATGTAGACGGAGGACGCTGTGATGCCTGTAAAGGAGAAGGAAATGTTACCATTGAGATGCAGTTCATGGCCGATGTTATTTTGGCCTGTGAGCATTGTAAAGGAAAACGCTTTAAACAGGAGGTGCGCGAGGTTTTATTTGAAGAAAAATCTATCGATCAAGTCTTGGAAATGACAGTTGACGACGCCATTGCATTTTTTGAATTGCACAAACAGAACAAATTGGCACGAAAACTAGCGCCTTTGCAGCGGGTGGGTCTTGGTTATGTTGCCTTGGGACAATCCTCAGCTACCCTATCTGGAGGAGAAGCACAGCGCATTAAACTAGCCTCTTTTATCGGTAAGGGAGAACAGCGCGACAAAATCCTCTTCATCTTTGATGAACCCACTACAGGGCTTCACTTTCACGACATTAAAAAACTCCTTACTTCCTTTGAGGCACTCCTAGAAAAAGGCCATTCATTGATTGTGGTGGAACACAACATGGATTTGATCAAATGTGCTGATCATATTATTGATTTGGGACCAGAAGGTGGAGAAAATGGAGGAACGCTTGTTGGAGAAGGGACACCAGAAGAAATTGCGAAAATCAAGGAATCGCATACAGGGCGCTACTTAAAGGAAAAACTAAACAGCTGATTTATAACAATCAATGCCTAAACTATGTTTTTTGGCATAGTAATTGATTTACACATTATGATTTGATTTTTCATAAGTTAAATTATTTTGGTTTCTGTGATTTTGTTTGGTTAAGGTCTATCTTTTAGAAGGTAGACCTTAATTTTTGGAAGAATGTTTCAAGAAACTGATTGACCGTAGTCGATAGTTTAAGTTGGTAGCAAATCGCCAAATACACCAAGCAAATTGCAATGCATTTTATGCCGAGATTTAAAAAGGCGGAAAAAGGCAATGAAAAAGAAGAGAAAAGGATGTACGTCCCCCCAATGATTCCCAACAAATAGAGTGTCTCTTTGCCGTAAGGACTAATTTTAATTGTCTTTGCTATAAAGAGTAGTTTGAGTAAATTAAAGCACGAAATAACAATCAAGGTAGCTATTGCTGCCCCAATAAACCCAAGCTCTTCAATGAAGTAGATGTTTAAAACCACTACAGCAATGGCCGAACCGATGGAAAAAATGGGCACAACATAATAATAGGTTGAGTTAGTAATAATATTATTCAAACAGCCCATGGAGGCTGAAAATAACTTTGTGAATGAAATGATCAATACCACAGGAATCGCCAGGGCAAAGCCCTCTTTCCCATTCAGGAAATAAATAAAGGCATAGAGATCGTCAATATTGGCATTGATTAGAACAAAAAACAAACCTGAAACCAACAAAAGATTGGTGCCACTTTTCTTTAATAGGGAGGCCAATTCTTTGTGATTCTGTTTATTGAGAGCCTCGGCCACCAAAGGACTTACAATTTGAAGCAATGCCCGACCGGGTGCCTCAATAATGGCTGCAATGAAGATGGCAACTTTATAATAAGCCACATATTTTTCATCCACCATTTTACCTAACATTCCAGCATCGATATCAATAATGACGCTTGCACCAAAGGCAGATAAAAAGATCAAGAGAATGTAAGTCCAAAGTTGTTTGTTGTTTTCTGGCCATTCAAAATATAGATGGGGACGATACAGCCATAAACTGTAGCCCATGATGATGGCTAAGCGCAAATAATAACCAGCAATGAGTCCAAAAATAAATCCGTTAAAATCGATCCATTGGAGGACATAGGCAAGCAACAAAATCGTGATGAGCACACGCTGGTAGACTTCTTTTAAAAAATTCCCCACAACGGTTTTCTTTTGTACCCTTGACCAGCTGTAAAAAATTTCAAAATAAGCGGTGGATATAGCGATGACAAAAATGAGGTAAGTGAAACTGGCTACTTCCGGATTTTGGGTGGATAAATAGGTGGCTATTTGGTCGTAATTTCCAAAGAAAACAAGGCCACTTGGCAGAATAATCAACAAGGGGATGAGCAGAGAAAAAAGCAAGAGTTTGTCCTGTTCTTTTTTCGAACTTGCCGCTGAGAAATACTTGATGACTGCATGTTGCAAACCAAAGGAAAAGATCGGTTGAAGAATATTGGATTCAGCCAGGAGAATTAAAATTATCCCATACAGTTCTTCTCCCATAAAACGAGGGTAAAAGACCACAGTATTGAGCGCTCCAATTGCAAAGGCAAGAATGACACTTAATATATTGTAAAAGGACTGTTTGGCGACTACTCCCATGGCTTAAGTACAGTTTTGTTTTTTATTCCCTCGCGTATGCCAAGCACAATATAGAGCATTAGCATGCTTATACCAAAAAGTTGAATCCCACTCCCCTGCTGAACTACCCTAGGGTTAAAGCTAAACTGTATTTGATGCTCACCTTTAGGAACGTTAAGCCCTCTTAAAACATAATTCACGGGATAAATCGTCGCAGAAACATTGTCTATGGTTGCCGTCCAACCCTTTGCATAAAACATTTCTGAAAAGACCACAAAGCTATCCTCACTAGACGAAAAGGTATAGGTTTTTGCCATGGGCGCATTCGCTGTCAAAGCCACTGTAGCAAGGGAATCTTTGGTGTAATTGGATGGGATATCCAATGCATTTGTTTCTACCAATGCTTCACGTGCAAAGTCAATTTCTGTCATGCTTTGATACACATCATCTGGACTTACTTTTGGTAGTAGCGACTCAACAAACCAAGCTGAACCGAGATTATCTGGGTTTTGTATGGGTTGCACCTTTCCTTCCTCATTGGGGTAAAGAATATATTTTACATTGAGAATATTGAGAATGGGTTCGTGCTGTTTTTGCTGAAATAAGTCAATCAATTCTTCATAACGACGCGGTTTGGCACCGTGGTACCCGCCAATGGCATTATGGAAATAGGCCGTACGTCCACCCTGTAAACCTAGAGAAGGTTCGTAGACCCTGTAATGACATTTATCTTGAAGTACTGCTCGATCTGCTGGTGAAGCAACAAAAGCCGTTTGTAATCGATTAGGTTTTACAAATAGATCGCGGTCTAAATAACGATTAGATACCTGAATTAAATCAATAAAAATGAGGACTGCAACGGTAGCAAAGGCATAGGTTTTTGTTAATTTATTAACTAAGAAAGCCCCAAGAAAAATAGCTGCCAGTAAAACAAACCCAAAAGTTCTTAGGATGTCTTCGGCAAAAATCGCCTTGCGTGCTTTCACGATTTGTTGCATCAATTCTGGGCCGTAAGCATTGGTATAATAAGCATCATTTACACCGCTAAAAGACAGGGTTCCCCCGAGTAAATACAACAGCAATAGGCCTCCAAAATAGATGTATAGGGTGTTTTTAATGGCTACTGTTGCTGCCTTGGTAGAGGCGGCGAAAAATTCCTTCAATCCCATCATAGCTAAGACGGGTAAACAAAATTCCAACACAACCTGAATGGAAGATACCGCTCGAAACTTACTGTACAAGGGGAAGTAGGCTACAAAAAATTGCGTCAAAAAATCGAGATTCTTTCCCCACGAAAGCAGCAAGGAGAAAACGATTCCAATTACAAGCCAACGCTTGTTTAGAGACCAAGGAAAAAACATACTCAAAATACCCAAAAACACAATCACTGCACCGACATAGGCAGGAGCCTCTAAAATGGGCTGGTCTCCCCAATACGTGGGAACATTTTGCACAAATTGTCGCGCTTGTTGACGTGAAGCACCCCGTTGAATTAAATCGTTATACAGATCCGAATCTGTGCCTAAATCTTCATAGGAGCCCCCCCCTTGAATACGAGGAATCAATAAATTAAGGCTTTCAAAAATACCATAACTGTATTGCGTGATATAATCATAGGACAAACCTGAGCGTGCTTCAAGTGGATTGCCATTGACATCTATACTAAGTTCACTTTTCCCACGGGTACTAAACTCGGTATATTCTGCGGTAGACAATAAAGTAGTCGCATTGAGTAAAATGGCCAATGTACCAGCAATTCCAAGCGCAAATGCCTTTTGAAGAAAAGCCTTTAACTGCTTTTCCTTAAAATGAACCCATGCCTGAACTCCACCATATACCAACAGCAGTAAAAGCATATAATAGGTCATTTGAAAATGATTTGCGCGAATCTGAAGTCCCATTGCGAGGGCTGCAAAGACAATTCCCCAAAGCGATTTGTGCTTGAACAAAAAATGAACTGCTGCAAAAACAAGCGGGAAATACCCCATCGCTTGTGCCTTGGTATTATGACCCACTTGAATAATGATCAACAAATAGGTGGATAATCCATAGGCAACTGCCCCTAAAATAGCGTAGCGTTTCGAAAAGCCAAAACTCAGCAAAAAAAGATAAGCGCCAAGTAAGTATAAAAATAATGAAAATGCTGGGGCGGGAATTAGACGAACCAATTTATGCACCGGGGTAAGTATATCGCTGGGAAACTTAGCCCCAAGTTGATAGGTTGGCATTCCCCCAAAAGCATTGTCAATCCAATACAATTCTTCACCTTTGGCTTCTCTATTCTCTTGCAATTGACGTGACATGCCTCTGTATTGCTGTATATCTGACTGCAGGAGTTTTTTTCCTTGTAGTATAGGATAGAACACGCTGATTGAAAGTAGCACAAAACCTATAAGGACGGCTAGATGAAGTCCTAAATTTTTATAATTAATTGATTCAATCAATTTCTTCATAATCTATGTATTCTCCCATTTTATTGACTGGTTTAGCTTTGGGCTCTTGAGCAGTTTGATGCTGAGCCTCCCGTGCCTTTTGTTCGAATTTTTTCATCAATCGATTGGCAAAAAAAAGCAATAACCAGGGAAATATTTTTCGTCTAAAGACAATTAAAATAACGAGTAGAGTAAGTAGTAGGGTTGAGATCATAGGATAAACGCAAATGTGGAATAAATTTAAAATAATAAATGATAAAAACAGGCTTAGAGCACCTCTTTCGTTAGCATATTTTTTAAAATACACCTATCTTGCTCGAAATATATTTTTTTAGATGCGCCTTCACTCAACCCTTGTTTTCCTCTTATTTGCTTCTTGTTTATTTGGTCAGTACACGGACCAAATCAACTCTAATCGGCCGGGGGCGTCAATCGGTGCTTTTTCAGTAGGAACGCGGGTAATACAATTCGAAGCAGGAACCGAATACCGTTCCTATAAACACAAAGGTTACAACAATTCAAAAGTCAATGGTAAAGTTGGCTTTTTCTCCCTTCGCTTTGGTTTTTTAAAAGAACAGCTAGAACTTACTTACGAGGGGGTATACCAGTTAGACAAACAAGAAAATAGACTTACACACCCCTCTTACACCCAAAAGAGAGAAGGCTTCTTAACAAATTTTCTGGGTATAAAATACTTGGTTTATGACCCCTACAAACGTGTCGTAGAAACCAATGTTTTGAGCTGGAAGGCCAACAATAGCTTTAAATGGCGTGACTTACTTCCGGCAGTTTCTATCACCTTAGGAGCAAATGCTGTAATCGATCCAGAAACTCCCTACCCCTACGGCAATGTGTTCGACAACCTTTACAATCCCATTTTTTATCGAAATTTAGGCGTTAGAACCGATCGAGAGCCCATTGTTAGTGGTCGGGCAACCCTTGCTACCCAACATCACTTTTTTGGGACTTGGGTCTTTGTCACCAATGTCACCTATGACCGAATCATGACCGACTTCCCTGATCTTAATTACATTCTAACCCTTACACACACCATTAATCCGTTGTGGTCTGTTTACCTAGAGACGCAGGGATACAATGGAGACAAATACAGCGATCAACTTATTCGAACAGGAGCAGCCTATTTGTTGACCGACGACATTCAAATTGAGGCTACAGTAGGTGTGAACAATAAAGACACCCCCGCAGTCTTTTTCATGAATGCAGGTGTTTCTTACCGTCTCGATTTCCATAGAGATATTGATCCAGAAAAAAAGGAAGAAGAAAAACAGGCGCGTAAAGAAGAAAAAAGCATGAAAAAGGGTGCAAAGAAAGCAGAAAAAGCGAACCGAAAAAGAGACCGAAGAGCAAAAAGAAATTAGATTTTCCATGATTGAAGTAATTGAAATCAAAGAGAAGAAAGACTTTGTAGCCTTTGTTGAATTTCCCTTCAAGCTATACAAGAACAATCCCTTTTGGGTTCCACCAATGAAAGCGGAAGAATTAACGGTGATTGACAAGAAGCAAAACCCTGTTTTCAACAATGCAACGGCTGCTTTTTATCTGGCACGAATCGACGGGGAGGTTGTTGGACGAGTTGCCGCCATGATCAATTGGATTGAAGTAAACAGCCTACAAAAAAAGAAAGTACGCTTTGGTTGGTTTGATGTCATTGATGACGTGAACGTATCAAAGGCTCTGATTGAAGCTGTGAAGGATTTCGGAAAAGCTGCTGCCATGGAATTCATGGAAGGGCCTGTTGGGTTTTCGAACCTAGACAAAGCCGGCATGCTGGTCGAAGGCTTTGAGGAGATGAATACCATGATTACACAATATAACTACCCCTACTACTCCCAACATATGGAGCAACTGGGCCTAGAAAAATTAGCCCAATGGGTAGAATACGAAATCAAAATTACCTCCTTTGAAGAGTCTCCAGAAAAAGTGCGCCGTTTTGGAGAATTGATGCTCGATCGTTACAAGCTAAAAGTGCTGCATTTCACGAAAACAAAGCAAATTCTCCCCTATGTAGAACAAATGTTTACGCTCTTGGAGGAAACCTACAATAAGCTGCAAACCTTTGTCCCTATTCAGCCTTATCAAATAAAACATTATAAAGAAAAGTACTTTCGATACATTCATCCTGAGTTCATCAAATGTGTTGCCGATGAACAGGGAAAACTCGTTGCGTTTGTGATCATAATGCCTTCCTTTACCCAAGCTTTGAAAAAGGCCAATGGAAAAATGTTTCCTTGGGGAATATTCCATATCCTAAAGGCGCAATATTTTAATCATAGAGCTTCCTTTTATCTAATTGGTGTTCATCCCGATTATCAAAACAAAGGGGTGACCGCTGTTATTTTCAATGAAGTTCAAAAGCTTTTCAACAAGAAAGGAATCACTGTTGTGGAGACCAATCCAGAGTTAGAAGAAAATGACTCCATACAAAACATGTGGAAAAATTATGCGCATCGTTTACACAAAAAAAGAGCAACTTACACCACTAGACTCTAAGCTATGTTAAGTGAAGGAACCATTATCGCACTTTCAACGGCCTCTGGTGCTGGAGCCATAGCTGTAATCCGGGTTTCTGGAGATGCAGCCATAAGCACCACTGATCGATTGTTTTGTGCTAGATCGAAAAAGAAGCTTGTTGACCAGAAAAGTCACTCCATTCACCTTGGGGAACTCCTCGACGGAGATCGCATCATTGACGAAGTTTTGGTCAGTGTCTTTAAGAATCCACATTCCTACACTGGAGAAGATGTCATCGAAATTTCTTGCCACGGATCGCGCTACATACAAGAAAAAATCCTTCAATTATTTGTTGATCAAGGAATTCGACCGGCAAAAGCCGGGGAGTTTACCCTGCGAGCATTCATCAATGGGAAAATGGATTTAGCACAAGCAGAGGCTGTAGCCGATGTGATTGCCTCAGAAAATGAAGCTAGTCACTTGGTTGCTATGCAGCAAATGCGCGGTGGAATTAGTCAAGAAATTAAGGCGCTTCGCCAGGAGTTGTTAGATTTTGCAAGTCTTATTGAATTAGAATTGGACTTCGCAGAAGAGGATGTAGCTTTTGCCGACAGAGCGGCTTTTCTAGCCTTACTGCTAAAAATTCAGGGACTACTGAAGCGCTTGATCGATTCTTTTGCCTTGGGAAATGTTATAAAGAAAGGGGTACCCATTGCCATTATCGGTCCGCCAAATGCTGGAAAGTCAACCCTTCTTAACGCACTTTTGCAAGAAGATAAGGCAATCATATCCTCCATTGCCGGAACTACCCGGGATACAATTGAAGACGAAATTACCATCGGTGGAATAGAATTTCGTTTTATTGATACCGCCGGAATACGCGAAACCCAAGATGAAATAGAACAAATTGGCATTCAAAAAACCTTTGAAAAAGTAGCCGCTGCGGCCATTGTGCTCTACATGCTAGATACCAATGCGCTAATGAGTGAGCGTAAGATACACAAAGCGAAAATAGCACAACTTAGCCAACAATATCCCGACAAAGCAATTTGGGTATTATTCAATAAAAGTGACATAAAAAATAGCACTTTACCAACTGAATTTGAGGGCTATCCTTGTCTTGCTTTGAGCGCAAAAAACAAAGCAGGAATTAATTCACTAAAGGAGTCCCTTGTGCAACACATGGAAAAAAATAATTATCAAGACGAAAGTGTTATCACCAACTCACGACATTATGCAGCCCTCAGTAACGCCTTAACTGAAATTGGAAAAGTACAAGAAGGGATGGACAATCAATTGAGCTCTGATTTATTGGCCATTGATCTTCGCCAAGCATTGTTTCATTTGGGCGAAATCACGGGAGAAGTGACCAACGATGAATTGCTTGGTAATATTTTTGCAAACTTTTGTATTGGAAAGTGACATAGGCACAATCAAAAGGTTTTATCCCCTATTATGCAATATTTTCATTTGTTTTATAAGTATTTTGACCTTTTAG
>JAKMEK010000085.1 GCA_022425945.1 Flavobacteriaceae bacterium
ATAAAAGATAAGGGCATGACTGCGTTTTAAACAAAAATAGGAAAAATCAAATTCTCAGGCCTTTATTTAAAAAAAAGACAGGTAATATTTGGTCTAGGAGCTGAATTCTACTATTTTTGCAGCCTTAATTAAAACAATTATATGAACCATTACGAAACTGTTTTCATCTTGAATCCCGTTTTATCTGAAGAGCAGATAAAGGAAGCAGTTAAGAAATTTGCTGCCATCTTAACTGAGAAAGGTGCCAAATTTGTTAACCAAGAAGATTGGGGCCTCAAAAAATTGGCCTATCCTATTCAAAACAAAAAAAGTGGATTTTACCACTTGTTTGAGTACACCGTTATCGGTGAAGCGATCAACCCTTTAGAGGTTGAATTTAGACGTGACGAGCGTGTTATGCGTTACCTCACAGTAAAACTCGACAAGCATGCAATTGCATGGGCTGACAAACGAGTAAAGAAAATTAAAGCTAACGCTAAAGCCTAATCGAGATGTCAAAAATAGAAGAACAATCTAAAGGAAGAAAAGAGGGGGAAATTCGTTATTTAACCCCACTTAATATTGAAACCAATAACAAGAAAAAATACTGTCGTTTCAAGCGTTCAGGTATTAAGTATATTGACTACAAAGACGCGAACTTTTTAATTGGCTTTGTGAACGAGCAAGGAAAATTATTACCACGTCGTTTAACAGGAACATCGTTGAAATACCAACGTAAAGTTTCTGTAGCGGTTAAACGTGCACGTCATTTAGCATTAATGCCTTATGTAGGCGATTTATTAAAATAAAACTTTAAATCATGGAACTGATACTCAGAGAAGATGTACAAAACCTTGGATTTAAGGATGACATCGTTACAGTAAAAAATGGCTACGGAAGAAACTTTTTAATTCCACAAGGGAAAGCAGTCTTGGCAACAAGTTCGGCAAAAAAAGTATTGGCTGAGAACGTAAAACAACGCGCTTTTAAAGAGCAAAAAGTAATTGATGATGCAACCAAGTTAGGGAAAGCTCTAGCAGCATTGGAAATTAAAATTGCTTCTAAAGTTGGATCTGGTGACAAATTGTTTGGCTCAATTGGAGCACAAGATGTTGCAGATGCATATGCAAAAGCCGGACAAGCAATTGACAAGAAATTCATTAGTTTACCCGGACGTACAATCAAACGTCTTGGTGCCTACGAAGCGACTGTTCGCTTGCACAGAGAAGTTGTAATACTAGCACCTTTTGAAATTATCCCTGAAAAAGGATAAGCTAGGTATTTTAAAACATCAACCCCACCTAGGTGGGGTTTTTTTGTATGAATTATCACCGTTTAAGTAAAGAGCAATTTGAAGAACTCCACGAGGAGTTTGCCAAGTATTTGGCTGCACTTTCGATTGATCGAAAAGAGTGGGAGAAAATTAAAGCTAACCAACCAGAAGCTGTTGAGGTTCACCTGGATCAATTTTCTGACTTAGTGTGGGAAGATGTATTGTCTAAAGACATCTACTTGGAACATTTAAGTCCCAATCACTTTTTTGTTTTTGAGTGTCTTGCGGATGCAATGCGTCTCATTGCGGTTAAACTTTCTACAGTTGATCAAGACATCATGACCAAAGAAGGTTGGCAATGGCTATTGCACCATATTCATGACGAATCTGTCACAATCTATCGCTCTACCAAAACCTATGATCATGACCGTAAAGAAGAACTCTACGGTATGATTCTCAAAGGTGCACAAATAAGCCAAGGTGACCGCTTTAAAAGTATCGCGGAATTTCTTTCATAAGCCCTGCGAAATTTAAGATATTTGTAGAGAATACTGTTATTTACATCCATGAAGCCATCTATTCCTAAAGGGACCCGAGACTTTTCATCCACAGAAGTTGCCAAGCGTAACTATTTGAAAGGAATATTGCAAACTGCATTTGAAAGTGCAGGTTTCCAACCCATAGAAACACCTTCTTTTGAAAAATCTGAAACCCTATTGGGGAAATATGGCGAAGAGGGAGATCGGCTTATATTTAAAATCTTATCCAATGGAGAGAAATTAAAAAAAGCGGATTTAACTGCATTAGCGGAAAGTAGGCTAGGAGCTTTTTCTAGTTCTTTGTCAGAGAAAGCCCTACGTTATGACTTAACCGTACCTTTTGCTCGTTTTGTGGTTCAGCATCAAAATGAGTTGGTTTTTCCTTTTAAACGCTACCAAATTCAGCCCGTATGGCGAGCTGACCGTCCACAACACGGCCGCTTTCAAGAGTTTTTCCAATGCGATGCTGATGTGGTAGGGAGTACTTCCCTTTGGCAAGAGGTGGAGTTGTGCCAATTGTATGCTTCTGTTTTTGCTGCATTAGGAATAAAAGGCGCAACCATAAAAATAAACAATCGTAAAATTTTAGCAGGAATAGCTGAAGTAATTGGTGCAGAGGAGCAGTTAATCGATTTTACAGTAGCCTTAGATAAACTGGATAAGATAGGTTTCGAAGGAGTCGTAAACGAATTAACTGCTAAAGGTTTTTCTAGTGATGCAATTGAACGGATTAGCCCGCTGATGTCACTTTCCGGCTCTGCCCAAGATCGTCTCAGCCAGCTAGAACAATTCTTGACTACTTCTGAAGTAGGGAAGAAGGGGATAGATGAATTACGCTTTGTGGTTTCTCAGCTTGAAGCACTAGGTGTTAACCAAACCAAGTTGTCCATAGATGTTACCCTTGCTCGCGGATTGAATTACTACACAGGATGTATTTTTGAAGTAGCCCCTCCAGAAGGTGTCAAAATGGGATCCATAGGTGGAGGCGGACGATACGATGACTTGACCGCAGGTTTCGGGATGAAAAACATGAGTGGGGTAGGGATCTCCTTTGGTTTCGATCGAATTTATCTTGTGTTGGAAGAACTCGGATTATTCCCAGCTTCTGTACAGGCAGAAACACAAATCCTCTTTCTTAATTTTGGTGAAAGTACTGCTTTGAAATGTAACCAATTGATTGGTGCACTACGTTCAGAGGGATTACGTGCAGAGTTCTACCCAGATGCAGTGAAGATGAAAAAGCAACTTTCGTACGCTAATCAGAAGCAAATCCCTTGGGTTGTTTTATTGGGCGAGGAGGAGCTTTTACGAAATGAAGCAGTGCTTAAAAACATGAAAAGTGGTGAACAAGAAGTTCAACCACTTTCCGATATTCTTTCTTTTTTTAGAATAGATCGAACTTAGTGACTGCCTAGTGCTCCAAGATAGCGTTCAGCGTCTAAAGCAGCCATACAACCTGTTCCTGCAGCAGTAACAGCTTGTCTGTACTCTTTGTCCTGTACATCTCCAGAAGCAAAAACGCCCGGTAGATTTGTTTTAGTCGATTTACCATGGGTGATTAAATACCCCGCATCGTCCATTTCTAATTGATCTTTGAAGATGTCTGTATTGGGCTTATGTCCAATAGCAATGAAGAGTCCAGTAATGGGAATTTCAGTTTTTTCTTGGGTTTGGTTATTTACCATGCGAAGACCTTCAACGACTTGTTCTCCAAGTACTTCATCCACTTCTGTATGATACAAAACTTCAATATTTTCAGTGTTGTTTACGCGATGTTGCATAGCTTTTGAAGCACGCATTTCTCCTTTACGAACGAGCATAGTGACTTTTGTACATATATTGGCCAAATAGGTTGCTTCTTCAGCTGCAGTATCTCCTGCACCTACAATAGCAACTTCCTGCCCTTTGTAAAAGAAACCATCACAGACGGCACAAGCCGAAACTCCTCCTCCGCGAAGGCGTTGCTCACTTGGAATGCCAAGGTATTTTGCACTTGCTCCTGTTGAGATGATGATTGTTTCTGCTTCTATGGTAGTTGTGCTGTCCACTACAGCCGTATGAATTCCCCCCTCTTCTTTACTGAGGTTTACTTCGGTCACATGACCAATGCGAACTTCTGTCCCAAAACGCTCTGCTTGTTGTTGTAGTTCTACCATCATGGTAGGTCCATCAATTCCTTTGGCGTAACCAGGGAAGTTATCCACCTCTGTAGTAGTTGTTAATTGTCCACCTGGTTCCATTCCTGTGTAAACCACAGGTTTTAAGTCTGCACGTGCTGCATATATAGCTGCTGTATATCCTGCTGGTCCACTTCCAATGATCAAGCATTTAATTCGTTCCATGTTGGTTTTTTTAATTTGTGAAGAATCAAAACTACAAAAACTTAGTGCTTAAGCGCATAAATAACCTGTTCTTTTACGGGCTATTTATCAACGTTCAGCAAGGAATTGTTAATAGAGTGGTTTCTTAAAGTTGTGTGTGTTTGACTCCTTTCTTCTTTTGGATAATTGTAACTTGACGTAATATAAAGAAGCATGCATTTATTACAACTGCCAAAAGATTATTCCCTTAAAAGTGATATAATAGCCGGACTTACAATTGGTATAGTAACCATTCCTCAGGCCATGGCTTTTTCTTTGTTGGCAGGCTTACCTCCGATTTACGGTTTATACGGTTCTTTAATTCCTTTGGTTATTTATGCTTTTTTCGCTAGTTCGAGTTTTTTAAACGTTGGTCCAGTTTCTGTAATCTCTATTTTTGTTTTTGAAACCATCACCCCATTTGAATCCCCGTTCACTTCATCTTACGTTAATTCTGTTATTTTATTGGGAATAATGATAGGTTTTATTCAGTTTATTTTGGGGCTGTTTCGGGTGGGGAATTTTGCAGTGTATTTGCAGAAAAGTGTGATCTCGGGCTTTATACAAGCTGCCGCTGTAGTGATTATTATATCTCAACTTTCTCCGGGTTTTGGAATTGAACTTCCTGTGAAAGGGACGTATTTCGACAAGTTTTTTTATCTGTGTAGTGCCATTTCATCAAGTCATTTTTTATCCACCCTATTGTTTCTTTCCTCCTTGTTTATATTAATTTTATTTGCAAAGTTGTTCCCTAAGTTCCCAACCACCATTAGTCTTCTAATCATAAGTGGCTTAGCTTCTTATGTGTTTGATTTTGAAGCATTGGGTGTTTTGCTCATTGGCGAGGTACCTGTGGGTTTACCCGTTTTTATATGGCCTACTTTTGGTTCGGAAAGCCTTCGTCTACTGCCCGGAGCCTTTGGAATAGCTTTTGTAGCCTCCATCGGAAGTGTAATCATGGCAAAGAATTTGGAGGAGCAACAGCAACATCCTTTGGATGTGAATCAAGATCTAAGAGCCTTAGGTTTAGCCAAAATTGTCAGTGCTTTTTTTGGTTCATTGGTACCGGCAGGTAGCTTTAACCGCACAATTTTAAACACAAAAGTTGGAGCGCAAACCCAAATTTCCGGTTTAGTAGCCTCATTAATTATTGTACTTACATTACTTTTTTTAACCCCAATAGTATATTTCTTACCCCAATCAGTCATCGCAGCAGTCATAATCTATTCGGTTTATTTCTTGTTTGATTTTGAGCTAATAAAGCATTATCTAGCAACAAGTAAGATCGACGCGTTTTATTTACTTTTTACGACATTAATGACACTTGTTTTTGGCTTTGTTTACGGTATTTTCTTGGGTGTTATTTTGTCGCTAATAGGAAGCTATATGCAAAAAAAGTCATTCATTTAGTTCGTTCTGAATGTGTATATGCCAGAGTCGCTTTGATTCCCTTCGGCATCAATTGCGACGATTTTCCAATAGTAGACCACCCCAGAGACTACTGCTACATCTACTGCAGTTGTTGCA
>JAKMEK010000088.1 GCA_022425945.1 Flavobacteriaceae bacterium
AAACCATGCTTTTCCAAATTTTCGAATCAAGGCTTCTTTAACAAATTGATAAACGGGAACCTTTAATTCTTCTCCCAAAGAACAGGCTGTGTCACAAATTTGCCACTGGTGAT
Organism: Flavobacteriaceae bacterium; assembly: GCA_022425945.1. Classification (GTDB taxonomy): domain Bacteria; phylum Bacteroidota; class Bacteroidia; order Flavobacteriales; family Flavobacteriaceae; genus Arcticimaribacter. The sequence goes on from JAKMEK010000088.1 coordinate 114, forward strand.
AATTCACAGCAGAAAATTCAGAATACTGTTGCACACGAACAGGATAAAGGTGGCAAGAAACGGGTTTTTTCCAGTCAATTTTACCGTCTAAATAGGCTTTCTCTATGCCACAAGAAGCCTTTCCCTGAGCGTCGAAAAGGGTGTATACACATTCCTTCCCGTCGATTATGGGAGTTTCCCATTCTCCATCCCAACCTTTGACATAGCGGCCTTGCTTTTCAATTTCTGCCAAGCCTTTCGCATTTAAGTAGGGCTTAATGGCATCAAAATGTTTGTCAATTTCTGCTAACTCTGCTTCTTCTAGGGGAGCACCGGCTTCTCCCTCAACACAACAAGCCCCTTTGCACTGCTGAATGTTGCAGACAAAGTCTTTGGCTAAAAGGTCTTCCGAAATTAAGGTTTTACCGAGTTGAATCACAGTTCAAAGATAGTTCTTCTCGCGTATAATTTGTGGTCAGAAAAGATAAATCATCTAGAATTAAAGTACTTTTACAGTCTAAATCAATTACAATGAATTTTGACATTAAAGAAGTATTTACCGCAGGAATGGTGCTTTTTGCGGTGATTGATATCATCGGAAACATTCCGCTAGTCATTAGCTTAAGAGCAAAGGTCGGTCATATCCAGTCAGAAAAAGCCTCCATTGTCTCCGCCATTATTATGATTGCCTTTTTATTTGTGGGAGAGGAAATCTTAAAACTCATCGGAATTGACACCAATTCCTTTGCCGTAGCAGGTTCTTTCATCATTTTCTTTTTGGCCATTGAAATGGTTTTAGGCATCAGTCTATACAAAGATGATGAGCCGGAAACAGCCTCTATTGTCCCTTTAGCATTCCCAATGATTGCCGGAGCCGGGACACTAACTTCCTTGCTTTCCATGCGTGCAGAATACCACGTAATCAATATCATCATTGCTATATTGATCAATATCATTATTGTGTATATCATCTTAAAATCGTCTCAGCGAATCGAAAACTTACTCGGGCGTTCGGGTATAAATATCATTCGAAAAATATTTGGCGTAGTCCTTTTGGCCATCGCCGTCAAACTCTTTACAACCAATATTCAACAAATTTTTTAATCCCTATTCTATGAAAATTTTCTTGCGCATCATGATGGTTCTTGCCCTTGGGATGATGGTCTTTAATACCACTCTAATCGATTGGGAAGCACCTACAGAAGGCGATAGTTTGGTCGCTATCATTGGAATTCTCGCTTCTGGTTCTGCCCTGCTATTGCTATGGATTTTACTTCTTTCACTGAAGATAACTGCCCAACAAAAGGGAAATAAATTTTAAATTAATCGAGAGGCTTTTTAGCCAATTCGTTTAGCGCAGCTTTGACAAAACGGTCTTCTTTGTGGAGTATTTCCAAGCGTGTTGGTTCATCAAACAATTGCAAGCCAAGGTAGGAATGTATGGCCGTAATGGCCAAGGTAGTATCCTCAAGATTTACAGGGACAGATTGTTCATTTAAATACTTTTTCAGCGCATTAAGCCAACGCTCTTTATGTTGGAGAGGCTGGGCGACAAACGCAGTCCGGTCAATGGACACAAACTCTTCTCGGCGTGAATCTAGTTCTCTGAAGACAAAATGATTGACAATGTTGGAGCGAAGAAGGTAATCATTCCAATCGTCTTCCGGATTTGCATTGTTGGGTAAATAAATATCAGGCACTATTCCGCCTCCACCATAGACCTTTCGCCCTTTAGGTGTGACAAAAGCCAGGGAGTCATTTTGCGGAACCTTAGAAACATCTGCAAGCTCTCCCGTGTCATAGCGTTTATTGATTTCTTCGTAATAGGCTTTCTTCCCTTGATCAAAAGGACGCTGTATAGACCGTCCTGTAGGAGTGTAATAACGTGCCGTGGTTAGACGAACAGCTTCTTGCGTGCCAAGCGGCATTTGCTGCTGAACCAAGCCTTTTCCAAAACTGCGTTGCCCCAAAATCCAAGCGCGATCATTGTCTTGTAATGCTCCTGCAACAACTTCACTTGCAGAGGCCGATTCGCCATTGATCAAAACATATACCTGCCCTTTTTCGAAAGCCCCCTCAGCGGTACTAAAGGTCGTTTTTTGTTCCCCTTGGTTGCTTTCGACCATAACAATTGATTGTCCCTCAGCCAAGAAGGTGTCTGAAATTTGTTCGGCAGCCTCCAGATAACCACCTGGATTGCTGCGCAAATCTAACACCATTTGGGTCATTCCTTGTTTTTTCAAATCAACTACAGCGTGCTGAAACTCGCTATTGGTTGTCTCAGCAAAACGATTGATTTTTATATAACCAATACTTTCTTCAAGCATATAATGCGCAACAGAAGTAATGGGAACAGCTCCTCGACGCAAGGGCACCTCGAGCTGTTCTTTTGTGATGGGTCGGTAAATACTAAGATTGATCAAACTTTCTTCTTCTCCCCTGAGACGCTCAACAATGGCTTCACTGGTCAACTGGCGACCATAGAGGGTATCTTGATTGGCGATCAAAATTCGATCACCTGCCAATAGTCCGGCACGTTTACTGGGTCCATCTGGAATGACACGCACAACACTTACCGTGTCGCGTTCCATGAAAAAGCTTACACCAATTCCCACAAAATTTCCCTGCATGTTTTCTGCCACACGGCTCAATTCTTCCTTAGGAATATAAAAGGAATGTGGGTCTAATTTTTGGATTAGATCTTGTATCATTTCTGTAGCTAAGCTATCGGTATTGATTTGGTCCACATAATAGCGGTCCAAATAGCGCATAAACTGATTTAGCTTTTGACTCCCACTTTGTGGGGAGCGGGTGATGTTTTGCACCAATTGTTGATTGGTCCCAATCAAAAAACCTAAGGCCATTGACAGCAATACTATAATCCATAAAAAGAGATTGTAGCGTTTCATTTATTCCTTTTTTTCAAGGGGAAAATGCTCTACGATTACTCCCGCCTTTTTGAGAAAATCAACCCCCGAAAGGTCCTTATATGCCGTAGCAAAAACCACTCTTTTTATCCCCGATTGGTGCACAAGTTTCGAACACTCCTTACAAGGTGAAAGTGTTATGTAGAGGGTTGCTCCTTTACAGGATTGTGTTGAGGAGGCCACCTTCAAAATGGCATTCGCTTCCGCATGCAAAACAGTCCATTTGGTGTCGTAGTTTTCGTCTTCGCAAACATTTTCAAAACCCGAGGGGGTACCGTTGTAACCGTCGGAAATAATCATCCGGTCCTTAACAATAAGGGCCCCTACTTTTTTTCGCTCGCAATAAGACAATTGTCCCCATGTCTGGGCCATTTCTAGATATGCGCGATCGTATTGTGCTTGTTTCTTCATCGAAATACGAAGGTATTGATTTAAATCTAGTCAAAGAATTATTTTATATTTAAAGAATAAGTCCTCTTAATTATGAATATAATCTTACCTAAATCCTACACTGCTTTACAATTGTCCAGCAAAACCATTGGCTTTTCCATGGGTTCAAAACAACCCGAAGGAGAGCTATTAAAAGCCTTAATTACTGCAAAGCCAAAAGGTCATTTCCTTGAGCTTGGTACTGGAATGGGACTATCGCTTTCTTGGATGGTCGACGGCATGGATAAGGAATCAAAGCTTATTTCAATTGATAATGATCAAAATTTATTGAATGAAGTTATCCCTCATTTCAAAGACGATCATCGGGTTTCTATTCTTCATGAAGATGCTTCAAAATGGCTGCAAAACTACACTGACGAGGGCTTTGACCTTGTCTTTGCCGATGCTTGGCCAGGGAAATTCAGCGATTTAAGCAAAACACTATCTCTTGTAAATCCGGGCGGAATTTACATGGTCGATGATCTTCTCCCCCAATCCAATTGGCCCGAAGGGCATCAAAAAAAAGTCAATGATTTTCTAACGTTTATGGAAAGTCAACCTCAATTTATCACAACTCAACTAACATTATCTACTGGTGTTTTATTGGCCGTTAAAAAACCCCTAAGCCATTAATTCTTTCGGAAAGACTTGATAAACATTCCTTTTAAGGTAAAGACAAACGCCCATATCCCCGCCAATTGAGGTTTGGGTTTTTTCCCTTTTCCTAAACGTCGGATTTGCAATTCGTACCAAGGCAATTCTACACCTCCCATTTTATCCAAAAACGCAATTCCAATCTTTGGCACTGGTGCTTCAAATCGCTCAACGCTTCCCTCAAAAATATTTTTTGCCAGGTTTGGATAAAGACAAAACGGACGTGCAAGGCCAATAACATCTAGCTTCCCTCCGGCCAAGGCATCCTCCATAACCTTTACAGAACGAAAGCCTCCGGTTAACAAAAGAGGTTTGTCGGTAAGACTTCTTGCTTTCTCAATATAATCCAAAAAATAAGCTTCCCGTTCTAGAGTGCTTTGCTTTCGATTTCCTTTTACCATGGCCGGTTTTTCGTAGGTTCCCCCAGATATTTCTATCAAATCAATCCCTTCTCTGGATAAAATTTGCACAACCTCCATGGACTCTTCCTCAGTAAATCCACCACGCTGAAAATCGGCTGAATTGATTTTAATTCCCACCGGGTAATCCGCTCCGACCTGCGCACGTATTTCTCTATAAACTTCTAAGACAAACCGGGCTCTGTTTTCCAATGGTCCTCCCCATTGGTCTGTTCGAGTGTTGCTAATGGGCGACAAAAACTGACTCACCAAGTATCCATGCGCTCCGTGAATTTGACAACCTGTAAAACCCGCTTCCTTCATGATGCGTGCTGCATTACCAAATCGCTTAATAATGTCCCAAATACGTTCTTCAGTTAGCGGTGTTGCTGTCCTAAACATCCCTGAAGCTCCACCCATGTTTAAAGGAACCGCAGAGGGTGCCACTATTTCTTTGTTGATCGAGGCAAAGGCCTGTCTTCCTGGATGATTGAGTTGAGGCCATAAATGCACACCCGTTCCTTCAACTGTTTTGGCCCATTGCTTGAGTAAATCAAAATGAGTGTAATCTTCCACCACCACATTCTTGGGTTCTCCCAAAGCGCGAGAATCCACCATCACATTCCCTGTAATCAACAAACCAGGATCACCCTTGGCCCATACAGAATAGACATTGATGAGCGTTTTTGTGGGAGCATTGTTATATGTCCCTATATTTTCACTCATGGCCGATTTGGCAATGCGGTTTTTCAAAACCGATCCATTCGGCAAAGTAAAAGGCGTAGCTATTTGTTGCATAATAAATAAAGTAAGTCGGGAAGTTAATTAGATTCGCTCAACTATCATAATAACCGCCACGAAGAAAATTATCATTCCTACTGTTGCTTGCCAGAGACGCAACCATTTTGGCTTTAAGGCAACTAAAAAATTGAGGCACAAAACACACAAAACAATGCATAATTGAGCGGCCTCAACACCAAGCGCAAAAGAAAAAAGACTAGTCCCTGCATCCTCAGGAAGGACCATAATACTAAAAAAGCGACCAAAGCCAAAGCCGTGAATGATTCCAAAAAGGAGGGTTAAACCACTTGCAAACCAGTTTGTACTAGGCGATTTTTGCAACACTATGGGCAAGCAACTCAACGCTATCGTAATGGGGATGAGCAATTCAATCCAATAGGCTGAAAAAGTGAGATTTAGATAGTAAATCCCAATTAAGGAGAGGCTGTGTCCCAAAGTAAAAAGAGTAACCCACCACACTAATTTTTTCGCTTGCTTAAACCCAAAAGGCAAGACCAAGGCGATGATAAAATAGAAATGGTCCAACCCATTAAGGTCAGTGACATGTTGAAATCCCAACGAAAAATAAAACCCAAGAGTATCCATTAGTATGCGCGTTCTTTTTGAATGGTTTCATAAGCCGCCTGCACTTGTTGAAATTTTTCCTGAGCTCCTTTTTTGAGGGCAGGATCATCTGACTGAATTTTATCAGGATGAAATTTTTTAGCCATTTCGCGGTAGGCTTTTTTCACTTCAGCATCCGTTGCTGTAGGGCTAATCTCCAGAATTTTATAGGCATTGTCTGCAGACTTAACAAACATGGCTTTGATGCTTTCAATATCTGCAAAACGCAATTGCAATGCCTGCGCAATTTGTAAGATTTTCTGCACTTCAACCTCCGCAATGTGTCCATCTGCATTGGCAATACCATAGAGAAAGTGAAGGATTTGTAAACGGGTTTCATAGCGGGCCCCTTGGACAAACAAACGGGTTAGTTCGTTCAGATTTTGCTGTTCTTTTTTTATTTCAGTATTGAACTTTGTAAAAATGGCAGAGGCGTATTCTTTCCCGTAATTTGCGATAAAATAGTTTCGAACAAATTGCAGTTCGCGCTGGTCTACTTTTCCATCAGCTTTAATTACAATAGCCGCCAAAGACAAAAGGTTCAATTGAACTTGATCTGCCTGCATACGCTGAAATTGAATACTCCCAAAAGCACTCCTTTTTTTGGGATTGAACATCTGTTCCAATATGCTCCCAAGGAAATACCCCAAGAGGGCTCCCCCAAAACGAAAATACGTATACCCTAAAATTGCTGTTATCCACTTAAGCATTGACTTGTATTTGGTTGAACAAAGATAACTTTAACTTTAAATTGAGCATAACTGCCGTTAAAAAATGAGAAAACTCGTTATCTTTGTGGCAGCTAAAACAAAAGATATGTATCCAGCAGAATTAGTACAACCCATGCGCGATGAATTAACCGCCGTTGGTTTTGAACAAATAAATGACGTAAATCGAGTAGAAGAAGTGATCAATGCCGAAGGAACAACCTTAGTTGTGGTGAATTCGGTTTGCGGATGTGCTGCAGCAAATGCCCGTCCTGGTGTGCGTTTTTCACTCGATAACGAAAAAACACCCTCGACCTTAGTGACTGTCTTTGCAGGAGTTGATCGTGAAGCAACCGATGCCGCCAGAAGTATGATGGTTCCTTTCCCTCCTTCTTCTCCATCCATGGCTTTGTTTAAAGACGGAGAATTAGTGCACATGCTAGAACGTCATCACATTGAAGGTCGTCCAGCAGATTTGATTGCTGAAAACCTGAGACAAGCCTTCAACGAGCACTGCTAAACCCAACCACATTTATTGTGTATTTTTACAGGTATGATTAAATCCCTTTCTTACCTCTTTTCGTCCATCTACTATCTAGTCTTTGGAAGTATACTTGTGTTTTTTCACCCCCTCCAAGTTATTTGCTTTCAACTGTTTGGTATTCGGATGCAAAGCAGGGTGGTGAGTACACTCAATTTCTGGCTCATTCGCTGTCTTGGCCTACTAGGGACTAGGGTGCAATTCAACAATCCCCATACTTTCCCAAAAGGACGAACCCTCGTTTTTGTGGCCAATCACCAAAGCACCTATGATATTCCACCCATAATATGGTTTTTAAGACGCTATCAACCAAAATTTGTGGCTAAAAAAGAATTGGGTAAAGGGCTTCCGAGCATATCCTATCATCTTCGCAATGGAGGAAATGTTTTGATCGATCGAAAAGACTCGGTAGGATCACTCAAGGCCATCAAGCAATTTTGTAGTAATGTCTATGCAAACGGCTGGTCTATCGCAATTTTCCCCGAGGGAACCCGAACCCGAAATGGGCAACCAAAAAAATTTCAACGCGGGGGATTACAGATGATTTTGAACGAAATTCCAGATGCACTTTTGGTCCCGATAAGCATTAATAATTCTTGGAAACTAGTCCGATGGAATTACTTCCCCATGCCGCTGGGTATAAAAATCAGTCTTGATGTCAGCGCTGCTATTGATCCTAAAGAGATGTCTGTAGAAGAAGCCATAGATGAAGTGGAAGTAATCGTTAGAAAGGGAATCAATAATTAGCCTTCCGTTTCTCTAAAAACGCTTGGGTACCTTCTTTAAACTCCGGATGGCCAAAACAATCGCCAAAGTGCCCAATCTCTGCGTCAAAACCATCGACACTTTCTTCATAGCTTGCAGCAATAGATTGTAGTGCATGACCAATAGCATTCGAAGAATTATTCATGATCTTTCCACCCATCTCAGCAGCTGTTGACAACAATGTCTCTTGTGAGGTTACACGAGAAACCAAGCCAGTTTGTAAGGCCTCCTCTGCCCCCATCATACGACAGGTCAAAATAAGTTCTGTTGCACGTCCGCGACCAATTAATTGAGCTAAACGCTGGGTTCCACCATAGCCCGGAATCACGCCCAAGGAGGTTTCTGGCAATCCCATTCGAGCATTTGATGAGGCAATACGAATATGACAAGCTAAGGCCAACTCTAAGCCTCCTCCCAATGCAAATCCATTAATGGCTGCAATGACGGGTTTGGTCATGTTCGCAATAAAGTCGAACACCTGATCTTGTCCCTTCTTGGCCAATGATTTTCCTTCTGAAGCGTTAAATTGAGCAAATTCAGCTATATCAGCTCCAGCAACAAATGCTTTTTCTCCGCTTCCAGTCAACACAATGACCCGTACTTCTTGATCGGCTTTTAAGGCCGTAAAAAGCAAATGCAACTCTTCTAAAACACCACTGTTTAGGGCATTTAACTTCGTTGGACGGTTAATACTGATCCAAGCGATCTTGTCCTGTTTTTCGATTAATAAGTGCTCATACGTCATGGCTAGGGTAAGTTAATTTTATAGAAAATGTGGTTCCCTTTTTCATGGAAGAAGTGAACTCTATTGTTCCGTTAAAAGAATCGATAATGTTTTTTACTATGGCCAGACCAAGACCCATTCCTCCTGTTTTTGTCGTAAACTTTGGTTCAAAAACCCGATGGATGTCTTCACTTGAAATTCCTGTTCCATTGTCTATGATTTGAATTTCTAATTGATGTTGCTCTTGGGTTATACACACTTCAATTTTTGGTTCTCGACCTTGCGGAACAGATTGGATGGCGTTTTGGATTAAATTGGTGAGTACACGAATCCACTGGGTTCGATCAATGGGCCAATACAAGGATTTGGAAGGGGCGATGAATTTAATGTTAGAACTTTCAAAAATCTCAGTCGCCAAACGGGTAATCTCAACGATGTCTTCTTCTATTATTTTTGGTTCTGGAAGGGTAGCAAAATCTGAAAACGTACTAGCAACCTTGCTCATGGTGTCGATTTGCTCAATTAATATTTTTGAAAAATCGTTTAACTTTTCTAAACTATTCTCATCTGTTGGATCAAAACGCTGTTGAAAACTTTGTATGGTCAAGCGCATGGGGGTCAGAGGGTTTTTAATCTCGTGCGCCACCTGCTTGGCCATTTCTTGCCAGGCTTGCTCACGTTCGCTTCTGGCCAATTTTTCCGCACTCAGTTCCAATGCGTCTAACATGCTATTATAAGAGTTCACGAGGCTGTCAATTTCTTTACTAGCGTTGTTCAAAGAGATGCGTTCATTCCCTTTCAACAAGCCCGTTTGATCAATTTTCTTCCGTAAAGATTCGATGGGTCGAGTAATAAAGCCTGCCAACAAAAAGGCAAAAGCAAAAGTGATGACCATCATCAAAAGAGAGATTTGAAACACCCTTGTTAAAAAGGTATTCAGTTCGGTTGTGCTAAAGGATATATCTTCAAAATAGGGAAAATACAAAATCACATAGGGTTGACCTAAATCATCCTTTAGAACACTATAAGAAGATTGAAATTTCCCTCTCTCCGCTTCGTTGAGCTGTCCAATACGTTGACGCTTACTAGCAAACAACTCAATCAATATAGAAGCTGCTAATCGATGACCCTGAATTCCGTCAACATAGGAAAAAAACAAAGGCTCACCCGCCAGGGTATAGAGAGCAAATTCAACCTTGTGGATTGTAGCAATGGAGGAAAAATCTGACTGGCTTATTTCTTTACGCGCTTCTATTTGATGAAAGCTTGAATCTCTCCTCATAAGGTAGTTCAAATGGTCTTTAACCTGTGTTTCTTTTCGAACCAGTCGACGAAGGTTATAATCATCACTTTGATTTTCGTATTGAATATAAGAGGCAATTAAAATGAGAAAGAGGGAGAAAATAGTAAGTACGATCATGGAGAAAAAAATCCGTGTACGCAATGATATTCTCCTTTCTCTCATGACTTAATCTTTTCGAACCCGTTGGTATAGCTTTATGCCTAACATGAGTAAAACGCCCAAACCTATGATTGATAAAACACCAAAAATCCAATGAAAACTGCTTTTTAAAATGACTAAAAAAACAATCGCAAACAACAGTAATGTTGCCCCTTCATTCCACACCCGCATAAACAGAGAGGAGTAGTTAATTTCATCCTGCTGAAAGGCCTTAAAAATTTGATGGGTTTTAAAGTGGTACAAAAATAAAAGTCCCACAAAAAACAGTTTGATGGTCATCCAATTTTGCTCTAACCAAGAGGGAATTATGTACAACAACAGTAATGCGAAAATTGTCGCTAGTATGGCAGATGGCCAAGTAATAATATACCACAATCGTCGAGCCATTAGCTTGAATTGGGTTCCTAGTATTTCTCGGTCAGGGCTCCCTTTGGCCTTGGCTTCGATATGGTAAATAAACAAACGAGGCATGTAGAACAAGCCAGCGAACCATGTAATCACGAAGATTAAATGCAAGGCTTTGATGTAATTGTAATACGCGTCCACTAGAAAAGTTCTTTTAAGTTCAAACTAAAATACAAAAAGCAGGGGGCATAGCGCCTAGGTTGTTGTGATATATTTTTTCACTTCTCGCTGAAGGAAAAAAGCTGTCACCAATGTGGCAATCAGTTCTGCAATGGGAAAAGAAATCCAAACCCCAAAACTCCCGTAATAGTTTGGAAGGATAAATAACAGCGGAATAAAGAAAAAGCCCTGACGTGTAAGGGTCAGCAAAAGTGCAGGAATTGCTTTTCCGATGGCCTGGAAGTAAGCCGATCCGATGAGCTGTATTCCAATGATTGGCGTACTTAAAAAGACCCATGTTAGCACTTCTGCAGTTGTACTAACCACCAAGGGGTCTTTGGTGAAAACCGCTGCAATGTTTTCTGCAAAAAAGACAATCATACAAAAAACAAGACTCGCTAAGGTTGTCGCATAGAGTATGGCTTTTTTAATCACCGCAACCACTCGTTCTTTGTGATTGGCACCATAGTTAAATCCTGCGATGGGAACAAAGCCTTGGGTAATTCCCAAAATAGGAAAAAGAGCAAACATTAACATCCTACTAATAATGGCATAGACCGCCACCATGCTCTCCCCTTCGAGGGTAAATAAGATGTTGTTGACCAGTAAGACCGTAAAACTGACTACAGCCTGACGCGAAAGTGTAACAAATCCAAGGCCTCCAATTTCTTTCACCACTGCTAAATCGAGGATGAAATCTGCCCATTTTGGGCTTAGATCCGATTGTTTTGAAAGGAAAAAATAGAGGATATAAGCCCCGCAAATACCGTAGGAGAGGGTAGTTGCCCAAGCCGCTCCTTCCATACCCCAGCCAAATTCATAGATAAACACATAATCCAAAATCAGGTTAGATATTGAGGGAAGTACCATGGCGTACATGGCGTTTCTTGGTTTTCCTTCCGAACGAATGGTGTTGTTCCCCATCATACAAAAACCCAAAACGGGTACGCCAATTACGACGATAATGTAATAGATTTTAGCCAATGGGTAGAGCGCTCCTTTTCCTCCAAACAGCGGAATAATTTGTTCCATAAAGAACAGCCCCAGAAACATAAAACCAAGGGTAAAAACGAGGGTTAATGTAATCTGATTTCCAAAAACCTTGTTTGCTTTTGCACTTTGCTTGCTTCCAAGCGCCCTAGAAATAATTGACCCTCCGCCCATGCCAATGGACATTCCCAATGCGGCAATAAAAAAAGAAACTGGAAGCACAACATTGATCGCCGCTATGGCGTTGGCACCAATCCACTGGCCAACAAATATGGTGTCAATCAGAATATTGAGTGACATGACCAAAATTCCAATCGAAGCTGGAACAGCTTGACGAATCAAGAGTTTTCCAATTGGATCTGTCCCCATATTTGTTGCCCGATCTGCCATTAGGCTTCCACGGGGGTTAGGGCCCACTCATCAATCCAGCGACTCATTACCTTGATCCATTCTTCACGGTCATTTATACAGGGAACAACGTGCAGGTGTTCTCCGCCATTATCTTCAAAATCTTCGGCTGCTTCCATCCCAATTTCTTCCAAAGTCTCCAAGCAATCGGAGACAAAAGCAGGCGTTACAACGGCCATTTTTTTGGTGCCATTTTTAGCAAAGGCTTCGATGGTTTTATCGGTATAGGGTTGCAACCAAGGGTCGCCCCCCAAGCGGGATTGAAAAGAAGTTGAATAGGTTCCTTCTTTCAATTCTAGATAAGCAGCCACTTGCCTTGTGGTTTCATAGCACTGATGACTGTAACAAAATTCATGTGCTGGAGAATCTGTCTGGCAGCATTTTCCATCCATTTTACAATGGGATTTGGTAATGTCTGACTTGCGAATGTGGCGCTTCGGAATTCCGTGATACGAAAACAACAAATGCTCCCATTCTTTATCCTTTAAGTAATCTTGTATCGAATTAGACAATACGCGAACATAGTCCGGATGCTTGTAAAAAGGAGGTAAGGAAGTGAATGACATTTGTGGGAAAAACTGTTGTCTTAATTCTTCAGCTAGAACCAAAATTGTTTCGGTAGTTGCCATGGCAAACTGCGGATAAAGTGGGATGATCAAGACATCCGTCACTCCCTTGTCTGCCAATTCCTGAAGGCCTGTTTTAATGGATGGCTTTCCATAACGCATGGCAAGACTGGCAGGTACACTCACCTTTTCTTGCACTTTGGCATGCAAACGTTCCGACAAAACAATCAAGGGAGAACCTTCCTCCCACCAGATTTTTTTATATGCCTTTGCAGATTTTTTTGGTCGAGTGTTTAGAATAATTCCTTTGACCAGAATAGTCCTTAACAATTTGGGTACGTCAATGACTCTCTCGTCCATCAAGAACTCGCCCAAGTACTTTTTTACATCCGGCGGGTTGGGGCTATCGGGGGATCCCAAGTTGACCAATAATACTCCTTTCATAGTGTTTGTTCTTTTTCTTTTGGTCGAATATTCAACCGATATTTTTTTTTACGAAGATAACGATAGTAGGTATTTTTTTGGAGTCGTGTTATATTTCTTTTTAAAGGCTGCAATAAAATGACTAGCGGTCGAATAACCTACCTTTAATCCCACTTCGTTCACATTGTACTTACCCGATGCTAGCATCCTCCGGGCTTCTTCCATTTTATGTGTCAATAAATACCCGTATACTGTTTCTCCATACAATTGTTTGAAGCCTTCTTTCAGTTTACTCAAACTCAAATCAATTTCCTCTGCCAGTTCCTGCAAAGAAGGTGGCTCGACCATTTGGGCTAAAATAATTTCTTTTGCCTTTCTGATTTTTCGCACATTGTCCTCGTCCACCAAAAAAGGGCATTGCTCGCTGTCGGCATCCTCGTTTTTATTAAAGTAAAGACTCAACAATTCATAGACCTTGCCTTTCAAATAAAGTGATTGCATACTCTTGTGCACATTTGCATTTAAAATCTGGCTTAGTACCACAGCCATACTTGGCGAAATAATGGCCGTATCATAATATTTTTTTGAATTGTTCTCAGGGCTCAAGAAAGAAATATGATCGGCATCTTGAGAGAAAAGACTGTGAAATTTCTTTATCGATATAATCACACTGATGATCCAACTATGCGGTGCTAACTTTAAGTCAATTGGCAGGTCTTGCTGTGGATTGAACAACAGCACATTATTTTCTTCCTCCACTGGGAAAACATAGCTCCCTTGGTTAAAAATAAAGTTTCCACGTCCTTTCATGCAAAAATGAAATTGGATAAAATCACTGCCGATGTCATACGATTCGCGAATTTCTTTCGGACTTTCATTTTGAAAACGAAGGACCAAAAAACCATCTTCAATCTGAATCGTTTTTGCTAAACTTTTGTCGTTATTTTCTTCCATTTTTCATTGGTTTTTGTTGTTTAGAACGAATCTTAATAGCGACGGTTTATCACTATATAAGGCTTAGTCTGCATGAAATTAATTAAAAAAAATCGCTTGGCGTTACTTTATCTACTTTTAGCGTTATTTTTTTTCCAACAGCTAGGCTATTTTTGTGGCAGATTTAGATTTGACAATGAAAGTGGACAACGCCTCCAAACATTTTTATGCCATTGGGATTAGCTACAAAACAGCTGATCTAGCAACGCGTGGAAAGTTTAGTCTCAGCAACGAGCAGTGCAACAGCCTTTTGCTTGAAGCGAAAACATTGGGCGTTAGAGAAATCTTGATCAACACAACTTGCAACCGAACAGAGATTTATGCCTATGCAACTCAGCCCCAAGAGCTGATCGAATTGCTTTGCACTCACTCGGGAGGAGAACCTGCAGTTTTTGAAGCTTTGGGGTATCAGCTAAAAAACGAAGCGGCAATTCACCATGTTTTTTGTGTAGGTACTGGACTTGATTCCCAGATTCTCGGTGATTTTGAAATCATTGGACAATTGAAACAAGGTTTTTATCGTTCCAAAAAACTTGGTTTAGCCAACGGGTTTTCTGAACGCATGGTCAATGCGGTCATTCAGGCGAGCAAACGCATTAAAACCGAAACAAAGATCTCCACGGGTGCAACTTCAGTTTCCTTCGCTTCAGTACAATACATCATTCAACACATTGAAGATGTTTCCACCAAAAATATCTTACTTTTTGGTACGGGGAAAATAGGGAGAAACACTTGCGAAAACCTCATCAAGCACACTACCAATGACCATATTGTTTTGATTAACCGCACTCATGAAAAAGCAAAAAGCGTAGCGGGGAAATTCAATGTTTTGGTGAAAGAATACGGAGACCTACCTGCCGAAATTCGTGCAGCTGATGTGATGATCGTTGCTACAGGAGCCCAACTCCCAACCGTAGGAAAGGACATCATTCACACCGATAAACCCTTGTTGATTTTGGACTTATCGATCCCTAGTAATGTCCATGAAAATGTAAAAACCCTAGACAACGTAACTGTTGTAAATCTCGACACCTTATCACAAATCACTAACAAAACTCTCAAGGAAAGAAGAAAACATCTCCCACAAGCAGAAGCCATCCTAGAGGAGGTTGAAAACGAGTTCTTACAGTGGCTACACGACCGACAATACGCCCCTACACTTCGCGCGTTGAAAGCAAAACTTACCGCACAACAGAGTGCCGATATCAAGGCGCGTCAACGCAAACAGATTGTAACGGAGGAAGCTACCAAAGTTTCTGATCAAATGATTCAAAAAATTACGGGGCAACTGGCCAATTACTTGAAAGAAAATCCAACCAAAGCAGACGATACACTAGCCATTTTTCAAGATGTATTCCAACTTGATCCTTCTCACCATGAATAGACCATTGCTCATTGGTACCCGAGACAGCCCTTTGGCCCTTTGGCAGGCCAATACCTTAGGAGAAAAATTAAACGACTTGGGTATTGATTTCAAACTTGTGCCCGTTAAAAGTCAAGGGGATCTCGACCTAACACAACCACTCTATAGCATGGGAATCACAGGCATTTTTACCAAAACCCTGGACATTGCCTTACTCAATAAAACGATTGACATTGCCATTCACAGCATGAAAGATGTTCCTACCCTCTTGCCTGAAGGCATCGTTCAAACAGCCGTATTAGAACGTGGACCAGTTGGAGACATCGTGGTTTGGAAAAACAAAGAAGCGAAACACAAAACAAAACGCGTCATTGCCACTGGAAGCCTCCGAAGAAAAGCACAATGGCTCGGTTTACATCCAAATGATCTCATCGTTGACCTAAGAGGGAACATACAAACACGCATAGAAAAACTTCACAATGCTGCTTGGGACGGTGCTATTTTTGCAGAAGCCGCCTTGGAGCGACTAGCAATAGAAAACGAAGAAATAGAGCGACTGACAAACCTACTCCCTGCTCCAGCACAAGGAGCATTAATGATCGTTTCTAGAACAGAAGACACCGAAATACACCGATTACTTGCCCCCCTAAACAATCGAGAAGCCGCTTTCTGCACCCAGATAGAACGCGATTTTTTACGCACCTTAGAAGGTGGCTGCACAGCGCCCATAGGCGCACTTGCCAAATTTAATGGAACAGATATTGATTTTTCTGGTGGATTATACGCCTTAAATGGAAAGAAAAAAACGGAACTTTCGACACGATTTTCAGCTAAAGACTACCAAGAAAAAGGTACTGAGATCGCCAAACAATTACTTGCGCAAGGAGGTGCTGCCTTAATGAACGAATTCAAATCGAATACATGAGCAGTCTCCGTCTCTTATCGACCAAAGTTCTCGATCCGCATCAAAAAGATAGACTCATTCACAGTGAACTTAGTTATACCGAGTGGAATTTTATCGATTGTCAGCCCAAAGCATTTTCTGCAGATACCGCAAACAAGGCACTGATTTTTACCTCACAAAATGCCGTAAAAGCGGTCTATAGTCATGCACAAGCTAAGGTCAAAAATTGCTACTGCGTAGGCAAGAAAACAAAATTGCTTTTAGAAGAAAATGGACAAAAAGTGACCAAAATGACGCAAACCTCTGCAGATTTAACCTCTTTTCTACTCAAAATTGAACAAAATGAGCGGTTTTTGTTTTTCACAGGGAACGAACGAATGCCACATTTAGAAGAGGGCTTTCGTCAAAACAATCTCCCCCTAGAAGTTGTAGAGGTGTACCACAGCGCTCCACAACCAAAAGCCATGGGAAATTTTGATGCAATTTTATTTTACAGCCCCAATGGGGTGAAAAGTTATCTTCAAAAAAACACACTTAACAATGCCCTTTGCTTTGCCATCGGACCAACCACAACTGAGGCCTTACAAGAACATACCGAAACCATCATTACCGCTAAGCAGCCGTCTATTGAACATGTGATTGCTGCCGTTAAAAACCATTTTACTCGTCTAGTATGATAAAGAACGATTTATTTTTACGTGCCCTTAAAGGAGAAACCGTTGACCGTCCACCCGTATGGATGATGCGTCAAGCGGGACGTTATTTGCCAGATTTCATGAAGCTAAAGGCAAAATATGACTTTTTCACACGCTGCCAAACACCAGAATTGGCCACAGAAATAACCATCATGCCCATTCAACAAATTGGAACCGATGCAGCCATCTTGTTCAGCGACATCTTGGTCGTTCTTCAGGCCATGAACATCGAAGTTGAAATGAAGCCAGAGGTTGGTCCGTGGATTCCTAAGCCCATTCAAAGTGTTGCTACCCTTAATGACGTAATTGTTCCTGATGCCGAAGTGGCTTTGGGCTACGTCATCGATGCAGTAAAAATGACCAAACAAGCCTTGAACGATGAAGTTCCACTCATTGGATTTGCAGGTTCGCCTTGGACTCTTCTGTGCTATGCAGTGCAAGGACAAGGTTCGAAAAATTTTGACAAAGCAAAAGCCTTCTGTTTCAGTCAACCAGAACTAGCACACCGCCTTCTTCAGATGATCACCGACACCACCATCGACTACCTCAAAGCCAAAGTAGCGGCTGGTGTTGATGCCGTTCAACTATTCGATTCATGGGGAGGTTTATTGTCTCCCGACGATTACAACATCTTCTCTTGGCCCTATATTCAACAAATTGTGACCGCACTCAAAGACGACATTCCTGTGATTGTTTTCGGGAAAGGTTGCTGGTTTGCCCTACACGACATGGCCAAGTCGGGTGCCAGTGCACTCGGAGTTGACTGGACCTGTTCTGCTCGAAATGCACGCTATTTGTCAGGAGGACAAATTACCTTACAAGGGAACTTCGATCCCTCGCGCTTGTTGTCACCCATTCCTACAATCAAAAGTGAGGTCAAAAAAATGATTGATGGCTTTGGAAAAGATCGCTATATTGTCAACTTAGGACATGGTATTTTACCCAATATCCCTGTTTCCCACGCTCAGGCATTTGTTGATGCCGTCAAAGAATACAAGGCTTAAAGCATGCGAACTCAGTTTTACAATTACATTTGTACCCTTCAGGATACCATCACCTCAGCCCTTGAGAAGGTGGATGGAAAAGCAGGTTTCCAAGAAGATATTTGGGAACGCCCAGAAGGGGGCGGTGGGCGAACACGCGTCATTGAAAACGGAGCCGTCTTCGAAAAAGGAGGCGTAAACATCTCTGGAGTTCACGGAACCCTTCCGGCCGCCATGCAAACGCATTTTAATGTAAGTGAAGCTTCATTTTACGCTTGTGGATTAAGTTTGGTTTTGCATCCCAAAAATCCCAATGCACCAACGGTACATGCCAATTGGCGATACTTTGAACTGTACGATTCTCAAGGAAATATTGCCGATCAATGGTTTGGAGGAGGACTCGACCTCACTCCCTATTACCTTGTAGAAGAAGATGCCATTCACTTTCATCAAAGCTGCAAGGAGGCCTGTGATCGTCACGACCCCGCTTTTCACCAGCAATACAAAAAACGTTGTGATGAGTATTTTTGGAATGCGCACCGTGAAGAAGCTAGAGGCGTTGGAGGCTTGTTTTTTGACTACCTCAAACCCGGAAAAAAAACAATGGAACAATGGTTTGACTTTGTGACAGATATAGCCGATCATTTCCTCGAGGCGTATCTTCCCATCATCAATAAACGCAAAGATCTTCCCTACACTGCGATTCAACGCGAATGGCAAGAAATCAGAAGAGGTCGCTATGTCGAATTCAATTTGGTACATGACAAGGGAACTTTGTTTGGATTAAAGACC
>JAKMEK010000096.1 GCA_022425945.1 Flavobacteriaceae bacterium
ACACACTTTCCTTTTTTACACGGCATAGATGCACCGATGTACTATGTGGCTTTGATGACTTTTATCTTGATTTTCTCTTCAGTAACCATGGTAATGGCCGTTGATGCGGGACATCACATGAACAAAGCTAAAGTGACCTTTTATATGTTACTCACCATCATTGGTGGTGCTATCTTCGTAGGTTCACAAGCATGGGAATGGAAAAACTTTATTAAAGGAGAATACGGTGCGCTAGAAACACGTGGTGGTCAAATCCTCCAATTTGTTGATGGAGATACGGGAAAACGCGTAGCTCTAGAAGCTTTCGCCGCCTCCATTGCTGGTGATAGAACAACACATGAAAGTAGTAATGGTATCTGGTTTGTAGGAGAATCTTCTTTACCAACCTACTCTTTAGAAGAGGTTAAAGCTGGTTTTGCAGCCAACGAAAACTTGGTTATAAGAGGGGAAAAGTTAAATGACAAAGGCCAAAAAATTGTTCTTTCTAGAGAAGCATCTTTGGTAAAAATAAATGATGCAGTTGATGTAGTTGAAGGAGCAAATTTGATCCATAATGAATATGGTAATCGTTTGTTCGCTGACTTCTTCTTCTTTATCACTGGTTTCCACGGTTTCCACGTATTTTCCGGAGTGGTCATCAATATTATTATTTTCTTCAACGTTATTCGAGGTACCTACGAAGAAAGAGGTCACTATGAAATGGTTGAAAAAGTGGGGCTATATTGGCACTTTGTCGATTTAGTTTGGGTATTTGTATTCACCTTTTTCTATTTGGTATAACAATAAATTACAGCACACATGGCACACGCAGAACAAAAATTAGCCATTTTTAGAGGACTTTTAAAATTCAAATCCAACGTACAAAAGATTTGGGGGGTCCTTATATTTTTATCGATCGTAACAACAGTAGAAGTTGCTTTAGGGATTGTTAAACCCGAAAGCCTCATGGAAATGTTCTTGGGGATGAAAATCTTGAACTGGATCTTCATTATTTTAACCATCGTTAAAGCCTATTACATTGCTTGGGACTTTATGCACATTCGCGATGAGAAAGGATCTTTCAAGGGTTCAATTGTACTTCCGTTAGTGATTTTAATTCCTTATCTAGCCTTTATTCTTTTGGTTGAAGCGGATTACATATTTGAAGTGATGAATGCAGGCTTTGTGAGCTGGAACTTTTAATTCATGTCAACGAGCAAAGAAGCGTTTAAAAAATTTTTGGTTTTGGGAATCTTGTTTGTGTTTCCCTTAGTTATTTATTTATTTTTTGCCTCTGGAGTTAACAACTTTGCTCATCTTCCAATTTTAACAGAAGAAGTGAATGACATTACTGAATGGCCTAGCCTGAAGGGAGAACGTCATCAGTTTGATGGAAACATTTCCATTGTAGGTTTTTGGGGTAATGACCTCAAACTACGCAAAGGAGATGCTTTCAATCTCAATCAAAAAATTTACAAGCGTTTTTATCAGTTTGACGATTTTCAGTTTGTGATGGTTGTAGAAAAAGGCCAGGAAGAAGCAATCGAACAAATTCTAGTCGAATTACAAGCTGGTGCAGCCACCGACCTTAGTAAGTGGAAATTTATCTTTGGTTCCAACGATGAAATTCAAGTCCTTTTTGACAGTTTCCAAACCGATGTCAAATTAAACGATAAGAAAAGTACATCTACCGTGTTTATAGTAGATCGAGTAAAAAAGCTGCGCGGAAGGGATGACGATGAAGAAGTGGGAACACTCTATGGATATAATACTAGTTCTGTTGCGGAGTTAAACAAAAAAATGACAGACGATGTCAAGGTTATTTTGGCTGAATACCGTTTGGCGCTAAAAAAGAACAATAGTAATCGTTCAAAATAAGCACACCAAGTTTCCCATCGATTCCAAATTCATTAATTTTACAGCATGAAAAAGAATACCTCCATTGGTTTAGTTGCTGTCTTACTGATTTTTGGTTATTTATTTATTCCAAAAATAATCAAACGCTTATCGGAGGATCAAACGATCACCAGTAATCGTTCGGTAAAGCCGGGGCATACAGCATTGGATTTTATCCGTCTCAATGGTGAGCCAAAGAAGGTTCCAGATTTTCTGATGTTAAATCAAGACAGCTTGTACATTTCCAACGAGGACTACCTTGGAAAGGTATATGTTGTAGAATTCTTTTTTAGCCGTTGTCCTTCTATTTGTCCCATCATGAATAAAAACATGAAGATTCTTTATGATCAATTTGGGGACCGTCCAGATTTTGGGATAGCTTCTTTTACGATAGACCCTGATCACGATACACCGTCTACCTTAAAAAAGTATGCAGAAGGCTTTGTAGATAAATCGTCGAGTTGGCAATTTTTGACCGCAAAAAAAGAAACGATCCACGCCCTAGCTAATACAGGCTTCAATATATTTGCCTCGATTAATCCTGCTGTTGCAGGAGGTTTTGAACATCAAGGTTACTTTGCTTTGATCGACAAAAACGGTTATATTCGTTCAAGACAAGATGATTTTGGTAACCCAATTGTCTATTATATGGGGATTGACCAAGAAGATGAAGAAGAACAAGGTGTTGATCAGTTATTGGTCGACGTTGAGAAATTAATCAATGAAAATTAAGTTATGCAAAACACTCCCTTAAACAATAATGGTCTTAAGTACAAGAAATTGATCATAGCCGTATCAGTTTTAATTCCACTTGTAGTAGCAATTTTATTTCGTATTCGTCTAGAGGGTGTGCAACCGCTAACCTTTTTGCCTCCAATTTATGCAGCGATAAACGGATACACTACGATCATTCTATTAATTGCGCTTTGGGCCATAAAGAATAGAAAAATAACCCTTCATGAGCAACTGATGAAAACAGCCATTGGTTTGTCATTAGCTTTCTTGGTAATGTATGTTGCTTACCATTTAACGTCTGAACCTACACCGTTTGGGGGCGAAGGATGGGTTAAAACGGTATATTATGTTATTTTGATTTCACACATTCTTTTGTCAATATCAATCATTCCCTTGGTACTAATTTCTTATGTTAGAGCCATTTCTCAGCAATTTACTTCACATAGAAAAATAGCGAGAATCACCTTCCCAATATGGTTGTATATAACCATTACGGGTGTAGTGATTTATTTAATGATTTCTCCTTATTACGCCTAAATGAAAAAAAGTCTTCTTTTGTGTGTTGTGCTATTACTTTCATCTAGCTTGTTTCCCGAATCACTAGAAGCTCAGTGCTCTATGTGTCGTGCAGTACTTGAATCTGAAGAAGGACAAGCCACCGCAAAAGGGATCAATGATGGTATTGTTTATCTTATGGCTATGCCCTATATACTTGTTGCTGGAGTTGGATTTGTTGTGTACAGAATGATGTACAAATAAAAAAACACACCTAGCTGTAACATTTTACTCTTTATCTCGTCTTATGTATAAGTGTAAAAATGCCAAAACCTACCTATGATTCAAATTAAAGATTTACATAAGTCCTATAAAATGGGAAGTTCATCACTTCATGTTTTAAAAGGAATCAATTTAAACGTTGAAGAAGGTGAGCTTGTTGCCATCATGGGATCTTCTGGATCAGGAAAATCAACCCTCCTCAACATTATCGGGATGCTTGATTTACTCGACGATGGAAGCTATGAATTGGATAAGGTTCTCATCAAAGATTTGGATGAGACAAAGGCAGCTAAGTACAGAAACAAATTCTTAGGATTTATTTTCCAATCCTTTAATTTGATCAATTATAAAACAGCCGTTGAAAATGTTTCTCTCCCTCTCTATTATCAGGGAATGAAACGTACAGAAAGACAGGAGAAAGCCCTAAAATATTTGGAAAGCGTTGGTCTATTGGATTGGGCAACTCACCTCCCCAGTGAGCTTTCTGGAGGACAAAAGCAGCGTGTAGCTATTGCACGTGCAATGGCTTCTGAACCAAAACTTTTGTTGGCAGATGAACCTACTGGGGCACTCGATACCCAGACATCCAACGAAGTGATGGATTTAATCCAAAAAATTAATCAAGAAGGGAAAACAATACTGGTTGTAACCCATGAGGAAGACATTGCTCAAATGTGTAAACGGATTATTCGTTTAAAAGATGGAGTCATTGTTGAAGATGAAAAAGTGGATCAAGTTTTAGCAGCGAAATATGTTTAATCAAGACCGTTGGCAAGAAATTTTTGAAACCATTCGAAAGAATAAGTTACGTACGTTTCTTTCTGGATTCACTGTTGCACTAGGCATCTTTATCTTCATTATCCTTTTTGGTTTTGGGAATGGGTTGAAAAACTCTTTCCAAGAGTTCTTTTTAGATGACGCTACCAATACAATGTTTCTTTTTGCAGGGAGAACTTCTGAGCCCTACAAAGGATTTAAAGCAAATCGACGTATTGAATTTAAAAACGATGATTTACAAGACATCAAAGACAACTTTCCTTTTTTTCTTGAATACATCACTCCCCGAATTTCACGAAGAGCCTCTGTCCGTTACAAAAATGAATTTGATAACTACACTACGCGTGGAGTAGGACCTGCACATCAATATGCAGAGAAAACCATCATGATGAAAGGGCGTTATGTCAATGAATTAGATGTAAAAAACAAAAGTAAACACGCTGTCATTGGACGTTTGGTGGCCCGTGATTTGTTTAAGCAAGAAGATCCAATAGGTAAATTCATTGATGTTGGTAGTAGTGTGTTTAGAGTGGTAGGTGTTTTTCAAGACGACGGAGGGGATAACGAAGAACGCTTTATCTATATCCCCTACACAACACGTCAGACATTGGAAAAAGGGAACGATAAAATTGATCAAATGATCGTGGCTTTTCGTCCTGAACTTGGACATAAAGGATCGCTAGCTTTTGAGCGCCAACTTCGAATGTTTTTAAAAGAAAAAAAGGACATCGCTCCTAAAGATCCCAATGGTATTTTTATTCGAAATGTTGCCGATAACTTAAAGCAAAATCAGCAGTTCGCTAATGTGCTACAGCTTATTGTAACTTTTGTTGGTTTGGGGACCTTAATCGCCGGTATAATCGGCATATCCAATATTATGGTTTTTGTTGTCAAAGAACGAACCAAAGAATTGGGGGTTCGCAAGGCCTTGGGCGCTACCCCAAAATCTGTCATTCAAATGATCCTTCAAGAGTCTATTTTCATCACCACTATTTCAGGGTATGTGGGGATGGCATTGGGTGTGTTTATTCTAAAAAACATTAACGAAACCCTAGAAGACTACTTTATCAAAAACCCTTACATCGATATTTCAACCGCCTTATTTGCTACATTAATTTTGATCATTTTTGGCGGGATAGCTGGATACATTCCAGCCAAACGTGCAGCAAGCATAAAACCAATTGTAGCCCTAAGAGATGAATAGCTTAAAAATCATATTTGATCGCGATACCTGGCAAGAGATTTTTGGTTCTATCCAAAAAAATAAGGTTCGCACCATAATTACTGTAATTGGAGTTCTATGGGGGATATTTATATACATCGCTCTTTCTGGTTCAGCAAAGGGGCTGGATAACGGCTTTGAACGAGAGTTTGAAAATATTGCCATGAATTCGATGTTTGTCTGGGCGCAAAGTACCAGCGTGCCTTATGATGGCTTCAAAACGGGACGTAATCCACAATTAAAATTGGCCGATGCGAATACACTTCGTAATAATATTCCCGAAATTCAATTTATAGCACCAAGAAACGCAAGAGGAATTTTTGATGGATCATCTGGCTCACAGATTGTTCGTGGAGCCAAATCGGGAACCTATAATATTTATGGTGATTTTCCAGAATACACCAAAATTGCGACCAAAAAAATATTTACACCAGGACGTTTCATTAACCAGTCTGACATAGATCAAGCCCGAAAGGTATGTGTCATAGGTGAACGAACACAAAAAGAATTATTTGCCAAAGACGAAGATCCAGTCGGAAAGTTTGTGCGTATTGACAACATCTATTTTCAAGTTATCGGCGTTCATAAGTATGTTCCTGGTGGTGGATTTGAAAGTGACGGAGATGTGTTCATTCCTTTTGCCACGTTCAGAAAGTTATACAATACCGGCGAAAATGTAGAATGGTTTACCATTGCAGCCTATGATGACGCAGATGTAGTTCAAGTGGAGAAAGACGTTAAGCAAACCCTTAAGCGAATCCATAGAGTTGATCCTAAAGATGAGCGGGCTTTCGGCTCTTTTAACCTGGGGGAAATTTTTAATCGCATAATGGGCTTTGCTGAGGGGATGACTTTTCTCTCGCTAGTCGTTGGAATTGCCACAATCATTGCAGGGGTTATTGGTATTGGTAATATTTTATTGATATCTGTAAAAGAACGCACCAAAGAATTGGGCGTGAGACGTGCACTTGGCGCTACTCCTTCCGAAGTTCGTATGCAAATTATATTGGAATCAGTTTTCTTAACCGTAATCGCAGGGATCTTCGGAATTATGCTGGGTGCTTTTGTCCTTGCCGGTATCAATGCTGGAACCGCCAACTTAGAAGACTTTCCTTATACTAATCCAACAGTGCCTATACCTTTTGTGCTTGGGGCTTTGGCCATCATGGTTACTCTAGGAACACTTATTGGCCTAATTCCTGCACAACGCGCAGTGAGTATCAAACCCATTGACGCATTAAGAGAAGAATAAAAATTAAATAAAAAATAGAATCTACGTTATGAACAAATTTGTCCGTTACACACTCATTTTACTCGTTTTATTTGGCGTGCTGTTTGCTGCAGCATTTTTTATCAAATCCAATAGTAAAGCCACCATTAGCTTTGAAACAGCAACCGCCCTGATCACATCGATCGAAAAGAAAACGGTTGCTACAGGGAAAGTAATCCCGGAAGACGAAGTAGAAGTTAAGCCTCAGGTACAAGGAATACTTCAATCTCTTTTTGTGGAGGAAGGAGACTTTGTAAAAGAAGGAGATTTATTGGCTAAGATTAAGGTTGTTGCCGATGAAGGTCAGCTTAATAGTGCCAAAGGCCGATTGGCGACCGCCAAAATTGTCCTTAAAAATGCGGAAGTAGAATACAACCGTAACAAATCCTTGTTCGAAAAAGAAATCATTTCTCAGCAAGAATTTCAGACAGCAGATTTGACCTACAGTCGAGCAAAGCAAGATCTGGCCAATGCACAAAGCGATTTCGAAATCATTAAATTGGGATCTGCCGGTGGTTCAGCTTCAGCGAACACCAATGTTCGAGCAACCGTAGCAGGAACAGTACTTGAGTTACCTGTGAAAGAAGGTGATCAGGTAATTGAAAGTAACTCTTTCAATGCGGGGACCACCATCGCAATTATTGCTGATCTAAATAAAATGATTTTTGAAGGAAAGGTCGATGAAGCTGAGGTGGGAAAACTATCCATTGGAATGCCCTTGAGTGTTAGTTTGGGCGCAATTCAGGACAAAGAATTCGATGCAAAATTGAAATTTATCGCCCCTAAAGGAAATGAAGAACAAGGCGCTGTTCAGTTTAAAATAGAAGGTGATGTAACCTTGGATAGCAACTTTTTTGTAAGAGCAGGATACTCTGCAAATGCATCACTTGTTCTTGAACGCAAAGACAGTATTCTAGCTTTACCCGAAGCACTATTGCAATTCGATAAAGACACCGAGCAAGCTTATGTAGAAATTCAATTGGAAGAGCAGAAATTTGAACGCAGAGATATTGAAATCGGGATATCCGATGGAATGAATGTAGAAATCATTTCTGGAATTACAATTGAAGATAAGATTAAAGTATGGAACAAAACCGAAGCCAAGAAACTTGGCGACGATGAAACTTCTGATGACAATGAATAAGCGAAAAATGAATAAAACAACCCAAAGTTTAACGATCCTACTATCGGTTTTCTCCACAATTCTTTTTGGGCAAACCAAGCAATGGACATTGGAAGAATGTGTAGAGTTGGCCTTGGAAAAGAACATTACCATTAAGCAAAATGAGTTGGATTATGCCAATGCTCAAATTGACAAACAAGCCGCTATTGCCGGATTTTTTCCTAGAGTAAATTCTAATTTAAGTCACTCGTGGAATATTGGTCTCAACCAAAATATTACTACAGGTCTTTTGGAGAATTTGACTACTCAGTTCTCTTCAGCTGGGGTAAATATGGGCGTTGATATTTACCGAGGAAAGCAAAACTTCAATCAATTGCATAGAGCAAATTTGACGCTCTTAGCAAGACAGTATCAACTGGCAGATATCAGCAATGATATTTCTTTGCTTGTTGCCAATAGTTTTTTGCAAATCATGTTTAATCGCGAAATTTTATCGGTACAGCAAGCCCAATTAACTGTGTCAAAGGCAGAGCTTGAACGAACCAACGAATTGATCTCTGCGGGTGTTTTGACAATCGGAGATGTTTTTGAATTGGAAGCCACCATTGCTACCCAAGAACAAGCCGTTGTGCAAGCCGAGAATACGTTGCGTTTGGCCAAGATCAATTTAGCTCAGTTACTCTTGATTACCGATTATGAGAACTTTGACATATCCTTTGAAGAATTAGCTATTCCTTTTTCACAGTTAATGGGGGAAAGCCCAAAGAAGATATATGAAAAAGCACTGACCATTCGTGACGATATAAAATTGGCCGTTACCAATGTCGAAATAGCGGAAACCAATGTCGCTTTAGCCAAAGGAACTCTTCAACCTTCCTTGAGTGCATTTTACGGCTATAGTACACGTTTGTCCTATTCAGATCGTACCGAAGGAACGGGTGAGTTTACGGATTTCCCTATTGGATTTGTTGCGAGTAATGGCAACGAGGTCTATGCTACTCGTGAAAATAGACGCGTAATTGGCCCCCTGCCTATTGCCGATCAATTGGGAATAAACGATGGGCACAATTTTGGTCTTCAATTGAATATTCCAATCTTTAATGGCCTTTCTGCCAAAAGCAATGTAAAGCGATCTAAGGTTAATTTGGAAAGAACCAAAAACAGCTTAGCCCAACAACAACTAGATTTAGAATCTACTGTTAATCAGTCTTATAACGATGCCAAGGGAGCCTTTATTTTTTATGAAGCAGCAAAGAAAACAACCCAAGCGCGTATGGATGCGTTCAATAATGCACAGAAAAGGTATGAGGCTGGAGTGCTAAATTCATTCAACTACACTCAAATAAAGCAACGCTATGATGCAGCCGTATCTGATGAAGTTCGTGCGAAATATGATTACATCTTTAAATTAAAGGTAGTTGAGTTTTATTTTGGTGTTCCACTTACGTTTTAATGAATAGTACTTTTCAAGACTAGCCACTCTTTTTGTATTTTGCAGTAACAAATTGAATAGATTAGTTCACCATAAGAATGAATAATTATCATCTACTCCTAGAGACCGCTACCACAAATTGTTCGGTAGCTATTGCCAATAATGGAGAATTGCTTTTCTGCAAAGAAAGTAATGCCGCCAATTTCCGTCATAGTGATTACTTGCATGTTTTTATTGAAGCAAGCATGCAAGAAGTTGGCCTATCCTTTTCAGCGCTTTCTGCTGTGGGGGTAAGTATGGGGCCGGGATCTTATACGGGCCTTCGTATTGGTGTATCGTCTGCCAAGGGAATTTGTTACGCCAATGACATTCCATTAATTGGTGTTAATACGCTCGAAGTTCTTGCTCAGGGGTACAGTCCCGGCGAAGGTGAAATTATGCTTCCTATGATTGATGCTAGGCGGATGGAGGTGTTTACCATGGCACTCAACGCTCAATATGAAATCATTCAGCCAACTTCCGCAATGATAATTTCTGAGGAAACCAGTGCTACTTTACCCAAAGGGAAGAAAGTTCTTTTTGGTTCTGGTGCAGCAAAATGCAAGTCATTTTTAAAAGAAGAGGATTATCTATTTGTTGATGAAATTGAAGTCCCATCTGCAAAAAACATGGTGGATTTGGTAGCAAAGAAATACGCTGCCAAACAATTCGAAGACGTTGCTTATTTCGAGCCTTTCTATTTGAAAGATTTTCATACAAATGCCCCCAAGCTTAAGTAAGATCGAGTGCTTTTTTCGCCTCCTCTATGCTGGTGTATGGTAAATTGCAGTGGTTGTTTTCGCAAATATAAATTTGAGTTTCTGTTGCATTGTACCGATTTTGAAGCAATGGCAATTTACTCGGTGTCGAACTGGCTGCCCAATGAGTATTCTCTAATGGAGATTGTTGGAGGATTTTTATCCAATCAAAAGCTTCAGGTCCTACAATGACAATTTCACGTTGTTTTTTTTCTGCATCAAGGGCAAGGCGAAGCCAATAGCTATAGGCTCTAGGGTAATTACACAATTCGGTTGCTACGGTAGCAAGCATTTTTTTTGCATGTATAGCCCATTCAGGTCGACCAAGATGAACGCTTGCACGCAGCAAATTTTCTGCCATCATCGCGTTGGAAGAGGGAATTACGTTGTCATTAATCTCTCTTGTTTCTACGACTAGTTTTTCATTTGCTGAAAAAACAAAGAAGGGTGACTTAGGATCAAGAAAGTGAATGAAACAATGGGTGATAAAGTGTTCTACATGATTCAGGTAGCGAGGGTCAAAGAAGCATTCATACGCATCGATATAATAACGAATCAATGCACTGTAGTCTTCAAGAAAGCCATGCACAAGATTCGCCCCTTGATTGTTCAAGCGATAAAGTCCTCCGTCTGTTGAATGGAGGTTTTCTTCGATATAATCGATGTTTTCTCTTACGAGTTGAAGATAATTATTGTCATCAAAGGCTCTATAGGCCTGAAGAAGTCCACTCCCTATTAAGGCATTCCAAGAACAAATGACTTTATCATCTAAACGTGGCTTAGAGCGCTTATTTCTCGCTTTGAGTAGACTTGTTTCCCATTGGATTATTTTGGCATCAAAGTCGTCGTTTAATGCATGCTTAACTTTATAGTCTTCCATTGAATTTACCCGGTAAATCACATAATTGTCATTTTCCCAGAATCCGCGCTCATTTATACCAAAATAGGTATTAAAGTGCTCTTGCTGAGAAAGTCCTAATTGGTCAAGTTCTTCTTTGGTCCATACATAAAAAGCACCTTCCTCTAACTCCCCTTTTTTGTTTAAACTATCAGCATCTAGTGATGCGTAAAAGCCCCCCGTTCCGTTGGAAAGTTCTTTTTGTAGAAATTGCACTGTTTTTTCCACCACTTCTCTATACAACTGCGAGGGTTGATTACGATAGGCCTTACTATAGCTATAGAGTAGTTGTCCATTGTCGTACCCCATTTTTTCAAAATGCGGGATATGCCAGCGTTCATCTACCGAATAGCGCGAAAACCCACCGCCAAGCAGATCAAATAACCCCCCTAAGGCCATTTTGTCCAAACTTAGGCGTAGGTGTTGGTTTAAATGATCGGATGCAGCATAGAGCTCCAAAAGTGTGGGCATCATGAATTTTGGTGCACCCAACATTCCCCCTTGTTGCTCATCTAGTTTTTGATAAATACCATTAACTGCATTGGCTAAGTCGTTAGTTGTTATCGCTTTTTCCTGCTTGTGTTTTTCCAATTCGAGTTGCTGCATTCCTTCACTCAACTGAGCGGCATAGGCCAAGAGTTTTTCTGGATGTTCTTTTTGTAACTGTACGAGTTGGTCTAAATAATGGATCCACTGATCTTTTGGAAAATAGGTACCTCCCCAAATGGGTCGCCCATCGGGTAATGCAACAATATTAAGTGGCCAACCTCCTTGACCGGTAAGCAGTTGAAGCGCCTGCATGTAAACATGATCAACATCTGGTCGTTCTTCTCGATCTACCTTGATGCTGATAAAATGTTCATTCATTAGCCGAGCAACACCTTTATCTTCAAAGGATTCATGTTCCATGACATGGCACCAATGGCAGGCTGCATAGCCAATGCTAATAATGATTAAGCGATTGTTTTCTTTTGCTTCAAGGAAATGGTTTTCAGCCCAGGGCACCCAATTCACTGGGTTGTTTGCATGCTGTCGAAGGTAAGCGCTTTGCTCTTTTGCTAACGCATTGGAATGTTTCTTGTGATTAGCCATTTACTGCGCTAACAGTCGCTACTTTTCCGGGGAGCATTTCCTTCAACATATTTTCAATCCCATTTTTTAGGGTAATGGTGGAGGATGGACAGCCGCTACAGGCCCCTTGAAGTACTACATGAACTGACTTGTCTTCGGGCTTATAGGCATCAAATAGAATATTCCCTCCGTCCGAGGCAACTGCTGGTTTGATGTATTCTTCAATGATCTTTATGATCTCTTGTGAGGTTTCATCTAAATTTTCTATAGGGGTAGTGCTTGCTGCAAATCCACTGGATTGTGCTTGATTAGCATTGATAACGCCTTTTCCATCTTCAATGTATGCACGAATAAATTCGCGTATCTCCATGACAACCTCTTCCCATTCTACTCCTTCATTTTTGTTGATGGAAATATAATTGGTGTCGATAAAAATTTCGTTGACAAAAGGAAAGTTAAATAGCTTGTTGGCCAAGGGAGCATTCGTGGTTTCTTCTACACTTTTAAATTCATAGATGGTATCGACCAACATCTTGTTCGCCACAAACTTCATGACACTGGGGTTTGGTGTGCTTTCGGCATAAACGGTTACTGGAACTTTCTTTACTTCGCTTTGGGCAGCAATTTGTCCACCGTTGTTTAAGTAGTTTTGAATTTCTTGGGCAACTTCATTGATCACATCACTCCAAGCTAAAATATCAAAACGCTCAATGCTCAAGCCGCGATCGGTTAAGGTAACCGACTTTACAAATGGTAAATAAAACATTTGTTGTACTAGTGGAGCATCTTTCGCTTCTTCAACAGAATAATAACTGCTTTCTTTTGTAATCCCCAAGGAAACATTGAGGGCAAAAAAAGCATAGTTATTGTCTTCTTGGATGGACGGGGTGACTAAAAAATTACTCATTCTTTTTTTTACAAAATTACATAAAACTCAACTCCTATGAACGGCTAAATAAGAATCATTTTTTACCTTTCCTTAAAATCAAATTTATGCTAGTAAAATCTGTACGTGGGTTTACTCCCGAATGGGGAAAGGATTGTTTTTTTGCGGAAAATGCCACAATTATTGGAGATGTCAAAATGGGTGATGAATGCTCAATATGGTACCAAGCGGTCGTTAGAGGCGATGTTCATGCTCTTCGAATAGGCAATCGGGTAAATATTCAAGATGGGGCTGTCATTCATGCCACTTACGAAAAAGCAGGGACTACCATCGGAAACAATGTTTCCATAGGTCATAATGCCATTGTGCACGGTTGCACCATCCACGATAATGTTTTGATTGGAATGGGAAGTGTTGTGATGGATAATTGTGTTGTTCATTCCAATAGCATTATTGCAGCGGGAAGCGTTGTAACGCAAAATACAATTGTTGAGTCTGGAGCAATTTATGCCGGAATTCCTGCGCGAAAAATAAAAGAAGTTGATCCTTTGTTGCAAAAAGGAGAAATTGAGCGTATCGCAAACAATTACATTCTTTATGCAAGCTGGTTTAAAGAGGAAGGTAATTGATGGGTTGTTTCACAAACGCTTTTAGACTGGAATTAGCCGAAGAGCTAAAATAACGATGGGTTGCTGTTGATTTAGAAGCATCATATAGGTCGAGCTTTGAAAGTACTCGCTTTATTTGCTGAGCAACGGCCTTGCTATTGTCTATGATGTTTATGTGCGGGGGAATGATTTTTTCAATAACGGGAAGTAAAAAAGGGTAGTGGGTGCAGCCAAGCACTAGTGTGTCCATCCCATCATCGATCATTCTATTAAGGTAGGTTTCTAGCAGGGCATAGGTCTTAGCATCATTTATTTTGTTGTTTTCTACACATTCTACCAAACCTGTGCCTATCTGTTCGATGAACTTAGTTTTTGAGCCATTCTCCAATGAATTTTTATGAAACAATTGACTGTTTAGCGTTCCTTTGGTTGCTAAAACGCCAACAACTCCTTTTTTTGAAGCTATAGCAGCAGGTTTTATGGCCGGTTCTATTCCAACAAAAGGGACAGCGAATTCTTTTCGAAGTTGATTGATGACTTGGGTAGTAGCGGTGTTACAAGCCAAAACAATGAGTTTGCATTCTAGCGCGAGTAGTTTTTCAGTAATGGATCTGGCACGGTCAAGGATTTCAGTGGAAGTTTTTTCTCCATAGGGGGAAAATGCCTCATCAGCCAAATAACAGATGTCTTCATTGGGGAGGACAGCCGAGACAGCAGGAAGTAAACTTAATCCTCCTACACCTGAGTCAAAAAATCCAATGGGTTGTTTCATCTGTACTAAAAAAAAAGTCACTTATTGTGAGAATAAGTGACTTTAGGTTGTGGTAATAACGTTGGATTAAAACCCTAGGTCAGCTTTTACGTCAGCCATAAGGTCTTTTCCTTTAGCCATGATGACGCTTCCTCCAGCAGAAGCATCGAGAACGTAGTCAAAGCCTTGAGCAGCAGCTACTTTTTCGATAGCCACTTTAGCTTTGTCATACAAAGGGCGCATCATTTCAACTTGCTTTTTTTGCAAATCTTGTGCAGCCGTTTCGCGGTATTGATTGATATTTTGTTGCATTGTTTCTAATTCTTTTTGACGCGCTTGGTTGGTTACATCCGTTTGGTTTGCAGCATCAGCAGAATAAGATTGTGCTTTTGTTTGAAATTCTTTGTAAGTGTTTTCGATTTCTGTAGTGTACGTTTTTTCCAATTGCTCAAGTTGTTTTTGAGCAGCAATTACCTCTGGCATTTCGCTAATTAATTTTTGCGTATCAATGTGTGCAACTTTAGATTGTGCAGTAGCAAAGTTCAATGGTGCAGCCATTAAGATGGCGATAAAAAGAGTTTTTAGGTGTTTCATTTTTACTATTAATTAAATGGAATTAGTTTTTTAGTCGTTGTTCAATTTTAGCTTTACGCTCTTCAATTTGTTTTTTTCTAGTCTTAATTCGCTCTTGTGCATTCAAGCGTTGTAAAACTAGGCTACTAATATCGTAATTTTTTGCGGAATATAGCATAACCAAGTCAGATGAACGATCAAAGACGAAATCATATTTACGTTCTTGTGCAATTTGACGTACAATCCCAAGTACTTGATCTTGAATTGGTTTAAGTAATTTGTTTTTTTGCTGGATATAAGTCCCCTGCGATCCAAAATATTTTGTTTGCAAAGCAACAATATCGCTTCTAAAAAGAGATAATTCGTTTTGGCGGTCTTCAATGAGTTCGGGAGTGAGTAAGACTTTTTCGGCTTGTAACTGTTGTTCTCTACCTTTCAACTCCATTTTCTTTTCGGCAATGTCTTCCTTCCAAGTGGTTACATTTTTTTCGAGTAAAACACCAGCTGTCTTATATTCATCTACATTTTGAAGAATCTCATTCATGTCAATATAAGCTATACGAACTCCTCTCTGAGCAAAGTTCAAGAATGAACTACAGAAAATTAGCAAGGTTAGTATGGAGCGAATTGCATTCATAATGAAGGGTTTAAGCAAATATACTAAAATTGCTGACCAATGATAAAGTGTGTTTCCCAGCCATTGGGTGTATTGAGGTTATCACTTGCATTGTCAAACCCATAACCGAAATCAATACCCAAAAGGCCAAACGCTGGCATAAAAATGCGAATACCTGCCCCAGCTGAGCGTTTCGCATTGAATGGATTAAAGTTTTTAATCCCATCAAAACCTTGTCCAGATTCTAAGAAACTCAATGCGTATATAGAAGCACTTGGCTTCAATGTGATGGGGTAGCGCAATTCGAGTGAGAATTTATTGTACACCGTTGATCCGTCTCTACTCGAAAGAGATTGGTTGGGATATCCTCTAAGCGCAACCACTTCTCTTCCGTCAAGAGCAAAATTGTTGTTCATACCATCACCCCCTAAATAAAAACGTTCAAAAGGAATGTCTCCACGGTTATTGTTGTAAGCACCAATGATTCCAAAATCTGTCTGCGTTTTTAAAATCAATTTATCAAACAAACGGGTGTACCATGTCCCGTTGAATTTCAGCTTATAATACTCTAAATAACGAAATCGCTCTTGATCAATTTTGCTTTGATCCGCTACAAGCTCGCCATCAGCTCCTCTCGTTTGGTATTCTTCTAATTCTCCAAGAGACTCATAGTCAACATCGTTGAATAGGGAATAGGGCGGAGTGAATTTTGCACTAACTGCAAAACTCGACCCTCCCGTTGGGAAGATTGGATTTGTATACGTATTGTTTCTGGAAAGAGAAACAGTGTAGGATAGGTTGTTTGACACCCCATTTCCGAAGGTGAATAACCCAGTAAAATAATTTTTTAGGTTGTAATACTGAAATGTAAAGGCCTGCGATAGTGTAAAATAATCATCTGGCACACGAAGTCTTTTAGCCAAACCAACGGTTATACTACTGATTTCAAATGATTGGGTTTTGTCTGCTCGTCCAGTTAAGAAATCATAACGAAATTGGTTAGTTCTTGACAATGAGGTAGAAAACTGAACAGGTTGTCTTCCTCCTAGCCATGGCTCTGCGAAAGTGAAGCTATAGGTGTTGTAAAACTGACTTGCTTGTAGACGTAAACTGAGTTTTTGACCATCTCCAGAAGGAACAGGCTTATAAGATTTTTTGTCCCAAATATTCCGCATTGAGAAGTTGTTAAACGACAGACCCAATGTTCCAATAAAGCCACCTCCACCATAACCACCCTGCAATTCTATTTGACTTGCTCCTGATTCTTGTAAACCAAACTCAATGTCAACTGTACCTGCATTTGGGTCAACGTTTTTAAAGTCTGGAGAAATTTGCTCCGCGTCAAAAAAGCCCAATTGTCCAAGTTCACGTACCGTTCGAACGACCTTGTCTTTACTGTACAATTCGCCGGGCTTGGTTCTCAACTCTCTAAAAATCACATGGTCATTGGTTTTTTCATTTCCTACGACACTAATCTTGTTAAATGAGGCTAATTTTCCTTCTGTAATACGAATTTCAAAATCAATGGTATCTTGTTCAGCACTTACCTCTACAGCGTTGATGTTGGAAAATAGATAACCATTATTTTGGTAAAGGTTGGTGATGTCATTCCCATCGGGTTTTGTTTCGTCTGCAATACGTTCTTTGAGCAAAACACCATTGTAGGGATCGCCTTTCTTTATTCCAAGAACAATGTCTAGCTGACGATCGCTATAGGCACCATTTCCAATGAATTGAATATCTCCGAAGTAATAGCGTTTACCTTCTTCTAAGTTAAATTTTAACGAAAGGGAATTATCGTCATTTACGATTAAACTATCACTAAGAATACGTGCATCTCTGTATCCTTTTTCTTTAAAGAAATCGATTAGACTTTGCTTGTCTTCTTCGAAGTCATCTGGAATATATTTTGACTTTTTCCAGAACCGATAAAATGCTTTTTGTTTGGTGTTTTTCAACTGTTTTGCAAGCATCCAGTCTTTGAATTGCTCGTTTCCTTCAAACTCAATTGTGTTTATTTTAACGCGATCTCCACGATCAATATTTACCAACATGTTAAGTACATTGGTTTCGGTCGAGTCAGGAATTGTTCTCAGTGTAACCTTAGTATTGAGAAAACCTTCTTTTTTGTATTTGTTGACTAAATAGTTTTTTGTGTTGGTTAAAAAGCTTTCAGATAGTTTTTTACCTTTTTCCAGTTCAGTGTCCTTAATCACAGATTGGATTTTCCCTTTTTTGATACCATTTATTTTCACCTCGTTTAGGGTAGGTAGTTCTTCGATTTCAATTTCCAGGGTTATGCTGCTTTCCGTGACATTAGTTGCATAGAAGTTGATGTCAGAAAAGAGATCTAAGTTCCATAGCTTGTTAATAACAGAACTAACAACATCTCCAGGTAAACGGAGGCGTTGCCCACGACGAAGACCGCTGTAAGAAATCACCGTTTTGGCGTTAAAGCTTTTCAACCCCTTTACTTCAATTGAATCAATTGTATAGAGTTTTCCGGGAATAAAATCTACCTCTTGTGCACTAAGTGAAACAGTATTGAGCAATAAGGTAACCAAAAGGCCTACTGCTAAAAAAGGCTTGTAAAAAGATTTAATCGGTGAGTTGTTCACTTGTTTTTCCAAATCTACGTTCTCGTTTTTGGTAGCTATCAATTGCTGATTTAAAATGTTCTTCATCAAAATCCGGCCATAAGACCGCTGAAAAATATAATTCTGCATATGCAATTTGCCACAGTAAAAAGTTACTTATTCGTTGTTCACCGCTGGTTCGAATTAAAAGATCTACACCTGGTAAATTTCGCGTGTAAAGATGCTCATTTATAATGGTTTCATCAACATTTTCGGGGGAAATTATGTTATTTTTAACTTTGCGACTAATTTCCTGAACTGCCTGTGTTAACTCTTGTCTAGCACCATAATTTAATGCTAGGGTTAAAACCATTCCTGTGTTAGTGCTTGTCTTCTGAATGGTGTCTTTTAATTCCCTCTCAACTTCAAAAGGAAGTTTGCTAATATCACCAATACTTCTTAATTGAATATTGTTAGAAAGCATCTTATTGACTTCACGTTGTAATGCCTTAATCAACAAGTCCATAAGGCTACTAACTTCTGTTTTTGGACGATCCCAGTTTTCTGTTGAAAAAGCGTATAGGGTAAGGTGTTCTATGCCCAGTTCAGCCGATGTTTCTACGATTTTCCTTACGGCTTGGGTACCGTTTCGATGACCAAACACACGGTTTTTACCTTTAGCTTTCGCCCAACGTCCGTTACCGTCCATAATTATGGCTACATGTTTTGGTAAGTTGTTTGTGTCTATCATCGTTACTTTTCTTTGCAATAACAAGGAATTTGGCCAAAGGTATAACTAAATGTGAATCCAGTAAAGACATACCAGTCTTTATTGTAAATACTCCCGTGTTTTAAGGTGGGATTATTTTCATATTGCCCGATGGGGTTACTACCGTCTATGTTGTCTGTAAAAGAATAACGAACACCGGTTTCTAAACTAACAATAAATAAAGGGGAGATACTTGCCTTGATGCCTACAATAATGGGTATTGAAAATTGGAGTTCACTGTCGTATTTTTCTACAACTGGATCAGCTAGATTCTCTGTAATGGTAAATAGTTGATGTTGAAAATAATTAACTCCTGCAAAGATGTAAGGACTAAACTCTCTGTCGTCATCGTGCAAATCAAATTCAAAAAAGTTAACCTCCATTCCAGCAGAAAATTCAAGTATATTGTTGTCAATGCGAAAAAACCGATTGAAACGACTTAGGTCTTGGGCATAATAATCGTAGCTTTTAAGCGTACTAGAAATAAAACTTGCTCTGATTGCATAACGCGTTGTTATATTCCATTTATAAACCAATCCATAGGCAGGAGAATTGGCCAAAATAGGTAAGGTTGACCCAACATCGCCAATGGTGTTACTTCCTCCAAGAAAAAGGCCGAGTTCATGCACCTGCGCCTTTGTTGACCAAAGGTTCACCAAGCAAAAAAGAAGTAAGCAAATGCGTTTCATTCAGTTTAGGGTACAAAAAATAGCGCTAGACAAAAATGACCAGCAGTAACTGTTATTCTAAACTGTTTTAAGCGGGATTTATTGTTTAATTACGCTTATCTACTCCCCAATAAAGTTTTTCGCGAAGGACACTGTAAAAGGCAGTATCATTAAATTGCACTGTAGCAATACTGAAGTTGGCTTTTTTAATGTAAATGGGGGTGTTGTGAGGTAGACTTATAAGACGTGAATCCAAGGAGAGTAAATGTTGATCTTCTCGACCCGAAACTTCTAATTTTATGGTAGAATGATCGGGTAAAACTAGGGGTCGAATGTTCAAGTTGTGAGGAGCGATAGGCGTCATGACCAAACTAGGTGTTTCGGGCAAAACAATGGGCCCTCCACTACTTAAATTATAGCCAGTAGAACCTGTGGGGGTTGCTACGATTAATCCATCTGCCCAGTAAGTGGTTAATGGGTGACCTTCAATTTCTGCCTGAATACTGATCAAAGAGGCTGTATCTTTTCGACTTACACTGATTTCGTTTAAGGCGTAGGGGAAATTATTTAAAAGTGACTGCTGCTCACCGATTTCAACTTCAAGCAGACTGCGGTTTATCAGTGTGAATTTTTTCTCCCATAGAAGCTGTAAGCCTTTGTTGAGCGATTCTTTTTGTAAGCTGGTCAGAAAACCCAAACGACCGGTGTTAATTCCCAAAATAGGGACATTGCTTTCTCGTACGGTTGTCACCGCCTGAAGCATTGAGCCATCTCCACCAATGCAAATGAGAAAAGAAGTGCTTGAGTCGAGAGAAGTAAACACCGAAAGTTGTTCTTTCAAGGCGTTATCTTCAAGGCCATCATTGAGGTTTTTGTCTATAATGACATTGACTTTTAATCCCATCAAATGTTCAATTACGCCTTCCGCATAGCCAATGGCTACGGAATTGATGAACGGACAAATGACGGCAATTTGCATGAATGAGCTTTTGTACAAAAATACAAAATAATCATTCCCCTTTTTTTATCCCTGCAAGAAGTTCACTTTTCATTCCAAATGGTAGGGTAAAGGACATGAAGTTTGTAATTTTACAAAAAATAACCCATGACAAAATTAAGTGTCAACATCAACAAAGTAGCCACC
This sequence comes from Flavobacteriaceae bacterium, assembly GCA_022425945.1. Classification (GTDB taxonomy): domain Bacteria; phylum Bacteroidota; class Bacteroidia; order Flavobacteriales; family Flavobacteriaceae; genus Arcticimaribacter. The sequence continues at coordinate 20,569 of JAKMEK010000096.1, forward strand.
TTACGTAATTCAAGAGGGGGAGATGTTCCTAATTTATTGAAGGTCGCAAAAGATTTACAGTTTTTTGGCGCAGAAGGCATAACGGTTCATCCAAGGCCAGATCAACGTCATATTCGCTATTCAGATGCGAGAGAACTGCCTGCTGTAGTAACTACAGAATACAATATAGAGGGAAATCCTATCCCAGAATTCATGGACTTAGTCTTGTCCATTAAGCCCACTCAGGTCACCCTTGTGCCTGATGCTGAAGATGCCATTACCTCCAATGCAGGTTGGGACACCATTGCCAATGCTTCTTTTTTAAAAGATACAATTGCTCGTTTTAAGGTAGAAGGAATTCGCACCTCTATTTTTGTGGATCCAAATTTAGAAATGATTGAAGCTGCTGTTGCCACTGGCACAGATCGCATAGAATTATATACTGAAGCTTTTGCTCATCATTACCCTGTCAACAAAGAGAAAGCCATTGCACCCTATCGCGATGCAGCTATTTTAGCAAATAAATTAGGTTTGGGAATCAATGCAGGTCATGACTTAAGCCTAGATAATATTGCTTTTTTCGCGCAAGAAATACCAGGTTTACTGGAGGTCTCCATTGGTCATGCGTTGATGAGTGAATCTTTATATTTAGGTTTTGAAACAGTAGTTCAGCGCTATTTATCTCATTTGGCAAAATGAAACAAATCCACGCATTAGTATTGGGAGAGGGCTCACGAAACCTGATTATCCTTCATGGTTTTTTGGGAATGGGCGATAATTGGAAAACCCATGCTAAACAGTGGGTAGCTCAAGGTTGGCGAGTGCATTTAATCGATCAGCGCAATCACGGAAGAAGTTTTTGGAGCTCCTCGTTTAACTATGCTCTTTTGGCAGAAGACATTCATCAGTATTTTAGCGACAATGCACTAGAAAGCGCAACCCTACTTGGGCACTCGATGGGAGGTAAGGTCGCCATGTTGTTTGCTTGTCTTTATCCAGAAAAAGTGAACCAATTGATTGTTGCAGATATAGCTCCTAAAACCTATCCTTCTCATCATCAAACCATCTTATCGGGACTAGCTTCCTTAGATTTCTCAGATATCAAAAGCAGGAAAGAAGCGGATGAAGCTTTGGCAATTCATGTGAAAGATATGGGAACACGTCAGTTTTTATTAAAAAACATTTACAGAGTTACTCCAAACCAACTAGGACTTCGAATGAATATTGATGTGCTCAAGAATGTGAGCGAACAAATTGGAGATACCATGGCTAAGACCCAGCGATACCATGGAGAAACCCTCTTCTTGAAAGGGGCAACGTCTGGATACATAGAAGAACAAGATGAGTTTGCGATAAAGCATCATTTTCCAAGAGCAAAAATAGTTACCATTGAGCGAGCAGGTCATTGGTTACATGCTGAAAATCCTAAAGATTTTGCCCAAGCCATAGAGGACTGGTGGCAGTTCTAAGATTTCACAGTTTGGTGTCAAATTGTGAAAAAAGAATGTAGTCGAAGTTATTCGGCTGAACTACACTATTTTTGCAGAGATGAAAGCAGTTAAATTACGTTTTGTAAGGCCAAATGATATGGTTGCAGTTCTTGGATTGATTCAAGAATTGGCCGATTTTGAGAATGAACCTGAGGCGGTAATCGTTACAGCTGAAGACTTAGTTCGCGATGCCTTTGCAGATCAACCTAAATTTAGTTGTATTGTAGCAGAAAAAGAAGGCATCATTATAGGAATGGCCCTTTACTATCCACGTTATTCTACGTGGAAAGGCCCAACCTTACATTTAGAGGATTTAATTGTTACCCAAGCTGAACGAGGGACAGGTGTTGGAAAAGCATTGTACACTGCGTTTATTAGCGAAGGTAAAAAGCAGCAAGTAGAACGAATTGAATGGGTTGTTTTAGATTGGAACAGCCATGCGGTAGAATTTTATAAAAAGAGCGGTGCCAATGTGTTGACCGATTGGCAAACCGTACAAATGGATCAAGCGGCAATAAGTCGCTATTTAGCAATTGAGCATGAGGATATTTAAGTTTGGTGGAGCATCAGTAAAAGATGCCGCAAGTGTTAAAAATGTAGCGTCGGTACTTCAAAAAGAAGGGCACCAAGATGTATTGGTAGTTGTTTCTGCCATGGGAAAGACCACAAATGCTCTAGAATCTCTTGTTGAGACCTATTTAAACGATCGCGGCCAATTGAAAACAGTTGTGCAGGAATTAGAACATTTTCACCTTGAAATAATTGACGAATTACTGGACAAAGACCAAGACCCTTTAAAGGAAAAAGTAAAGGCATTGACCCAAGAATTGTTGCAATTCCTTGAGCATAATAAGTCTCCCAACTACAGTTTTGTCTACGATCAAACGGTTAGTTTTGGAGAGCTGATTTCTACGACGATCATTGCTTATTATTTGAAGACTATTGGACTTCCAGCCCTGTGGTTAGATGCGCGTAAGTGTGTTAAGACAGATAGTTACTACCGCGACGCAAATTTGGATTGGGAAGAAACCCAAACGCAAATTAAAGCGCAGGTCAATGGTTCTAAGCTGATTATCTCACAAGGATTTATTGGAAGTGACTCAAATAACTTCACCACTACACTTGGGCGAGAAGGTTCTGACTATTCTGCCGCAATTTTCGCTTATGCCTTAGGTGCAGAATCGGTTACCATATGGAAAGATGTCCCCGGTGTTTTGAATGGTGATCCACGTGAGTTCGAGAATACAGAACTGCTGCATCAAATCTCGTATAGGGAAGCGATTGAATTGGCTTTTTATGGTGCATCGGTTATTCACCCCAAAACCCTACAACCTTTACAACGCAAGGAAATTCCACTCTATGTTCGTTCATTTTTGAACCCAGAAGGGAAGGGTACTGCAGTATCAAAAGGGAAGACCTTAGACCCACATATTCCCTGTTACATCATCAAGAAAGAACAGGTGCTGCTCAAGCTTTCTTCACTTGATTTTTCTTTCATTGTGGAAGACAATATTGCTCAAATTTTTGGTTTATTGTCTACCTACCAAATGCGTGTCGAATTGATCCAAAATTCGGCCATTAGTTTCTCGGTTGTTGTCAACAACAAATACAATCGTTTGGAAGAATTATTGGTTGAACTACGAGCAAAGTTTAAGGTAACAGTGACTGAGAACGTAAACTTATTTACTGTTCGTCATTTTGATCAGGTTGCCAAAGAAAAGGTGCGCAGTTATGGAGATAAAATTCTATTGGAACAGCGCACAAGAGAGACTTTACAGGTGGTTTTAGCCAACTAAAGACCTATGCTATTTTAAAGTTTAACATTTTATTTTTCTATTTTTTTGATTTTTGGTTAAGTTTAGATTCCTAAATCTAACCTAATCATGATAAAAAATTTCACCTACGCCATTCTTTGTTTGCTCTTTTTGTCCTGTGCAAAAAGTGATGAACATGTTTTTTTAGACTCCGAAAGTGTTGAGCAAAATGATCTGAAACAGCAAATAATCGCTACGCTTGGATATGCTGAAGATGATATAGTATTTGACAAAGTCGAGGGACAGATATTTGTTCAAATAGAAGAAGGTATGCTTTTTTCAATTGATCAAATTAAGGAGCTTATTGTATTAAATAGTGATGCAAATAAACAAAGAGCCATCAGATGTGATGAAGGTATTTTGTCGGTTTATTGCAGATCCACGACCTGTCGAAAAAGAAGGGATTACAATGCGCAATACCAGTCTATAGTATGGGTTTATATTGAAAGGAACACCCCATCAGAATGGAGCGAAGCGATGCAAGAGGCTATTCAAGAATGGAATAATGTTTCGAATGGGTTACAGTTTTTTTATGCAGAAAACTGTACAACAGGCGATACAAGGTATAATCGAGGGGTTTATATGACCTTTGAAGATAGACCAGAGGAAGATAATACTATTGCAAGAGCAATTCTGGGTTCGCAATCAAATTTCAAGAGAATATTAATTAATCGATCATACCACGACTTTAATGAATTAACCCAAAACAGAAGGGTGTTTGTGCTAGCGCATGAGCTAGGACACACCATAGGTTATACACATCTAGAAAACAACACCAGTGGCGATTGTTTTATTGAAGGCACAGAAGTGAACGATAAAAACTCTTTGATGAGAACAGATATTGGTACCGGAAGGGTCGATCGAAATAATTTATTTACTTCTTCAGATGTAAGCGCACATTTAACCTTATATCCCCATAAATCGAATAATTATTTCAAGTATAAAGCATATTATAAAGGGGTAAGGAATTCAAGGTGTAATTGATTTTTATGAAAAAAAGATTGTTTAATGGTATAATTATTTTTCTGCTTTGGGGGTGTTTTTTACCAAAGCGAGAGATTGTATCCATGGTTAGAGTAGAGAATACTACAGGCTTTTATCTGGATAGTCTTCGGTTATGGGGGCACTCGTTTAAGGGTGTAGCTGATGGTGAATTCACCAATTATGTGGAAGTAATTGATGGAGATATAGGTATTGCTGCTTTAGCTTTTATAGGAGAAGAAGCTAAACCATCAGGTGCCAATGATCTACTCGGTTTAGAAAAATTAAAGGAGAAAAAATACACCCTACAAATGTATGCTAAACCTCCTGCCTCAAATGGATATATTCCCTTTTGGGATCGTTTAATCGAAGATGATTAGGTTTTAAAGTTGCTTAAAGTTCAATATAATTTCATGAACAATAATTTCGGCTAATTTACGGTGACTTTCGATGCTCCAACCGGCTACATGGGGAGAGAGTAATACATTGTTAGCGGCTAATAAATAACTAAAGTCGTCAGCGATTTCTGTTGCAAAGAGATTTTCAAATGAGCTTTTCTCATATTCTAAGACATCAAGTGCAGCGCCTTTTACTTTTCCGTTTTTTAAGGCTTGGACCAAGTCTACAGTTTTTATGGCACTTCCTCTAGCAGTATTAATGAGCCAAAAAGGCTGCTGCATTTTAGTTAAAAAAGCGGCATCTATCATTCCTATAGTTAAGTGAGTTTGCGGAGTGTGTAAACTGAGTACAGTAACTTTTTCCTGAAGCTCCTCTAGCGAAACTTGACGGGCAAAGGCGTCTGGTTTTTTGGGTTCAATATCGTAATAGATGACCTCTTTTACATCAAAGCCAAGAAGCTTTTTAGCAAAGCTTTTCCCCATATTGCCATAGCCAATTATTCCCACCGTTTGTCCTTCGAGTTCCTCCCCACGATGGGTTTCGCGCAGCCATTCTCCTGCTTGAATTGATTGATGTGCTAGACGTAGTTTATTCATTAATCCCAAAAGCATGCCAAGGGCGTGTTCACCCACTGCATTTGCGTTGCCCATGGGAGCAGCAAAGAGCTCTATGTCCAGTTTTTTAGCGGCTTCTTGATCAATATTTTCAACTCCTGCTCCTACACGAGCAATGAATTTTAAGTTGGTCCCTTTGGCTAAAAAGGAAGCATCAATCGGAAAGCGAGAGCGGACCACAAGGCCGTCATAATGTTTTAAGACACCTTCTATTTCGCTTTTTGATTCAGTATATGCTTGGATGTTTTCAAAACCAGCACGGCCTAATTGCTGTATCAGTAAGGGATGGTTTTCGTCTAGGTGAAGAATTTTCATGCCTTAAAAGCCAAGAATTTGTTGTGCCATGAAAAAGAAAAGAAAAATGCCAAAGATGTCATTAGCTGTAGTTATGAAAGGGCCTGTGGCGATCGCAGGATCAATCCCGCGTTTTTCCAAAACGATGGGTACAAAAGTACCAATTAAAGCTGCCATGACAATTACCCCCATCATTGAGCCAGCAACGGTGAGGCTTAAAATCAATTCTTGACCAGTGAACTGACCAAATAAAACAAGGAATATTGCAAGGAAGAATCCATTGATTAGACTTAATCCTACTTCTTTAAATAGACGTTGCAGGAGCGATCCTTTTACAACATCGTTGGCCAAACCTTGTACAATGATTGCTGAAGATTGAACACCCACATTTCCTGCCATTGCAGCAATCAACGGAGTGTAAAAAAACAAACTTCTCAGTTGAGGTTGGTTCATGATGGTTTCAAAATCTTTGAGAATAAACACACTGCCTAATCCACCCAATAAACCTAAAAATAGCCAAGGGAGTCGCGCACGTGTTAACTCCAAAATAGTGTCATCTGCTTCAACGTCATTCGAAATACCCGCCGCAAGTTGGTAGTCTTTATCGGCCTCCTCTTTAATAACATCAACAACATCGTCGATGGTAATACGTCCCAATAGTTCTTTATTGCTATTTACAACTGGAATGGCTTCAAGGTCGTATTTCGACATTACTTTTGCGACTTCTTCCACATCGGTATCCACATAGACAAAGTCTACTTTAGGAATGTAGATGTCTTTAACGATGGCCCTAGAATTTGCAGTAAGTAGGTCTTTTAGCGAAAGCCTACCCAATAATTGATTTTTTGCATTCACCACATAAATGGAATGAACACGGGTAACCTCTTCGGCCTGTTTGCGCATTGCATTTACACATTTCAAGACACTAAGGTCTTCGTGTACTTTCACCAACTCTTTCGCCATTAATCCACCGGCAGAATTTTCTTCATATTTTAAAAGCTCACGAATGTCTTTTAGGTGGTCGGTATCTTCTATTTGAGAAAGGACTTTTTCTTGCCTTTCTTCGGGGAGCTCGGCAATGATGTCCGCAGCATCATCGGTGTCGAGTTCTTCAACTTCTTCGGCGATTTCTTTTGCGGAAAGTCGACGGAGTATTTTCTCTCGAAAATCTTCATCAACTTCTGCCAATGCATCCGCTGTCTTTTCACTATCAAGAAGTTTGATTAAATAAATGGCCTCTTCTAGCGCTAATTGCTCAGTGATTTCAGCAATATCCGCATAGTGCAATTCGTGCAGCTGTTTTTTAAGTTTCTTGTCCTGTTCTTTTTTGACAAGATCCTTTATTGCTGCTATGAAGTTATCGTCAAGTTGAAAGTTGGCCATCTTCAATTTTGTTCGTCAATGCAATAAAATCAGCCCCAGAAAGTTTCTCAGGCCTTAGGTCAAAGATACTATCTTCTGTAAGATCTTTTGAGAGTCCGAGTGTTTTTAAACTATTACGGATCGTTTTTCGTCGTTGTTGAAAACTCATTTTGACGATTCTGAAAAGTAATTTTTCATCACAATCAAGTGAAAAATCTGCTTTTCTTTTTAATGAAATGACCCCTGAATCTACTTTTGGAGGAGGGTTAAAAACCCCTGGAGGAACGGTGAACTCATAGGTTGTTTCGTAAAATAACTGGGTGAGTACAGATAGAATGCCGTATTTCTTTGTGCCGGGGGGTTCACAAATACGTTGTGCGACTTCTTTTTGAAACATGCCAGAGAAAAAAGGAATTTGCTCCCTGTTTTCAATGGTTTTAAAAACAATTTGAGTCGAGATATTGTAGGGGAAGTTACCGATTATGGCAAATTGATCCTCTCCCATAAGGCTAGGAATATCAATTTTAAGAAAATCTCCTTCGTGTATAGAATTAACCATGGAAGGATAGGCCGCTTGTAAATAAAGCACTGATTCTGAGTCAAGCTCAATTAGCGAAACTTTATTTTCTTTCCAAGGTAAATATTGGGTAAGTACTCCCATTCCAGGTCCAATTTCAAGGACGCGATCGAAGCTATCAAAAGTTAATGTTTTTGCTATTTTTTCAGCAATCGAAAGATCGGTCAAAAAATGTTGCCCTAATTTTTTCTTTGGGCGTACCGTATTCATTACAACGAAAGGATTTCTTCAAGTTGTGTACGAAAAGCAAGTATTGAACTGCCAAAACGATCTTGTGCATCTTGACGAAGTTTATCGGCATTTTCGACCAAATACTGCTCATATTCCTTGGCAGAGTTACAGTGGTATTGGGTAGCATAACTCACTCCTCCTTGATCTTGATCTGTAATTACTTTAAATAATTTAGCATGGGTGAATTTTCCAGTGTTTAAGACCGCAGGAATGTGCTCTTCCCGCATCCAATCCAACCAACTTGCTTCTACGGAAGGCTCTACATGTACAGTAACATTGTAAATAAACATATCTAATCGATTTTTTCGAAACCAGTGTAAGGCACTAAGACTTTTGGAATGATGATTCCTTCTGGGGTTTGACAATTTTCTAATAGAGTAGCCAACACACGTGGGAGTGCAAGTGAACTTCCGTTTAAGGTGTGTACATTTTGTTTTTGTCCGTCTTTGCTGCGGTAACGCAATTGTAAGCGTTCTGCTTGATAGCTTTCAAAGGTAGAAACGGAACTTATTTCTAGCCATTTTTCTTGCGCAGCAGAATACAATTCAAAATCGTAAGTGAGTGCTGAGGTAAACCCTAAGTCACCACCGCATAAACGCAATACTCTGTAGGGTACTTCTAGTTCAATTAAAATTTGCTTTACATGTTCCATCATTTCTTCCAAAGCAGCATTGGAACGCTCTTGAGTTTCTAGTCGAACAATTTCAACTTTATCGAACTGGTGTAAGCGGTTTAGCCCGCGAACATGTGCGCCATAGCTCCCTGCTTCTCTCCTGAAACAAGGGGTGTAGCCCGTTACAGCAATGGGTAATTGACTTTCTTCTAACAAAACGTTGCGAAACATATTGGTTAGGGGTACTTCTGCCGTTGGAATTAGGTAAAGATTGTCTCCAGTAACATGGTACATCTGTCCTTCTTTGTCAGGTAATTGACCCGTTCCAAAACCTGATGCTTCGTTGACTAGGTGTGGAACTTGTGTTTCCTCATAGCCAGCAGCTGTATTTTTGTCTAGAAAGTAATTGATGAGGGCGCGTTGAAGGCGTGCACCTTTTCCTTTGTAGACAGGAAACCCCGCTCCTGTAATTTTACTCCCTAAATCAAAATCAATGAGGTCATATTTTTTTGCCAGTTCCCAATGAGGAAGTGCGCCATCTGATAAGATTGGTTTTTCTCCTCCATTTTCAATTTCTTCATTGTCTTCTTCTGAAACACCTGCAGGAACACTTGCTTGGGGAATATTGGGTACTTGATACCGCAGTTCGAGCAATTCTTTTTCGATGCTCTGCATTTGCTCTTGCAATGCTTTTGAGCTGTTTTTTAATTCTCCAGAGCGTTCTTTAAGGCCCTGTGCTTCTTGGGCTTTTCCGGTTTTGAAAAGTTGACCAATTTCTTTGGCCAATTGATTGGCTTCAGCCAATTGACTGTCTAGTTCTGTTTGAGTAGTTCGACGCTTTTCGTCCACCTCCAAAATACGATCAATCAAATCAAGTTGTTTGAAATTGCGTTTTTGCAAACGGTCTACCGCAAGGGCTTTGTCTTCTCTGAGTTGTTTTAATGGTATCATGTACGTTATTCTCTAGTGCAAAGATAAAATTTTGGGCATCAATTCCCTGCTAATTCAAGGGAATCAATTCACGGCAAAATGCTTGATCTCTACGTAACTGTTCTTTTAGCTTTTCTAAAGAGCTAAACTTTTTTTCTTCTCTGATGTGCTGAAGGAACTCAATGGCTAATGTTTCACCGTATAAATTTTCATGAAAGTTGAAAAAATGTACCTCCAGACTTCGGGTTTGTCCTGCTAAAGTCGGTCGAAAGCCAATGTTCATCATTCCATATAATGTGTCATTTTTTCGAACAGCACGAACAAAATACACGCCATCAGCGGGAAGTGATTTATAATCCTCTTTCAAGGTAATATTCGCCGTGGGATAGTCAATGGTTCGGCCAATTTCTTTTCCTTGAACCACTGTGCCTGTGAGTCTAAAGGGACGGTCTAAATAAGTGTTTGCTGTCGAAATATCCCCTTCGTTCAGTGCGGCTCGGATTTTGGTTGAACTAACATTGACTGAGTCAATGTCTTTTGCCTCGATTTTTTCTACCGAAAAATCATAGGTCTCTCCTGCAGAGATTAGATCATCAACTGTAGCTTCACGATTTCGTCCAAATCGATGGTCATACCCAATTATAAGATGCCCAATTTGCAGTGAATTCACCAAAATATCCCGTGTAAATTCGTCGGCTGTTTGACGGGAAAACTGCTTGGAAAAAGGATGAACAATTAGTACATCAACTCCCAGTTCTTCTAGTAATTGTTGTTTTTCAGCCAAGGTGTCAATCAATTGAATTGAGGTGTCTTTTTGCAGCACCATTCTAGGGTGTGGAAAAAAAGTTAATACAACCGACAAGAGATTCTTTTCTTTGGCGCTGTTGACCAAGCGCTGAATGATTTCACGGTGGCCTACATGAACACCGTCAAAGGTTCCAATGGTAAGCGAACAAGCCTTAGTGGCATTGTAGTTGTCAATGTTAGAAATGACCTTCACAAAAAATGATTATCTTTAAATTTTCTATAGTAAAATTATACTATTTACTTGAATCCAATGTCCTAAAATGCTGAAACATTTGAGGATAAACCAACGCAAATGAAAACCAACCTTCTATTCGTATTTATTCTTTTTTGTCATGGTTTATTCGCACAGGATTACTGGGCCATTGAAAACGAGAACAAGGTTTTAACCAATCAAGTTGGGTCAACAACCTCTTCTAAAATAAGATCGGTACAGCTCGACGATTCCCTTATTCGTGAAAGATTCAATGCAATGAACTCCTCGGTCGGAAAAGGCTCATCCATATTTTTTTTTCCAAATGAAAACGGACAGTTAGAATCCTTTTCTATGACGATGATTCCTGTTTTCGCAGAAGCACAGACTCATCCCACAATTAAAGCTTACCGTGGACAAAGTTTAGATCGAAAAAACATTACCATTCGAATTACGGTGAGTCCTCTTGGGTTGAGCGGCACCATGCGCACACCTTCAGGATTTTTGTTTTTTCAACCCGACAATAGATCAACGTCTTCCTACGTATTTTATCAGCGAAAAGATATTGTTACTGAAGAAGAACGAACAGTGTTTTGTACCACTGAAAACAAACTAACTAAATATGAAAAGAATTTTCAGCAAAGTGGAATGAGCGCAAAAAATCGAGTAAGTGGACAGTTAAAAACGTATCGATTTGCTGTAGCAACATCGGGCGAATACACTCAATTTTGGGGAGATGATGATGATGAAAATGGGAGTAATGTACAAGACGCTCAAGCAGCAATAGCCAATACGGTAAACAGGATGAATGAGATTTTTGAGGTTGATTTAGGGGTTCGTTTATTGTTGGTCTCTAACACAAGCATCATTTATGAGGATCCAGAAACTGATCCTTTTTCAAGTGACCTAAACAGTGAGGTCCAGGGGGTTTTAACCAATGAAGTTGGGGAAGCCAATTATGACAGTGGTCATTTATTTCACCGTGCAGATGCCAATGGAAATGCTGGAAGTATTGGAAATGTTTGTGAGTCATTTCGAAAGGGGAGTGCTTTTTCATCGCATCCATTTACCGTAACCAATGGAAGCACAGGGGGGTACTTGACCGATTATTTTGACATCGATTATGTTGCTCATGAAGTTGGACATCAATTTGGCGCAACCCATACTTATGCACACTTGACAGAGAGTCCACAAGTGAATAGCGAACCAGGTAGTGGTTCAACCATTATGTCTTATGCTGGGATTGTTTCCGGACAGAATTTACAACGTCATAGTGATCCGTATTTTCATTTCCATAATATTGTACAAATTAATGCGTATTTGGCGGACTATTCATGTCAAGAAAATGAAAATATAGTCAATCAGATTCCTACGGTTTCTGCAGGAGACGATATAACAATTCCCATTGGAACGGCCTATGAATTAACTGCGGTAGCGCAAGATGAAGATGGAGATCAATTGACTTACTGTTGGGAACAATTGGATTCTGGCAGAGTTCGTGCGCAAGATTTTGGACCCCAGTTAATTGCAGGAAGTATGAATCGGTCTTTGCTTCCCACGGCAAGTCCGACGCGAATGATTCCTCGATTAGAAGCTGTTTTGAGAGGTGATTTGACCCAGACAAATCCTAGTTTAAATTCAGATTGGGAAACTGTTTCGACCGTAGGACGAAACTTACGTTGGGGTATAACCGTACGCGATAGAAACCAAAATAATCCAAATGGTGTAGGATTTGTCGCGCAAGACGAAATGACTGTTTCCGTTTCAGATGATGCTGGTCCTTTCGTCGTTCGTTCTCAAAACAGTACTTCTGTACTTTGGAAGGCAGGAGCCAATGAATTGATCGAATGGGATGTTGCCTTGACCGATAGAGCCCCCATCAATACCCAAACCGTATCAATATATCTTTCGGTTGATGGAGGTCAAAGTTTTCCACATTTATTAATCGAAAACACGTTAAATGTTGGAGAAGTTTATGTTGTTGTTCCCGGAGGTATTTCGAGCTCAAATGCACGGATTAAAATTGTGGCAGACGGGAACATTTATTTTGCTGTTAATTCATCTGATTTTCGGGTCGAAGAGCGTCCTTTTGCGTTACCCTTTCAAGATGTTGTAAAAGAAAATTGTGCTACGCCTAATGTTAGTTATACAGCTAACTTGGCAATTTATGATACGATTTCCTCTACCGTAAGCTTAAGCGTTGTTGGGCTTCCTTCGACAATAGTTGCTTCATTAAATGCGACTTCAGTCCAAACGCAAGGAACAACCGTTACCCTCAATCTTTCGACCGATGGGACAGTTTCGGGGACTTATTCTGCAACCCTGGTGGGTCGTTCAGGGACTACAGTTGTTGAACATCCATTCGTCATACGTTTTTTGTCAATTCCTGTTCCCACACCTCAAATTGAATCACCAGCCGATCAGTCAGTAGACCAACCCACTTTTATGAATTTCGCATGGGAGAGTAATGATCAAGCCGACTTTTATCGTTTTGAGTTGAGTAAAGCGCAAGATTTTTCTACTTTATTGGTAGATGAAACGCTTTTACAAAATAGTTATAGTCTGGATGATTTGGAAGGCTCAACGACATATTTTTGGCGTGTCTCTATGCTCAACAATTGTGGTGTAAGCACACCCAGTGCTGTACGTCAGTTTATTACTGCTTCAGTTGTCTGTTCTACCATTAGTGCTTTAGATACTCCCAAGCCTATTCAAGATGCTACCCAAGCTAGTAATGGAGTGACGGAAGTGCCGATTGCTGTTGTAGACTCACTAAGTGTTTTAGCGTTAAGTATAAAACTCAGGATGACCCATACCTTTGCTAGTGATCTCGAAATTCTGTTAATTAATCCAGCTGGTGAAGAGGTCTCTTTGATTCAAAATCGTGGAGGTGGAGGACAAAATTTCACCAATACTGTGTTTGATTCTGCTGCTGAAAACTCAATTACTACTGCTTCTCCTCCATTTACAGGAAGCTTTAGGCCAGAAGGAGATTTAACCCAATTTCACAATACAATTGCCCGAGGAATTTGGCGTCTAAGAATAATCGATAGTGGACCGCAAGATGTAGGGGTTGTTGAATTAGTTGAATTAAACTTTTGCTTTAATGGTCAGCCACAGTTAAATGAAGATATCGATTTGATTCCAAGTAGCGAGGATAATTGTCCATTGATTACAAATTCTGATCAACTCGATACAGACAATGATGGCGAAGGGGATCTATGCGATCTAGATGCGCAACAGAACTTTACCATAACCAAAAGCGATGAAACCTGTATTGATCGTAACAACGGAACGATTGTCGTTACTTCTGTCGCCCAATTCGATTACGTTTTGGACGTAATGGGCCCCAATGGCTTTCGTTTAAATTCATCATTTTCTAATGAGTCAGTGGCATTAAATGACCTTCGGAGCGGGGATTACCTTTTATGTATTACGACAGATGAGGTACCCGATTTTGAGCAATGTTATACGGTAACAATATTAGAGCCTGCTCCACTTACCGTAAGTGCAAAAATAAATGCGGCTGCATCCAAGGTTACCCTTGACCTCAGTGGAAGCAAAAAATATATTATTGGGTTAAACGAGCTCGAGTTTGAGGCAAGTGATCTTTCCGAGAAGACACTGCCATTGATAAAAGGCTTGAACGTCATTACGGTGAAAACACCACTTAGTTGTCAAGGTGAATACAAAGAGTTAATTTATGTCGATGAGCCTTCGTTATTATATCCTAATCCAGTCAGTGAGGAGCTATCTATTTTGGTCGGAGGTACTGCACCCAGTGCAGAAATTTTCATCTATGATATTCAGGGCAACAAAAGTTATCAGGGTGAATATCTTTTAGAAGATGCTTTACGTCAAATTGCAATCGATGTAAATCAATTGGCACAAGGAAGTTACATTGTAAAAGTACATACAGCTCTGTCAGAAGAAACCCTTAGATTCATTAAACAATGAGACCATTGAAAAAAGTATACTTCCTGTTGTGTTTGTTTTTAGTCGCCTGTAAAGACCCTATTCCTGCTCCCGAAGCAACTCTTCTTCAATTACCAGAGGCTGATCAAAGTTGCTTGTATGTTTCTGTTAATGCTGCAACTGCAAGGGTCTCCTTTAGTTGGGGCGAGGCGCTACATACAGACACCTATACACTTAAGGTAGTCAATTTAGTGAGTCAGGAACAAGTTTCTGTTAGAACAGAGCAAACAGTTGCTTCTTTAACTTTAGACAGAGGGGCACCTTATCGTTGGCAAGTAATCAGTTCATCTAATGCTAGTAATGAGGAAGCCGCAAGTGAGTCTAGACGTTTTTATTTAGAGGGACTTCAACAAGTTAGCCACGTTCCTTTCCCTGCTAAACTTCTTTCGCCACAAATGAATGAAATTATTGAATTGACCGATGGTGAAGCTCTTTTGTCTTGGTCAGGTCTCGATTTGGATAACGATATTGCTAGCTACAGCGTTGCGATTGGAATAAGTGTAGAGGGGCTAAATGAAGTCGCTGCCAACATTCAATTAACCAGTTATACTGCTCGTTTGGAAGCAAATACTTCTTATGTGTGGCAAATCACAACCCGAGATGAATTGGATAATACGTCCATTTCTCCCTATTTTTACTTTCAAACAACCCCCTAGGGGATTATTTTCCGTTGAATTGGTTCATCGTGTTTTGTGGACCTTGCGTGGCAAATGAAAAAATGATTTTTTCAATCATTTCGTAACGTTCATTCAAAAGTGTTTGTTCACTGGCAGACCATTTCCCTAACACAAAATCTACCGTATCATAGCCTTTATCATCTGAATGTATTCCAAATCGAAGGCGAGCATAGTTTTGAGTGTTAAGCTGCGCTTGAATATCTTTCAAGCCATTGTGTCCTCCATCACTTCCTTTTGTTTTTAGGCGAAGTGTTCCAAAAGGTAGATTGAGATCATCCGTAATGATTAAAATATTTTCCAAAGGAATATTTTCTTTCAATGCCCAATAACGCACAGCTTTTCCACTATTGTTCATAAAAGTAGAAGGCTTGTGAAGGTAAATGAGTCTTCCTTTGAAACGTGTTTTGGTCATTGCTCCGTAGCGCAATTCTTCAAAGGTGAGTTCTTTTTTTTTGGCGAAAGCATTTAGGGCATCAAAGCCAATGTTGTGGCGTGTATTGTCATAATCTGTACCGATATTACCTAAGCCAACAATTAAATATTTCTTCACCTCTCCAGGATTTGAGTTTATTGTTCTTTTTCCGAAAAGCCAGTTTAAGAAAGCCATGTCGGTGTAAAAATAAAAAAAGCATCCGGGGATTAACCACAGATGCTTTTATATTCTATGCAAAAAAGTAAATTATTCTGCAGCTTCTGCAGTTTCTTCACCAGCTGCTTCTTCCGTAGAATCTTCATCTTTAACAGATGTTCTAGACGCCTTCACTTGACAAACAACCGTGTTGTCTGGGTGCAAGAAAGAATAGTCATCAGATGCAAGTTGTGCAGTGTATAATTTGTTTCCAAGTTTCAATTCAGAAATGTTGGCAACAATTACATCTGGTAAATTTTTTGGAAGTGCACGAACGCGAAGTTTACGCTTGTTAAGGATTAATGTTCCTCCACTATTTAAAACACCAGGAGCCGCTCCTTCAACAACAACAGGGATGTTGATTGAAATTTCTTTTCCTTCGTTCAACTGATAAAAGTCGATGTGAAGAATTTTGTCAGTTACAGGGTGAAACTGAATGTCTTGCAAAACAGCATCAAATGTTCCCTCTTCTGTTTTGATCACCACCGTGTGTGCGTTTGGCGTGTAAATTAATTTGCTGAAATCGAGTTCTTTCGCTGCAAAGTGTATAGGCTCTTTTTCGCCATACAAAACACAGGGAACCATCTCAGCATTGCGTAAGGCTTTTGTAGCTTTCTTGCCTACGCTTTCTCTTTTAGATCCGTTAATTGTAATTGATTTCATATTGATTTAATTGATAAAATTTTCGTGAATTGATTTGTTGAGGTGCACACTTTTCATGGTAGAACCAAAGAGTTCTGCACAACTCAATACTTTGATTTTGGGACTTTCGTTTTTAGGTGGAATGGTATCGGTAATGATGAGTTCTTCCAATGCGGAGTTCTCAACACGCTCATGTGCGTTTCCAGATAAAATACCATGGGTACATACTGCACGTACAGAAAGTGCACCTCGTTCAATCATGAGTTCAGCAGCTTTTGTTAGCGTTCCAGCGGTGTCTACCATGTCGTCTACGAGGACAACATTCTTTCCTTTTACGTCACCAATCAATTCCATGTGAGAAATTACATTGGCTTTTTGACGTTGTTTATAGCAAATAACTACATCGCTCCCCAAAAACTTTGAATAGGCATAAGCTCTTTTCGAGCCACCCATATCTGGAGATGCAATGGTTAGGTTGTCTAGATTTAGACTCTGTAAATAAGGAACAAAGATGGTAGAAGCAAACAGATGATCCACTGGTTTTTCGAAAAACCCTTGAATTTGGTCTGCATGTAAATCCATGGTGATGATGCGTGTAGCTCCTGCAGTTTCTAAGAGTTTAGCAATCATTTTTGCTCCAATGGGAACACGTGGTTTGTCTTTTCTGTCTTGACGTGCCCAACCAAAATAGGGCATTACAGCAGTAATGTGTCGAGCAGAAGCGCGTTTTGCTGCGTCTAACATCAATAACATTTCCATCAAATTATCTGAACTTGGATGGGTAGATCCTACGATGAACACTCTTGAACCACGAACAGATTCTTCAAATGAGGGCTGAAATTCTCCATCGCTATAGCGAGAGAACGCAACCTTTCCCATAGGAATCCCGAAGTTTTTTGCGATTTGTTTCGCTAAGTCTTCACTTTGTGTGCAACTAAAAATTTTCGCCTCTGTCATTTTTTTCCTAATCCTTTTAGGTTCCATTAATTAGGGATTGCAAATGTAAAAATTTATTTGCCTTTTCTAACTTTAAATGCCAGTTTTTCTAGGTCTTAAAATTTATTTGATTAATTTTGTGCTCCTTCATGCCTTGGTGGCGGAACTGGTAGACGCGCTGGATTCAAAATCCAGTTCTTTCGGGAGTGTGGGTTCGATTCCCACCCAAGGTACAAAATGCAATTCTTTTCAAGGGTTGCATTTTTTTTTTTGATCCTAACTAAAACTTGGGCTTTCGTTTTTCGAGAAAGGAAGCAAGACCCTCTTTTCCTTCTTCAGATTCGCGAACAGTAGCGATTACATCTGCCGTATACTCTATTACACCGTCATCAATGGGTTGATGGGCGAGATTGAGTAACAATGCCTTGGTGATTTCTAGTGCGGCAGGAGCATTAGTGCTGATTTTATGTGCAATAGTATTGAGCTGCTCGTTAAATGTTTCGACATTAAATATATCTGACAAAAATTGACAGTCTACTGCTTGCTGTCCTTGCATTACTTCTGCGGTGAGCATTAAGCGGTGGGCATTGCGAAGTCCTATGGCTTTAATCACATATGGGCCAATGGTTGCGGGAACCATTCCTATCTTCACTTCACTTAAACACACTTTGGTGTCTGCTGTTCCAAAAGCCATATCACAGCAGCAAAGCAAGCCAACTCCTCCGCCAAAAGCTGCTCCATTCACACGAGCAATCGTGGGCTTAGGAAATTCGTGTAAGCTACTCATTAAAAAAGCCAACGCATGCGCATCTTCCTTGTTTTCCTCAAAAGAATTGTCCCCAATAGCTTTCATATAGTTAATGTCCCCACCAGCTGAAAAATTATTCCCCGCTCCGCAAAGAACCAAAACCTTTACCTGTTCATTTTCTGCAGCATTTTCCAGTGCAATCGTTATGCGTTCAATTTGTTCTCCATTGAAGGCATTGTGCACTTGGGGTCGATTCATCACCAAATACAACACCCCTTCTGGCGATAAGAATTGACCTAATTCTGTTGTGGTAGATAGCTCAGTGCAATTGGGTGGAAGGAAGTCGTACACGGTTGTTTTTTTTACGAAGATAAACCAAACTTCTGTTATGCCGAAGTCTGGATGAAATCGATGAGTTCTTTCTCTGTTATTTTGGGATTTGCTCCCTGTTTAGAAGCTACCAATGCTCCCATTGCGCATGCGCGTTCCAGGCTTTCTTCGGGTCTGCGTTTTGTCAAGATACCTTCTAGTAGGGTGGCCAAGAAAGAATCGCCTGCGCCAACTGTATCGGCTACCTCAATGGGAAACCCTTTTTGTGTATAGAAAGTGCCTGCCAAATACAATAAAGCACCCTTACTTCCTCTGGTGACACAAATATTATGCGTATTGGAGTGTTTGGCAATATGCTTGATTTGATTTTCCACTTGAGAACTGGTACAGCCCATTTTTTGGGAAATCTCTGTCAACTCCTCATCGTTAAATTTTATGAAATTGGCGACTTTCATTAAATCATCTAGCAAATCATAAGTATAATGTGGTGGACGAAGATTGACATCAAAAACCTTAAAAGATGCAATGGTTAAAAGCTGGGATAACGTTTGTTTCGATACCTCATCTCTTGTTGCTAAGCTTCCAAAAAGGAATAAATCATACTTCTTGACAGCTTCAAGAAGCTCCGGCCTAATAGCGATTTTATCCCATGCAGCAGGCTGGGCAATGTCATAACTGGCTGAACCTTTCTCATCAAGAGTGACAATAACTTTTCCTGTGTCAAATTGATTGGTTTGTTGAATGTGATCGATATCCAACCCATTTTGCTCTACAAAATCAAGTAGTTTTTCTCCCAAATCATCTTTCCCCACTTTACTTACAAGAGTAGTTTGGAGGCCTAAAGCGCTTAGGCGTAAAGCAACATTGAGCGGAGCCCCGCCAATTTTTTTACCCTCTGGAAAAACATCCCATAGTACCTCACCAAAACAAATGATATTTTTGGACATAATTTATATAGTTCTTAACCTCTTATGCACTGTGTTCTAAAATTTTTCCATTTGTGTAAACGGAGCATTAGGAAAGAATATTTCAGTAAAAATAGTGGTTCCATTGTCCCAGAAAAGTTCAATAGAGGTTTTGTCTAATAGCATGATACCTTTTATGGTTTTGTCATTTGATATCCGAGGAGCGAAAGATACTCTATGGGCAAATTTTTCAGAAAAGTCTTTTCTTCCAGCTGCTGTTCTGTCTACATAAAACTGATTTGTATTCGCATCAAATCCAAATTCAAGGACTTCTCCAAGATGATTTGAAAGACGATAGCCTACTTTTTCATTGAAGTTTGGATTCAATTCAAGCTTTTTCCAGCCATTTAAATCCTGATTCTGATCGGAACTTTTTTGTAAGAGCGCAAAGGCGTTTTCGACTGGCGTTGAAGTGAGTCGATAGCCGTTTTCAGTATTTATCAGTCCAACCTCTCTAGCAATGGTCATTGAAGACCGCCATTTCTGGGTAGGAACAACTTGTGCATAATCCCAATTGGACATCCATCCCATAAAGAGTTTGTTTCCGTTTGCTTTTTTGGTGTTTTGCCAAGTGACACCTGCATAATTGTCGCGACCAAAATCTACCCAGAAATTGTTTTGATGTTCTAGTTCGTTTGCAAATTCTGGATCCAATGTGAAATTTTCTCCGTCAAAGTATCCAATGAAATATTGAGTTGCACTTCCTTGATTTGGTCCCCCTGGATTAACACTCACCAATAAAACCCATTTTGTTTCGCCACTATTTTTTTCTTTAAGTGGGAATAAATCGGGGCATTCCCATACGCCGCCGTGGTGTCCAATATCTTGTCCAAAGTCAGACAGGTATGTCCATTCTTTTAAATTGGGCGAGGAGTAAAAACGAACATTGTCATGTGCTGCAAGAGTAAGAATCCATTGCTCCGTATCTTGATGCCAGGTTACTTTTGGGTCTCTAAAATCTCGAATTTTAGGATTTTCTATCACTGGGTTTCCTTCATATTTGGTCCATGTCATCCCCTCGTCTAAAGAGTAAGCAATACTTTGGGTCTCAACATCGATTTGCTTCGCACGTTCTTTGTCCATATTATGATGTGTAAAGATGGCAACAATAGGTGTTTTTCCATCCTTTCCAAAACCAGAAGTATTGTTACTGTCAACGATTGCGCTTCCTGAAAAAATATAGCCCATTTCATCTGGATAGAGGGCAATAGGTTGCTCCTCCCAATCAACTAAATTTTTGCTAGTTGCATGTCCCCAGTGCATGGGACCCCAAACATTTCCTTCAGGATAATGTTGAAAATACAAATGATAAGTGTCGTTGAAGAAAAACATCCCATTGGGATCATTCATCCAATTGTTTTTCGGTGTAAAATGGAAAGAAGGTCGATAGTTTTCTTCATGGTCAACTGTAGTTGTTTTTTTAGTGGTGTTTTGGCAGGATACGATTAACACGCCCAAGAATAAAAAAAGTTTCTTTTTCATTAATTGATTAATTTTTGACTTAGTTGCTCTAGTGAAATTCCTTTTGTTTCGGGCATCAAAAAATACACGAAAGCAAGTTGTAAAACCATCATAAAAGCAAAGACAGCAAAAACAGCTCCTGCGCCTATGCTTGTAAATAAAACGGGAACGAGTGAAGGGATAATGGCTGCAAGTACCCAATGGGTAGAAGTTCCAAAAGATTGGCCAGCACTACGCAAATGATTGGGATATATTTCTGAAATAAACACCCAGATAACTGCACCCTGCCCTATCGCATGAGAGGCGATAAAAAGAAAAAGGAAGATTGGAAGTGATAAACCTTCCCATTCTAAGAAAAAAGAAATGGTAATTAAAGAGAGTGATATGATATAGCCAATTGAACCAATGTACATGAGGATTTTACGTCCGAGTCGATCAATGAAATTAATTCCTATTAGCGTAAAAATAAGATTAGTAACACCAATGCCAATGCTACTCAAGAGAGCAGTGCTCTCACCTAATCCACCTTCTTCAAATATTCTTGGAGCATAATATAAAAAAGCATTAATTCCTGAGAATTGATTAAAAAAAGCAATTAAGAAGGCTAACCATAGAATCAATCGGTATTTTTTATTGAAAATGCTTTCGTTGTTAGGAGCCTTGTCTTGTTCCTTTGAAATTTCCTGGATCAATTGTTCTGCATCTTCAGTAGTGTATGCACTGTAAATGATTCTTTTTGCTTCAACTATTTTTTTCTGCAAGTACAACCAGCGAGGACTTTGTGGAATGCTAATGACCAAAAAAGTATAAATAATAGCCGGTAAAGCTTCGACTCCCATCATATAGCGCCACGCCTCTTCTCCAATTCCATCCAGTAGATAGTTAGAAACAAAGGCAATGAGTATTCCAAAAACAATGTTAAATTGATAAAGCCCTACTAGCTTGCCGCGATTTTTTGCTGGAGCGATTTCTGAAATATAGGCCGGAGCGGCAATGGTCGATGCACCAACACCCAATCCGCCGATAAAACGGAAGAACGCAAAAATAAATGGATCATTTGCTAGAGCAGATCCAATGGCCGAAATGGTGTAGAAAACACCAATCCATAAGAGTGTTTTTTTACGTCCCAATTTTCGAGTAGGAATACTACCAAGAAGTGATCCAACCACAGTACCCCACAAGGCAGTAGCCATGACGATAAAGCCGTGAAATAGATCAGAGGAATCCCAAAGGGATTGAAGCTTTTGGTCTGCACCAGAAATGACAACAGTGTCAAACCCGAATAGAAAGCCAGCTAGTGCCGCAGTCAAGGACCATTGAGTAAGTTTATTCAAAGTGACGAAATTGTTCACCTAATTTATAAATTTCTTACAATAAAATAAAATCTTCTTAAATTATGCTCTAATAGATTTAACTTACCATCATGAAAAACAAAACTCGAATTGCACTTCTTACGTTTGTGATAGCAAGCATTGGCTGCAAGCAAAACAATCTTAGCCCTAAAATGACTGAAGCAGAAAAAATTCACAAAGCGGTGATTACCATAGACACCCACGATGATATCGATGTTGGGAATTTTACGGAAGAACTAAACTACACCCAAAAAACCAATTCGCAGGTGAATCTTCCCAACATGAATGCCGGAGGGTTAGATGTTTCTTGGTTCATTGTTTATACCGGACAGGACAGTCTCACTACTCGTGGATTTGCAAAGGCAGCCCAAAACGCCATCGATAAATTTGATGCCATTCATCGTTTGGTTAGCGACTATGCGCCTGACCAAATTGAGTTGGCCCTTTCGGCAGCAGATGTCAGACGAATATGGAAAAGCGGGAAGAAAGTAGCCATGATTGGTATTGAAAATGGTTATCCAGTAGGCACTGACCTTTCTAATGTGAAAAAGTTCTTTGATCGTGGAGGACGATACATGTCCTTGGCTCATAATGGACATAGTCAATTGTCGGATTCTAATACAGGAGAAAAAGACGGTGTGTATTTGCATAATGGTTTAAGTGAGTTAGGCAGGCAGGTGATTGATGAAATGAATTATTATGGAATAATGGTTGATATTTCTCATCCCTCCAAAGAAGCCATTCGCCAGATGGCAGAAGGCTCCAAAGCACCCATCATGGCCTCGCACTCTTCTGCTCGTGCACTTTGTAATCATTCAAGAAATTTAGATGATGAGCAATTGGAGTGGGTCAAGGAAAGTGGAGGAGTTGTGCAAACGGTTGCTTTCAGCTCTTACTTACACACAGAAAAGCACAATGCCTATCATGCCGCAAAAGATTCTGTTTTAAAAGCGGTAGGTAAAAAGCATGGAATTCCCGTTTTGGATAAATATGAAATGCGTGCCCTGGATTTTGCAGATTTGCAGAGTTATATTGAACAACGAAAAGAATTGCTGGCATTAGCTGCCGCAGATATAGCTGCAGTTAAGGAAGAATACCCACCCGTTTCTGTGAGTGATTTTGTAGACCATATCGATTATATCAAAAATAAAATTGGCATTGATCATGTTGGAATCAGTTCAGATTTTGATGGTGGTGGAGGAATAGAAGGCTGGCAAGATGCAGCTGAAACCCTAAACGTTACAAAAGAATTGGTCAAGCGAGGGTATACCCAAGAAGAGATTGAAAAAATCTGGGGCGGAAATTTATTGCGTGTTATGGAAGAGGTAGAAGCTGTTGCGCAAAAATTACAATCCGAATCATAAAAAAGCAGTATTTTGCTAACCTAAATTTATTTTATGCCGAGTAGCGAAGCCCCCAAGCGAAAAAGGGGAAGACCAAGTTTGTCTCAAACACTAGATCTGAATGATATTCTTATTGCAGCTTTGGATGTTTTTGCCGAAAAAGGATATGAAGGAGCTCAACTCAAAGATGTTGCGCAAAAGGTTGGTGTGACCAATCCCTTGATTAGTTATCGATTTGAAAACAAAGAAGATTTATGGAAAAAGGCGGTGAGTTTTTTAGGTGAAAAATTAGTCGATCGTTTTGAGCACATCAAAAGCTACTATGTCGACTTAACTGGAACGATGGCCTTACGAGCCTATACTAGACAGTACATTTATTTTTTAGCTGAAAACCCAGCCTTGTATAAAATCATTTTTCAGGAAATGGGACATGATACTTGGCGTTCTACTTATCTTATTGAACAACTATTTACTCCTGTCATTTGGTTTGGTGAAAAGAGCATTGAAGAGCCTTTGGATTCATTAAAAGAATTTAAAACCATTCCAAGAGCGAATTTTATTTCAGTAATTATTGGTGCTTCTAGCAGTTTCTTTATGCTTGCCCAGCTAATGAAAAGCCAATATGGAACTGAAGTTTTTTCCAAAGAACAAATAGAGCAGCATGCTGAAGTAGTCAACAACATTATCTTCAGTCAATTTGAACCATAAAAAAAGCGCCTTAAAGGCGCTTTTTTTATTACTATGAGTTCGTATTTATTTTCCGAAATCGTGAATTGATTTTCCTGCGGCCGCTAAATCGCGAAGGCTTTGGGGTACCTCCCAGTGCGCACCGTGCAATGCTTTAAAGGCATCACAATCAGCAATAAAATTATCCATTCCTACATAATCTATATACGAGAGTGCTCCCCCAGTAAAGATGGGGAATCCCCATCCTAATATAGATCCAATGTCTCCATCTGTTGTAGAACGTAATACGCCTTCGTCTAAACAACGGTAACTTTCTAAAACTTGACGGTGAAGCATGCGTTTCTTGACGTCTTCTTCAGAAACTGCGTTAACATTTGGAGTATAAATTTCCTTTAACCCCGACCACAATTTCTTTTGTCCCCCTTTTGGGTAGTCATAGAAACCAGCTCCATCGCGTTTTCCAGTTCTATTGTGATTCTCCACTAAGTTTTTCACCATAGCATAAGAGCGTTTTTCACTTGCACTTTTTTCTGCAGGATCACTTTCAAAGATGTGAACAGATAGGGTTAAAGAAACCTCATCATGAACTGCGAGGGGACCTACGGGTAGCCCTATTTTTGTCGCGACACGTTCAATCATTGGAGCGGGTACACCCTCTTCTAATAAGAACATTCCTTCTGAAACATAGGTTCCAAAACAGCGAGAGGTAAAGAAGCCACGACTATCGTTTACCACAATAGGGACTTTTTTGATTGCAACAGTATAATCTACTGCTGCTGCAATGGCTTTGTCTTCCGTTTTTTCTCCAACGATAATCTCTACTAAAGGCATTTTGTCTACAGGCGAGAAAAAGTGAATTCCTATAAAGTTTTCTGGTCTAGCAGAAGACTTTGCTAACAAAGAGATTGGAATGGTTGAGGTGTTTGACCCATAGATCTTATCCTCCCCAAGAACCGCTTCAGTTTGCTTAGTCACTTTGTCTTTTAACTCAACATTTTCAAATACTGCTTCAATAATTAAGTCACTGCCTTCTACTGCCTTAGGATCATCAGTAGGGGTGATTTTAGCTAATAAAGCTTCTTTCTTTTCAGGGGTAGAGCGTTTTTTTGCAATGGCTTTGTCTAATAATTGTGTAGAATAAGCTTTTCCTTTTTCAGCCCCTTCTTGACTTACATCCTTTAGGACTACATTCATTCCTGCTTTAGCCGAAACATAAGCAATCCCAGCACCCATCATTCCAGCTCCTAAGACTCCCAGTTTCTCAATCTCGTATTTAGGTTGATCTTTAGGACGGGCTTTTCCTTTTGCAGCATCTTGAATAGCAAAGAATCCTGTGCGGATCATATTTTTAGCTTCAGGGGTTGAAGCAGCTGCAGTAAAGTTACGTGCTTCAATCTCTAAGGCGCGATCAACAGGAATTTGAATCCCATCGTGAATCACTTTAATGATTTTTTGTGCCGAAGGGTAATTGCCATGTGTCAATTTCCCTACATTCCCAGAAGCGCCCACCATGGTCTGAACTCCATTAGGGGTCCAGATATTTCCACCGGGAATTCTGTGCTTTTTGTTGTCCCATGGCTGAACAGGGTTGGGCGTTGCTAATATGTATGCTTTGGCAGCGGCTAACATTTCCTCTTCGGTTTCAGCTACAGCATCGATTAAACCGTCTTTTAAGGCTTTTGGTGGACGTGCTTCAATTCCTTGAAGCAAGTACATCAATGCGGTTTGAATTCCCATTAAATAAGGTGCTTTTACCGTTCCTCCACCACCGGGAAATAGACCTACTTTAATTTCAGGGAAACCGATTTTGATTTTGGTTGAGTTAAGGGCTATCCTATGATGGCATGCCAAACAAAGTTCTAAGCCTCCGCCTAGTGCTGTACCATTGATGGCAGCCACAAAAGGTTTTCCTCCAGTTTCAATTTCACGCATCCCTTTGTGCATTTCAAGGATGGTTTGTGTAAAGGCACCTTTGTCTGGGATATCTTTTAGTAGTGCACGTAAATCTGCTCCAGCCATAAAGATGGGTTTCCCTGATGTTACGATTACTCCTTTAACGCTGTCATCTGCGATGGCCGCATGGGCTACTTCGACATAACGTTTGATAAAATCTTCAGAAAAGAGATTAGCCGAATTTTCGGTTTGATTGATCACTAATGTTCCAATCCCGTCGGTATCGACACTAAACGATAATAATTTATCTTGAATATTTTCCATATTTGTAAGTAAAGCTTAAAAATTATACCCGCTCGATAATGGTAGCAATTCCCATTCCTCCAGCGATACATAAGGTGACTAATCCCGTGTTTAGGTCACGGCGTTCTAATTCGTCCATCAATGTTCCTGCTAGCATACAGCCGGTAGCTCCTAGTGGATGCCCCATGGCGATAGCGCCCCCATTCACATTCACATTACTGCTGTCAATGCCCATTTCTTCCATGAATAACATTGGGATTGCAGAAAAGGCTTCGTTTACCTCGATCAAGTCAATATCACCGATGTTCATGCCTGCTTGTTTTAACGCTTTGCGCGTAGCTGGGGCTGGCCCAGTGAGCATAATGGTGGGGTCGGTCCCGTCAATGGCTGCAGTACGGATTTTAAAACGCGGCTTTAAGCCCATTTTTTTTCCAGCTTCATCGCTACCAATTAAAGAGATGGCTGCACCGTCTACAATAGCAGAAGAGTTTCCTGCGTGGTGAACATGGTGTAAGGTTTCAACTTCTGGATATTTATCTAGTGCAACATCGTCAAAACCAGCCATAGCACCCATCATTTGGAAAGCAGGCGGAAGTCCTGCTAAAGAAGCTGCAGTCGTTCCAGGACGAATATTTTCATCGGTGGTTAAGATATCTGTTCCATTTTGATCTTTAATGGCAATACGCGATTTGAAATAACCCTTTGCGTTTGCTTCAGCTGCGCGGCGCTGAGATTCGGCCGCAAATTCATCTGTAGCTTCTCGGGTGTAGCCGTATTTAGAAGCGATCAAATCCGCTGAAATTCCCTGAGGAACCAAGTTTCCAGGAATAGCGAGGGTAGGGTCAATAAACATCCCCGCACCGTCTGATCCCATGGCCACACGTGACATACTTTCTACTCCACCAGCAACAATTAAGTCACGGAAGCCCGATTTGATATAAGCTGCGGCTTGATTCATCGACTCTAGACCAGACCCGCAAAAACGGTTTAAGGTTACCCCGCAAAGGTGATCACCATAACCAGAGGCTTGTGCAGCAGATTTTGCAATGTTGGCACCTTGATCCATGACTTGTCCAACACAGCCCAGGATCACATCATTGACCAGACTGGTGTCTAATTGATGCTTGCTTTGTAAAGCGGTGAGCGATTGTCTGGCTAATTCTGTTGGGGTCACACCAATTAGTGCTCCTTTTTTGTTTCCTTTCCCGCGAACGGTTCGGATAGCGTCATAAATATATGCTTCCATGATGGGTATTTTAATTAACTTTTTGTTTCGTGAATTTTAATTAAATTGAAATTCAATTAATTCTAGCGTGTAAATCTAGTATTAAATGTCAGATTATCCAAACATTCTTTGGAGGATGATAAGCGTTGAGCTGAACGGGAAGATCAGGAGTCAGCGTCTTCCTTTTTTTTGGGGTCCATACCCAACATGCGTTCAAAACGATCTGGGATATAATTTTTATTCACATCTTCTTCATAGCCGGCGGTGGTGCTGAGGACGCCATAAATGATAACGCCAACAATTAGGGCTACAATAGCAACGACAACGATAACTATTTCATTCATAATTAGTTTGGTTTATCTAAATGTACAATTTATTTTTCAATTCTTCGAATTTCTTAGGTGGCGTTGAGCAGGGAATGGTATTAATATTCACGCATTTTTGCAATGATCCTCTATGTTGCAGGCAAATCATTCTACTTTTTAGTACATTCAAGTCAAAAATCATTTTAGATGAAACCAAGAACTTCCTTTTTCTACCTAATGTGCTTTAGCTCTATTCTTTTTTTGGGCTGTACACCTAAATCGATTCCCAATTATACTAATAATGTTATTTCAGCAGCGCATCCATTGGCCTCAAAAGCGGGACAACAAATGTATACTCAGGGCGGGAATGCCTTTGATGCCGCTGTGGCAGCAGGTTTTACCCTTGCCGTAGTTGAACCAAGCATGAGTGGAATAGGGGGTAGGCTACAGGCCATTTATCAAACAAAAACAGGGGAAATCAAGGGAGTAGATGCATCGACGGAAGTTCCCATGAATTACACTCCGTCTGCTGAAAAACATTCATTTGGTTATCCGACCATCGGAATTCCCGGTGTGGTTGCAGGATTGCTTAAGTTACACCAAGATCAAGGGAGTTTGTCGCTCAATCAAGTGCTAGCTCCTGCCATCAAGGCAGCGGAAGAAGGCTATGTAATTTTACCCGGTGAGGCACTACGCCAACAAAAGGCAGTTGAAAAAGTCAAAAGCATTTCTGGAACTGCACATCATTTTTTGACTGCAAAGGGGGAGGCTCCAAAAGCCGGAGATAGCATTGTACAAAAAGACCTTGCTGAGGTGTTGAAAGCCATAGCAAAGAAAGGTAAAAAAGGCTTTTATGAGGGATACGTGGCACAAAAAATGGTAGATGATATTCAGGCGAATGGAGGAATGCTGACCCTAGAGGATTTAAAAAATTACAAGGCGTTGTCCTCTCGTGTACTTCATGGAAAATTTAATGGACACGATATTCACAGTTTATACCTTCCGTCATACGGTGCAATTACCATACAAATTTTACAGATCCTTGATCATTTGAAGGGAATTCAATCCGAAGAACAATGGGCGAAAGAAGTAGGCGAGGCGACGAAAATAGCCTATACTTATCGCAAAAAACAAGATAATCAAGATTCTTTGGCATTGATCCTTTCCTATGAGCATGCAGCTAAATTGGCCCAAAAAATACGGGAAGAAGCTTACACATTTACTGCTGATTTTGACCAAAACACTCCTGTTTCTTGGACAGTAAAACAAGGGCATACCACTCATTTGACAACCGCCGATCAATGGGGGAATGCAGTTTCCTTGACCCAAACTGTTGGCCCCAATATGGGGTCAAAAGTAGCCACTAAGGGACTAGGATTTTTGTATGCGGTGACGCTTGGGGGCTACTTGGGCGATTATAAACCCGGCGACCGAGCAAATTCTCATATAACGCCAACGCTTGTAACCAAAGATGGCGCCTTGGTACTGGCACTGGGTGCAGCCGGGGGAAGCAGAATTGTGACGGCTGTAACCCAAGTGATTAGTCGATTTTTGGGACAAAAACATTCCTTGGATAATGCCGTTTTTTTACCCCGGGTTTATCCTTTTCAAGACAGTTTGTGGGTAGAAGATCATGCAACAGTAAAAACAGTTAACGCAGCCTTAAACCCTGCTGAATATCCAGTAAAATACATTGAAGAAGTTGCCCGTTTTGGACGCATACATGCCATTGCCAAAGACCCTGAAACTGCTTCTTGGATCGGTGCTGCTGATCCGGATTGGGAGGGAACAACAGAATACTTTTCTTTGGAGAAAAAAGATTAATTGTTCAATACTTTAATGGTTACCAAGAAG
>JAKMEK010000028.1 GCA_022425945.1 Flavobacteriaceae bacterium
CTCTATAGTCTACAACTACACATAGATTTGTCTAAAATTTATAAACTATGTGTGGTATTGTATGTGCCTTTGATTTAAAGCAAGCAGCAGAAGATTTACGTCCTCAGGTATTGGAGATGTCAAAACGAGTTCGTCACCGCGGTCCGGACTGGAGCGGAATATTTTCCAATGAAAAAGCAATTCTTGGACATGAACGTTTGGCGATTGTTGATCCAACTTCTGGTAATCAGCCGTTGTTTAGTCAAGATGGGCGTTATGTGCTCGCGGCGAATGGAGAGATATACAATCACAAAGAATTGCGTGAGCAATTAGGAGATAAATATAGCTTTTCTACTGAGTCCGATTGTGAAGTAATCTTAGCCTTGTACCAAGAAAAAGGCCCAGCCTTCATGGATGAGCTGAACGGTATTTTTGGTTTTGCCATATACGATACCCAAGAAGATACTTACTTTATCGCTCGCGATCACATGGGAATTATTCCCCTCTACATGGGTTGGGACGCAGATGGAACTTTTTATGTTGCTTCCGAGCTTAAAGCTTTAGAAGGGGTGTGTGCTAAAATTGAGTTATTTCCTCCAGGGCATTATTATCTGAGCACTGAAGAAGCACCTGTGCAATGGTATTCCCGTGATTGGATGGACTACGATGCAGTAAAAGATAACACAACTAGCATTGATGCGTTGCATGACGCCTTATCGGCTGCCGTAAAACGTCAATTGATGAGTGATGTGCCCTATGGAGTTTTACTTTCCGGAGGCTTAGATTCTTCTGTAACATCTGCCCTAGCAAAACTATATGCTGCTAAGCGTGTAGAGTCAGATGATGAGCAAGCTGCTTGGTGGCCACAACTGCATTCCTTTGCTGTTGGTTTAGAGGGTTCTCCTGACTTGGCGGCAGCACAAAAGGTAGCCGACCACATTGGTACCGTGCACCACGAAATCAAATTCACCATCCAAGAAGGTTTGGATGCTATTCGGGATGTTGTCTATCATTTAGAAACCTATGATATCACTACCATACGCGCATCCACTCCCATGTACCTTATGGCAAGAGCGATTAAAGCCTTGGGCATAAAAATGGTCCTTTCTGGAGAGGGAGCTGATGAATTATTTGGTGGCTATTTGTATTTTCACAAAGCACCAACAGCCAAAGATTTTCATGAAGAAACAGTACGTAAATTAGATAAATTGCACCAGTACGATTGCCTTAGAGCAAATAAATCATTGGCTGCTTGGGGAATAGAAGGTCGGGTTCCTTTCTTAGACAAAGAGTTTATGGATGTTGCCATGCGTATCAATCCACAAGACAAAATGATCAACAAAGAGCGCATGGAAAAATGGGTCATTCGTAAAGCTTTTGAAGAATATCTCCCAGAAAGTGTCGCTTGGCGCCAAAAAGAGCAGTTTTCCGACGGGGTTGGCTACGATTGGATAGATACCCTCAAAGAGGTGGTAGAAGAGGCTGTAACCGATGAGCAAATGGCCAATGCACACTATCGTTTCCCTGCGCAAACACCCCAGAACAAGGAGGAGTTTTATTACCGCAGTATTTTTGAAGAGCACTTCCCAAGTGAAACAGCCGCATTGTGCGTGCCTTCCGTACCCTCAGTTGCCTGCAGTACTCCTGTAGCTTTAGAGTGGGACGAAGCCTTCAAAAACATGAACGATCCGAGCGGAAGAGCAGTGGCAAAAGTCCACGATGACGCTTACGATGAGTAGGTTTTTCGATATGAAATTAAAGAGGGGTAATTCGCCCCTTTTTTTAGGACTTTTATTCACAGAAAATGTTGATAACTTCGACGTATTGAGCCCAGTATTTACAGGCTTTTGCGGACTTTATTCAGTATATTTGAGTTAAGCCAAGAATTGACATTAAAAAACCAAATATTATGAGTGAAACACCACAAGGTCCACAGTATTCTGCGGATAGTATTCAGGCACTTGAAGGAATGGAACATGTACGCATGCGACCTTCGATGTACATTGGTGATGTAGGGACAAGAGGATTGCACCACTTGGTCTATGAAGTTGTTGATAATTCTATCGATGAGGCACTAGCTGGCCATTGTGACGCCATTACCGTCACCATTAACGAAGATAATTCGATTACTACCCATGACAATGGTCGTGGTATTCCTGTTGGGATCCATAAAAAAGAGGGGGTTTCCGCTCTTGAAGTTGTGATGACCAAAATTGGTGCTGGTGGAAAATTTGACAAAGATTCGTACAAAGTCTCGGGTGGATTACACGGGGTTGGGGTTTCTTGTGTGAATGCACTTTCAGAATCACTCAAAGCAACGGTTTATCGTGACGGTCAAATTTGGGAGCAAGAATATGAACGTGGAAAGCCACTTTATGCTGTGCGTGAAGCAGGTTCATCGGACAAGAGAGGGACCACCGTCACATTTAAGCCAGATCCACAGATCTTCCAACAATCTCTAGAATATAGCTATGACACCCTCGCCAGTCGTATGCGCGAATTGTCTTACCTGAACAAGGGGATTACCATTCATATGGAAGACAGTCGTCGTACAGATGAGAAAGGGGAAATCATTCGCGAAACTTTTCATTCAAAAGAAGGATTGAAAGAATTTATCACCTTCTTGGACGAAACCCGAGAATCGATCATCAAAGATGTAATATCTATTGAGGGTGAGAAAAATGGCATTCCTGTTGAGGTTGCCATGGTGTACAATACATCTTTCTCAGAGAATTTACATTCTTATGTAAATAATATTAATACCCACGAAGGAGGAACCCACCTTTCTGGTTTTAGAAGAGGGCTAACCTCTACGTTAAAGAAGTATGCTGATGGTTCTGGCTTACTCGATAAATTAAAATTTGAGATCAGTGGAGATGACTTCCGTGAAGGACTGACCGCCATTATTTCGGTCAAAGTTGCTGAGCCACAATTTGAAGGGCAGACCAAAACCAAGTTAGGGAACAGAGAGGTTACGGCTGCCGTTTCGCAGGCCGTTTCCGAGATGTTAGAAAACTATTTGGAAGAAAACCCGAACGATGCCAAAACAATTGTCCAGAAGGTTATTCTAGCGGCCCAAGCCCGACATGCTGCTCGAAAGGCACGTGAAATGGTACAGCGAAAAACGGTGATGAGTGGAGGTGGTTTACCCGGAAAACTCTCTGACTGTTCTGAACAAGATCCGGCTCGTTGTGAAGTGTTTCTCGTAGAGGGAGACTCGGCAGGTGGAACAGCCAAACAAGGTCGTGATCGAAAATTTCAAGCAATTTTGCCCCTGAGAGGAAAAATTCTCAATGTAGAAAAAGCCATGCAACACAAGGTTTTTGAAAATGAGGAAATTAGAAACATCTATACAGCCCTTGGTGTAACCATTGGAACCGAAGAGGATAGTAAGGCACTTAACTTAGAAAAATTGCGTTATCACAAGGTAGTCATCATGTGTGATGCCGACGTCGATGGTAGTCACATTTCGACCCTAATTCTCACCTTCTTTTTCCGCTACATGCGCGAATTGGTAGAATCGGGCTATGTATACATCGCCACACCACCCCTTTATTTGGTGAAAAAAGGTGCAAAGAAAGAATATGCATGGAATGATGATCAACGCGATCTATTGATGCAGCAATATGGGCAAGGAGCTAGTATTCAGCGCTACAAAGGTTTGGGAGAAATGAATGCCACGCAGTTGTGGGATACGACCATGAATCCTGAATTTAGAACCTTGCGTCAAGTAGCCATTGATAGTGGGAGTGAAGCAGATCGTATTTTTTCCATGTTGATGGGAGACGAAGTGCCACCACGTCGTGATTTTATTGAACGTAATGCAGTCTATGCAAATATTGATGCCTAAATTTGCATCGCAAACTAATTTTTAAACTAAACTAAAATGAAAGTAACCATAGTAGGGGCAGGAAATGTTGGAGCCTCATGTGCAGAATACATTGCAATTAAACGAATTGCAAGTGAAGTTGTTTTACTCGATATCAAAGAAGGTTTTGCCGAAGGGAAAGCCTTGGATTTGACGCAAACTGCTACAACCCTGGGATTCAATACTCGCATTACGGGAGTGACCAATGATTATTCAGCTACTGCAAAGAGTGATGTTGTAGTCATAACGTCTGGAATTCCAAGAAAGCCAGGAATGACGCGTGAAGAACTAATTGGAATTAATGCTGGGATTGTAAAGTCTGTGGCTGAAAGTATTTTGGCTCATTCTCCAGAAGCAATCATTGTGGTGGTTTCTAACCCAATGGATACAATGACATATTTAGCCCTCAAAGCAACTGGTTTGCCTAAAAATAGAATTATTGGAATGGGGGGTGCACTCGACAGCTCTCGTTTTAAAACCTATTTATCCAAAGCGCTAGACAAGCCTGCGAATGATATTCAAGGAATGGTGATTGGTGGTCACGGTGATACAACCATGATTCCATTGACACGCTTGGCAAGTTATAATGGTACTCCAGTAAGCCAGCACCTCACCACTGAAGCCATGGAAGAAGTAGCAGCTGCAACCATGGTTGGCGGCGCAACACTTACAAAATTGCTAGGTACATCAGCATGGTACGCACCAGGAGCTTCTGTAGCTTATCTTGTAGACAGTATCATTAATGATCAAAAGCGTATGATTCCTTGTTCTGTTTATCTTGAAGGAGAATACGGTCAAGAAGACATTTGTATTGGTGTTCCTTGTATCATTGGTAAGCATGGTGTCGAATCCATCGTTGATGTTCACTTGGATGCTGCTGAGCAAGAAAAATTTGCAAAAAGTGCCCAAGCTGTCCGTACAATGAACGACGCTTTGGGATCAATTTCTCATTAAACCTTTCAAAAGAACCGCCTTTTGGCGGTTTTTTTATTTGAATTCGCGTATAAAGTTGCTAAATGATGCGGTAAACTTTATATTTGCGAGCCTTTAAAACGCTTAAAATTATTAGCATGCAAAATAATGGACTCATAAAACTATTCGCATTCCTCTTCGGAATCGTTAGTATTTACCAACTTTCTTTCACTTTTATAGCAAGTAACCAAGAAGCTAAAGCAAAGTCTTATGCGGCAGCAACCATTGGAGAAGATCAGCCAGACTTTATCGCGCTTCGCGAAAATGCAGAAGCCCAGTATTTGGATTCAATTGGAGCTCAATCGCTCTACGGCTTTACTTCTTATAACGATGCCAAAGGGAAAGAGTTGAACAAAGGATTGGACTTAAAAGGAGGAATTAACGTAATTCTTCAAATTTCTGTTCGTGATATCTTGAAGGGATTGGCAGACAATACCAAAAACCCTGTTTTCAATAAAGCCCTAGACGGAGCTGATTTGCTACAAAAGAATACAGATGATCCTTATGTTGAATCGTTTTTTGTTGCCTTTGATGAAATCAAAGGATCAACCAATCTTGCTGATCCAGATATTTTTGCAAACAGAACATTGAGTGATCAAATCAATTTTGAAATGAATGACGAGCTAGTTCGTCCAATCATTCGTCGTAAAATTGATGAATCCATCATTTCTGCTTTTGAAGTTTTACGTAAGCGTATCGATAAGTTTGGGGTTACCCAACCAAATATTCAGCGTTTAGGAACTTCAGGAAGAATTCTTGTTGAACTTCCCGGTGCAAAAGATGTTGAGCGTGTTAAAAATCTCTTGCAGAGTACAGCTCAGCTAGAGTTTTGGGAAACCTTCAAAAACGATCAATTTTTCAGTTTCCTTTCTCAAGCCAATGAGTTGGTGAAAGAGATGCAAGCAGCTGAACCAAAAGAAAACGATGCTGATGCAGCTGCATCGGCCATTGATGATTTATTAGCTGATGTTGAAGCACAAGATTCAATTACACCTGCTGCAGGAAACCCTATCTTGGACTTAATCCGTGGATATGGCTACCAAGGAGGACCAGTATTAGCTCAGTTCTCTAAGAAAGATATGGATGAAGTAAAAGGCTATTTAGATCTTCCTGAAGTTCGCCGTTTACTGCCACAGAATTTACGTTATGTGAATTTTGCCTGGGGAAAACCTAATCCAAATGCTGACTTGGTAGACCTTTACCTGATCAAATCAAATCGCGATGGCGTTCCTCCATTGAGCGGGGGAGTAATTGTTGACGCAGTACAAACCTATAGCCAATTGGGGCAACCAGCAGTATCCATGCAAATGGATTCAAAAGGAGCCCGTATTTGGGAAAACATGACTGGGAAAGCCTTTAAAGAAGGAAGCAATATCTCAATTGTATTGGATGATGTTGTTTATTCTGCTCCTGGTGTAAACAACGGTGCAATTGCCGGTGGACGTTCTGAAATAACAGGAACCTTTACACTCAATGAAGCGATTGACTTAGCCAATGTTTTACGTGCCGGTAAACTACCTGCCTCAGCTGAAATTATTCAATCTGAAATTGTAGGACCATCTCTAGGTAAAGAAGCCATTCAGAGTGGTATCTACTCGTTTGGAATCGCCTTGATCATCGTTTTATTATGGATGATCTTTTACTATGGCTCATCAGGAATCTATGCTGATATTGCATTGGCCTTGAACATCCTTTTGATCTTTGGAATTTTAGCCGGTCTTGGAGCCGTGCTCACCCTTCCTGGCATTGCAGGTATTGTATTGACCATTGGTATTTCAGTCGATGCGAATGTGCTTATTTTTGAGCGAATTCGCGAAGAATTACGCAAAGGAAAAGGTGCACTTAAATCTGTGGCTGATGGGTTTAACAACGCCCTTTCTTCCATCTTAGATGCAAACATTACTACAGGATTAACCGCTTTAATTTTATTCATCTTCGGAACTGGACCAATCAAAGGTTTTGCAACAACCTTACTCATCGGAATTGGGACGTCTTTATTTACAGCAATTTTCATCACGCGCTTGTTCGTAGATGGTCGTTTGTTTAAAGGGAAAAGTGTAAGCTTCTCCACAAAAGCTACTGAAAGTTTGTTTACAAACATGAGCATTAGCTTCCTGCAAAAGCGTAAAGTAGCTTATATCATTTCTGGTGTTTTAGTTGTCTTGAGTTTAGCCTCTTTGTCAATCAACGGTCTAAACCAAGGAGTTGATTTTGTGGGAGGTCGTTCGTACACAGTACGTTTTGACCAAGTAATGAACCCAACCGAGGTTGAATCGAGTCTCATTGAAACCTTTGGTAGTGCCGAAGCGAAAACTTATGGTGATGACAACCAGTTGAAAATCACCACTAAATATAAGATTGACGAAGAAGGATCGGCAATTGATCAAGAGATTTACACCAAGTTATATGCTTCCTTACAATCGTTCTTACCAGAAGGTCTTTCGTACGATGCCTTTGTAAATGGTGCAGACGACAAAACAGTAGGAATTATGTCCTCCATTAAAGTTGGACCAACCATTGCAGATGACATCAAGAAGAACTCATACTTAGCGGTCATCGGTTCCTTAATTGTTGTGTTCTTGTACATCTTATTGCGTTTCCGCAAATGGCAGTTCTCTTTGGGTGCAGTAGCCGCTGTTTTCCATGACGTGTTAATTGTTTTGGGAATATTCTCGTTGACCTATAGCTTTATGCCTTTCAACATGGAAATCAACCAAGCCTTTATTGCTGCAATTCTGACGGTAATTGGGTACTCCTTGAATGATACAGTAGTTGTGTTTGACCGTATACGTGAATACACCAATGATCATCCAAAATGGACCTTAAGCGATAAAGTTAATGGAGCATTGAACTCTACCTTGAGCAGAACATTGAATACTTCTTTAACCACCTTATTGGTGTTGTTAGCTATCTTTATTTTCGGAGGAGAATCTATCCGAGGCTTTATGTTTGCATTAATTGTAGGGGTATTGGTAGGTACCTATTCCTCTGTCTTCATTGCAACGCCAGTTATGTTTGATACTCAAAATAAAGAGCAAGAAGACAAGGCTTAATTGAACTGATGTTCACTTTTCATTATAAAAAAATCCCGGTATAACCGGGATTTTTTTATGTCTGATGTTGTTTGAATTGAATAATATGCGCCAGATGATGTTGCGCATGCCAGGCATAGAAACACACAACTTCTGCAAGTTCAAAAGGTTTTTCGCGCTCTGGATGCAGGTAAGTTTTTTTGAAATCTCCTGGCCCAAGCAGTGCGAAAAAAGCGGTCCACCTTTGGTGGATGCCCGCAATGATTTTTAAACTCGCTTTAACATCGTTAGATAAGGCCTCTGGGCTTTTTTCTGCCC
This sequence comes from Flavobacteriaceae bacterium, assembly GCA_022425945.1. Lineage (GTDB taxonomy): Bacteria > Bacteroidota > Bacteroidia > Flavobacteriales > Flavobacteriaceae > Arcticimaribacter. Next base: position 8,170 of record JAKMEK010000028.1, read on the forward strand.
AATCTTGCTCTTGATAGTTCATGATGGTTGGTCGATCCTCTAAATAGGCAAATTTACAACGGATATAGGACTGCATGTGTGAGTCCGCAACATGATGTACCAATTGACTGATTTTCCACCCTCCAGGTCGATAAGGACTGTCCAAATCTTCTTCACTGCAACGGGAGAGGATGGATGAAAGTTTTTCAGGGAATTCGCTCAGTACTTCTATGGCTTGCTGAATCTCCGCCGATGTATAGTGGGCTTTATCTTGATAACGCCCAATAGGGTATTGCCATTGTTCTAGCGTCAAAGTCATTTATACTGTTTTTACGGTCTTCTTATTGTTCATTACGATGATTCCCGCAATAATCAAGGGAACACTCAGCCATTGACCAGTAGAAAGGGCCGGTAAGAAAGTTTCAAACCCACCTTGGCTAACTTTGACAAATTCAACCAAGAAGCGTATGCTAAATAAGATGCTCATAAAGACCCCTAAAATAAATCCATCTTGGCGTTTAACACCTTTCTGGTAGAGATAGCGTAGAAAGAAAAACAATAAAATATAACCAATTGCTTCATACAATTGTGCCGGGTGACGGGGTAATATTTCTCCTCGATTGACGAAAACTACGCCAAAATTGTTCCCCGTATAGTTCCCAACAATCTCTGAGTTGAAAAAGTTTCCAATACGCACAAATCCTGCACCAAGGGTAAGTGGAATAATCATCCGATCCAATATCCAAAGTAAAGGCTTGTAGGGGTCGTTGCGTTGATATAAAATAACCCCCAACAATATTCCAATGGCAGCACCATGACTTGCCAAGCCTCTAAAACCGACAAAAGAGTATCCTCCCGCTGAATCACTTGCAATGGGCAATAATATTTCGATGAGGTGTTGCTGATAATAGGCCCAGTCATAAAAGAAAACATGGCCTAAGCGCGCTCCGAGTAGAGTGGAAATAACAACATAAAACAATAGATTCTCTAATGTTTCTGTATTCACCTTTTCTTTTTCATACATTTTTTTCATGATGTACAGCCCCAAACTAAAGGCGAGAACGAACATAAGGCTGTAATAGTGAACGCCAAAACTCCCTATATTGAAAAGGGTACTAGTTGGTTCCCATTGAATTTTAAGTAAGAACATAATGAGGTTGGATTTTGTATAAAAGTATCGAAATTATTTTAGAATTAGAAGAACTTAGGGAACAGGATCGTATCCTCCTTTTGCCCATGGATGACAACGAAGAATCCGCTTAATGGTTAGCCAACTTCCTGTAAAAACGCCATGCTTTTTAAGCGCATCAATGCCATAATGAGAACAACTGGGAGAATAACGGCAAGTAGGCGGTAATAGTGGAGATATAAAACGTTGATATCCTCTTATCAGAAGTATAAACAATGACTGTAGTGGGTTTTTCATGGGCTAAACTGAAAAGCTTGTCCCGTCTTTTCCATCTTTGAGTTGCACACCCAATGCAAGTAATTGATCCCTAATAGCATCAGAAGTTGCAAAATCTTTATTGTCCCTCGCTTTTTTACGAATATCGATTAAAAGATTAACGGTTCCTTCAAGAGCAGTGGTGATTTTATCGTCTGTTTCTTCTTGATGTAAAACAAGACCCAAGACATCTTCGATAAAGTCCTTCATAAGTCGTTGTAAACGACTAAGGTCATCCTTGGAAATCGTTTCTGTCTTGTTGTTTGCTGCGTTAATGAATTTCACAGCATCAAATAATTGAGCAATCAACAATGGGCTATTGAAATCATCATTCATTGCTGCGTAGCATTTTTCCTCCCAAGCAGCGATGTCAAAATTAGTCGTACTACCAGACCCTTCTAGTTTTTGTAAAACATCTATTCCCTCGGTCAAGCGTTGAAAGCCTTTTTCGGAGGCAAGCAATGCATCTTCACTCAAATCCACAATACTCCTGTAGTGTGCTTGAAGTAAGAAAAAACGGGTTACTGCCGGAGAGAAGGCTTTAGAAAAGATTTCATTCTTTCCACTAAACATTTCGTCGGGCAATATGTTGTTACCGGTAGACTTGGCCATTTTCTTACCGTTTAGGGTAAGCATATTAGCGTGTAGCCAATAGTTTACGGGAGACTTTTTATTGATGGCTTCGGCCTGGGCAATCTCACATTCATGGTGTGGAAATTTTAAGTCCATCCCACCGCCGTGTATATCAAATTGTTCTCCCAAGTACTTAGTGCTCATTGCAGTACATTCAAGGTGCCAACCCGGAAAACCATCACTCCAAGGAGAGGGCCAGCGCATAATGTGCTGTGGTTCTGCCTTTTTCCAAAGCGCAAAGTCTTGTGGGTTTTTCTTGTCGCTTTGTCCATCCAAAGAACGCGTATTGTGAATCAAGTCTTCAATTTTGCGTCCACTCAATTTACCGTATGTTTGTACTTCGTTGAACTTGATCACGTCAAAGTAAACCGATCCATTTATTTCATAGGCGAAACCAGCATCTATAATTCCTTTAATGATCTCAATTTGCTCGATGATGTGTCCGGTTGCTGTAGGTTCAATGCTAGGCGGGAGGTTGTTAAACTTCTCAAGTGTTTGGTGAAAATCGACTGTGTAACGCTGTACAACTTCCATGGGTTCAACTTTTTCGATCCGTGCTTTTTTTGCTATGCGATCTTCCCCTTCGTCTGCATCGTTTTCCAAATGACCAGCATCGGTAATGTTTCGGACATAGCGAACTTTGTACCCCAAGTGTTTGAGATAACGAAAAATCAGATCAAAGGACATGAATGTTCGGCAGTTGCCTAGGTGTACATTACTGTATACGGTTGGGCCACAGACGTACATGCCGACATAATCTTTGGTAATGGGAGTGAATACTTCTTTTTTGCCGCTAAGCGAATTATAGACCGATAGAGTGGACATTAAAATTCAGTTTCTAATTTGATGTAATCAAGAAACTCGCGTCTCTTTTCGATGTTTTTAAACTGCCCGCCAAATTCTGCCGTAACTGTACTGCTCGAAATGTCGTTGATTCCTCGTGCGTTTACACACAAATGCTTTGCATCGATCACACAGGCTACATCTTTGGTGTTGAGTACTTTTTGTAGTTCTTCTACAACCTGAAGCGTTAAGCGCTCCTGTACTTGAGGTCTTTGGGCGAAATATTGTACAATGCGATTCATTTTTGATAAACCAACTACCGTGCCGTTAGAAATGTAGGCAACATGTGCCTTACCCACGATTGGAAGTAAGTGGTGCTCGCAAGTGGAGTATAGGGTGATGTTTTTTTCGACTAAAACCTCTCCGTATTTATATTTGTTGTCAAATGTGGATGCTTTGGGTTTGTTTTCTGGGTGTAAACCACTAAAGGTTTCTTGTACAAACATTTTAGCCACGCGCTTTGGCGTCCCTTTGAGGCTATCATCGGTTAAATCCATCCCAAGGGTGTGTAGGATTTCGCCTACTTTTTCTTGAATGATAGTGATCTTTTCTTCGTTGGACAATACAAAGGCATCGTCTCTTAAGGGAGTTTGAGCGCTTCCACCAACATGATCATCACCGTATTGATCATCTTCTATTAAAGTTGTTTTTTCAAATTTCATAAACAAAAATGTCTTGCAAAGATAACGAAAACATCATACAATAGGAAGGAGAACTCCGGGCGATTACAGTTTTATACGATAAGTGATTCTTAGATTGTTCCGTTCACTACTCAAAAGAACAGTGTCTGTTAAACCAGTGTAAAACAAGGGTTGTTGGTTGGCAAAGCGTTGCATTTGTAAACTAACATCAAGTGTGCTTGCACCAAAGCTGTAACCAAAGCCAGCACTTATCACAGTTCTGCTGTTGTCAAAGTCTACCAAAGTAGCGTCTTCAGCTATATATCCCGCGCGTAAACTGAGGAAAGGAGTAAGGCGGAATTCCCCTCCAACTTGTAAGATTGTGCTAGGAGTGAACTCGTTTTCAATAAGTGAGTTAAATGACTTTAAGTCCTCATTGAAATAAAACTCATCAGCACGAAAAGCAGTATTGGATAAGTTTTTTTCTGTATAATCTACACTGATCAACCCTCTTTCACCAATAATATAGGAAAAACTTCCTCGAATACTTCCTGGGCTTATAAAGCGATATTCCGGAAGTATTAAATCAACATTAGGGTCAAGAAGATAGCTGGTAATTTCATTTTCGAAGGCTACTTCGGTTTCTAAAAATTGACCTACACGGTCATTCAATCGAAAATAGGTGGGGCTGTCTAGGGTGAGGCCTACTCGAATTTTAGGTGAGATTTTATAAATCATTCCAAGTTGAAATGCCCCTCCAGATCCAGCAGTGGTCAATTCGTTATAGAAGCGCAGGTCTTGTATCCCCGAAGAACTGCTATATCCTTGCTCATAAAAATCGACAACTTCACTGTATCTCAGGTCATATGAATTGATATTCAGTCCAATGAAAAAACGATCGTTGTAAGAACTACTAAGATTGAAGGTGTATTTCTTTGTTTGTCCCGATGAAGTATGGTAATAATCGTGCTGATAACCATTGCTTCCTGCTGCAGCATTGGAGGAATAGCGATTTACCCTCTCTGGATCGAGATCTGAGGGTGGTTCTTCTCCTGCTATAGGCATGGGGTTTACCACATAACCTTCATAACCCAATAAAGCTTGCACCCCAGAATAGCCTAAGGCATTCACAGTTGAAATATCATAATAAGCATCCTGTAAACTTTCATCATCCAATCGAGAAATATCTACCAAAAGTCTCCCCTCGGCATTCAATAAAAAATATTGATCAATCCCATTAAAATTATTCCCACGTGCTACAAAGGAACGGTCATAATCTGCAGATTTGTTGTAAGTAAATCCAAAGGCCAACTTCGACCAACCACCTCCTGTTGTTTCGTTCAATAACAAGACAACACCCAACTGACCAATATTTAAGTTTTGGTTTTTGTCATCAGTGCTGACATTCGTGTACGCTGCTGAGTTTTTTAGTTGGTAGGTATTGAGTGTTACTCCTGCTTCAGAAAAAGCAAAAATTGCTGAGCCCGCAGGATTAATTTCTAATGCACTAAAGTCTCCACCAACGGCACCAAAAGCACCTCCCATAGCAGTAAAACGTGCACTTCCATTTAATGGTGTCTGGCTAAAGCGTAGAACATCTGCAAGGTTTTGTGCATTCATTTGAGTGCATGCTAAGAGCGCTAAAGAGATAAAAATCTTCTTCATGAATTTATGGTATTGGCTAAGTTATTTAGATTATTGTCTTCTTCCAGATGAGCTACGACCAGAGCTTCTTCCAGAGGAGCTTCTCATTGAAGATGAGCTTCGTGAAGAAGAGGAGGACGATCTGCTGTAGGAGCTCCTAGACGAAGCACTAGAGTTGCTTTTCGGTTTTGTGTATGAGCTACTCGAATTGTTATTCCGTCTTGGACTTGGATCTGACTTGGTCGAAGCTGTCGTTGTTGGTCTATTTTGAACAGTACCATTGGAATAACGTTGATTATTGGTCGTCGTGATACGTCGTCTTGCCTGCCCTGGGTCACGAATTACATCAACATCATATCCTTGGGTTTGATAGCTGCGAATTATCCGGTCAATATATGCAGAGTTATTTCTAGTGTTGCGTTGCTGTGTACTTCTCCTTGCTTGTGTTGCTCTTCGTCCTTCTTGAACCAAATTAGGAACCGTAGGGATCGTTTGTTCTGCATTGGATTGGTTTGCATCTCGTTGAACAATCGCGCGTGAATTTCTACCATTAATTGCCTGTGTTCCTTGAACCGAAGCTGTGTTTACACGGGTAGCTCTAGTAGAGCGATTACCCGCTTGACCTCTGTAGGTAGAACTATAGGCTCGTCTTCTAGCTCTATTGTTGTTGTTGGCATACCGATTGTTTTGATAATAGATGCGACTATGTGGATTACGGTAAAAGCTTCGACTCCCATAAAACGGTTGATTAAAGTAACCAAATCCTCCAAAATAGGGTCCATAGGGAGCAAAATATGGACTATAAAAACCACCACCAAAACGGTTTGGAAAGTAAGGGTTGTTATAGCGATATGGCCAGTTCCAATTACCTGGGTAGGGATCGTAAAAACCACCGAAGTTAAAAGCATTACCATAACCGAATGTATTGCCAAAGCCAAAACCAAAGCCTCCAAAACCACCAAAACCAAAATTTGGACGATTATCAACAAACACGATTTGTGTGCTATTGTTACCATCACCCCATTGAGGTTTAGATTGATTGTCGATGGCATTCTGCGCATTGATTGAATCAATCTGGGTAAGTGCAACGTCTCCTTCTATGATATCCCATTGGTATTCTTTTGCTTTTTCATCAAAGTATTGCGAATAGCTATTTACGACAGCGGGTTGTTCAGCCTTTTGGCGAATCACAACAACATCCCGACTTCCGTAGATGCCATCGCTGTAATAAGAAGAGTTTTGAAAACTTCCACATCCAATAAATGCAACTAAGCTTATAATGAAACCGCTAACTTTAAATAAATTGTTTTTTGTATTTCGCATAACTCTTATTTTTTTGCCGGTAAGCAATTGAAATTAACTAATTTTGCTGCACTTAACCTATCTACGTCTAAGATAGTCAAATTTTGTGCCAAACATATGTCAAAGAAATTAACAAAGCGATCAGAAGATTATTCTAAGTGGTATAATGAGTTAGTTGTTCGTGCTGATTTAGCAGAGAACTCTGCTGTTCGCGGCTGTATGATCATCAAACCTTATGGTTTTGCCATTTGGGAAAAGATGAAAGAAGAGCTCGATAAAAAATTCAAAGCTACAGGTCATCAAAATGCCTACTTTCCATTATTTGTTCCAAAAAGTCTTTTTGAAGCAGAAGAAAAAAATGCAGAAGGTTTTGCCAAAGAATGTGCTGTAGTGACGCATTATCGTCTGAAAAATAATCCAGATGAAGCCGGTAAGTTAATGGTAGATCCAGAAGCCAAACTTGAAGAAGAATTGGTTGTTCGCCCAACCAGTGAAGCCATCATATGGAATACATACAAAAATTGGATACAATCCTATCGTGACCTCCCTATACTAATCAATCAATGGGCCAATGTAGTGCGTTGGGAAATGCGTACGCGTTTGTTTCTGCGTACAGCTGAGTTTTTATGGCAAGAGGGACATACCGCACATGCAACCAAACAAGAAGCTCTAGATGAGACCTTACTGATTAATGATTTATATGCAGATTTTGCGGAAAATTTCATGGCCATTCCTGTAATAAAGGGAGTGAAATCAGAAAGCGAACGTTTTGCGGGAGCAGTGGATACCCATTGTATCGAAGCATTGATGCAAGATGGAAAAGCCTTACAAGCGGGTACTTCACACTTTTTAGGGCAAAATTTCGCCAAAGCCTTTGATGTTAAGTTTGCCACCTCCGAGGGTGGTCTAGAACATGTCTGGGCAACATCATGGGGTGTTTCTACACGATTGATGGGAGCATTAATCATGACACACAGTGATGATAATGGTTTGGTGCTACCCCCTAATTTAGCACCGATACAAGTGGTGATTGTCCCTATCTATAAAGGAGCAGAACAGTTGGATGAAATTTCAACTGTAGCTAATGCGATCAAGCAAAAACTTGAAGCGCAAGGAGTGTCTGTTAAATTTGATAATCGCGATAATGTGAAGCCTGGTTTTAAATTCAACGATTATGAATTAAAAGGAGTGCCTTTGCGCATCGCAATTGGGCCAAAGGACCTTGAAAAAAATCAAGTTGAATTGGCCAGAAGAGACACCTTGGAAAAAAGTTATGTGCCACAGGCAGAGCTTGAGCAGTTGATTCCTGGATTGTTGGATGAAATGCAGCAGGGCTTATACCAAAAAGCAAGAAGCTATAGAGACACGCATATTACAGAAGTAGATTCTTTTGAGGAGTTTAAAACGGTCTTGTCGACCAAGGGAGGTTTTGTCTCTGCTCATTGGGATGGTACTGCCGCTTCAGAAGAAGCGATTAAGAAGGCCACCAAGGCCACCATACGCTGTATTCCTTATGCTGCCAAAGAAGAGGAAGGAAAGTGTGTGTTTTCAGGGAATACATCCGCTAAACGGGTGCTTTTTGCTAAGGCATACTAGGGGAGTACATGCCCCCAAAAGAAGTGCAAGAAAAAAAATAATTTTTTATTGCAAATGCGTTGCAGGTTTGAGGAAGATGTTTTAGATTTGCAACCATAAAATTTTGGCCCGTTCGTCTATCGGTTAGGACGCCAGGTTTTCATCCTGGTAAGAGGGGTTCGATTCCCCTACGGGCTACTAATATATATTTAGATGGCAAATCATAAATCGGCATTAAAAAGAATACGTTCTAACGACAAAAAGCGTCTACGCAATCGTTTTCAACACAAAACAACCCGTAACGCAGTTCGTCGTTTGCGTGAACTAACAGACAAGAAAGAAGCAGTCGTTGCTCTTCCATCTGTTATTTCAATGCTAGACAAACTAGCAAAGAAAAACATTATTCATGCAAACAAAGCAGCCAACTTAAAATCTAAGTTGACCAAGCAAGTAGCAAGTTTATAATTACAAGTTTAGACAAAAAAAAGCCTTCCATTTGGGAGGCTTTTTTTTTGGTCAATTGTGATTATTCTTCGGATGCTTTATAGTGGTTTTTTCTTGTAGAGTTAAGTGAGGAAAAACATTGTTTAAAGAGGGTGATATCCCTCCATTGATTAAATAACTCTTTACTTTCTAATATAAAAAAAGCCCTCTTGTTATGGAGGGCTTTTTTTATGGTGTTAATTTGTTTTGAAAGTTAAGCGTTCATCGAAATTAAAAACTCTTCATTGTTTGCTGTTTTCTTGAAACGATCATTGATGAACTCCATGGCTTCTACAGGATTCATGTCAGCAAGGTACTTGCGCATGATCCACATGCGATGTACGGTGTTTTCATCCAAGAGAATATCATCACGTCGTGTGCTGGAAGAAATCAAGTCTATGGCCGGGAAAATGCGTCTATTAGAGATCTTACGATCCAATTGAAGTTCCATGTTACCAGTACCTTTAAATTCTTCAAAAATGACTTCATCCATTTTGGAGCCTGTTTCTGTCAATGCAGTTGCTATGATTGATAGCGAACCACCATTTTCAATATTCCTAGCCGCGCCAAAGAAACGTTTTGGCTTGTGCAAGGCGTTGGCGTCAACACCACCACTCAATATTTTTCCAGAGGCGGGTTGAACAGTATTGTAAGCTCGCGCTAAACGCGTAATGGAATCGAGTAAAATTACCACATCGTGCCCACATTCAACCATCCTTTTGGCCTTCTCGAGTACGATATTGGCGACTTTAACGTGACGGTCAGCTGGCTCGTCAAAGGTTGAAGCGACAACTTCTCCACGAACATTGCGTTGCATGTCGGTCACTTCCTCTGGTCGTTCATCAATCAATAAAATGATTTGATACACTTCGGGGTGGTTGGCCGCAATGGCGTTGGCAATGTCTTTTAATAACATTGTCTTCCCGGTTTTAGGCTGCGAGACGATCATGCCTCGTTGTCCTTTCCCGATGGGAGAGAATAAATCGATGATACGTGTTGAGATGGTACTTTGTTTATCCGCTAGGTTGAATTTTTCTTGAGGGAAAAGTGGGGTTAAATGTTCAAAAGCAACACGATCGCGAACTACTTTTGGGTCTTGTCCATTGATGCGATTTACCTTAATCAAGGGAAAATACTTTTCTCCTTCTTTTGGCGGACGTACAGTTCCAAGTACCGTATCCCCTGTTTTTAATCCAAAAAGGCGTATTTGCGATTGAGATACATAGACATCGTCTGGTGAGGATAGATAGTGGTAATCTGAAGAACGTAAGAAACCATAACCCTCTGGCATGATTTCTAATACACCTTCAGAGTCAATAATTCCATCGAATTCATAATCGGGCTCACGGTAACGGTTGCGGTTGTCCTTGTTGTGGTTCCCATCTTTTTGGTTGCCATTGTGACGATTGTGTTTATCCTTATTGTGGTGCTGGTTATTCTTTTGATTGTTCTTATGGTGTGCTGGACGATCCTTTGAATTGTTTTGTTCCCCTTTGCTTTCTTCGTTCTTATGGGCGGGTTTTTTGAAATCGCGCTTTTGTACAGGTTTGTTGTCTTCTCGTGGTGAAGGAGCAGCATTTTTTGATGCACGTTTGGGTGCAGCTACTTTTTTCTCAGGGCGCACTACACGCTTAACTTCTTTTTTTTCGGCAGGTTCTGCTTTTTTTTCTGCTTCTGGTGGATTGGCAGATACAAAATCAATGATTTGATAAATCAGTTCTTGCTTTTTTAGGGCAGAAGTTCGTTTTAAACCAAGTTGTTTAGCGATTTCTTGTAAATCGGGCAATTTCTTTTCCTTTAGCGTTGAAATGTCGTACATATAAATGTTCTCAGAAAGAGGTTGAATAAAATATTTTTTGAATAGGTAAATGCACGGTATGAAGTGTCGTGCAGCACAATATTACAAAAAAAACGAATAGAGCTAAGTGAAAACTGTTATTTTTGACAAAAAAAGATGCTTCAACGTATACAATCCCTTTATCTTTTATTCTACACCCTCCTTGCGGCTTTCTGCTTTTGGGGGTTTCCCGTAATCGACTATGCTTTTTCGATTGGCTTTGATTTGCGTTTTATCTCCTTAGTTCTGGGTGGCTTGACCTTTTTAACGATAGTGTTGTTTAGTAAGCGAAAAATGCAATTAGGGCTGATAAAAGTTGTGTCGATAGCACACATTGCCTTCGCTGTTATCTGTGTGTATAGCATTGGTTTTCCCAATATGCTTACAGAAAACAAGCTGCTGTTGACAGTTTTCTTTGTACTGGGTGCATTGTTTTTGTTCTTGGCCCACCGTGGGGTGAAAAAGGATGAAGCACTAATTCGCTCCCTCGACCGATTGCGCTAAGCCTTTCCCTCGTAATCCAAGTTCGATCACTTCCATGTTTTGCAATTTGCCTTGGTCGATTTCGAAACGCAACATAGTCCTAATTTGATGAAAGCCATGGATGCCTGCTGCACCGGGGTTCAAGTGCATCATTTGCCGATTTTTAATGTACATCACTTTAAGGATGTGAGAGTGTCCGCATATGAAGACGCTCGGTTTTTGCCTGTCTAAAAGTGTACGTACCCGTGGGGTGTACTTCCCGGCTGGACCGCCTATATGGGTCATGACAATATGAGCTCCTTCACACACAAAATCGTTGTTTTCCGGAAAACTCACTCGGGCTTCATTACCGTCTATATTGCCATAGACAGCTCGCAGGGTTTTTATCTTTGCTAAACGGTCTGTAACAGTGAGCTGGCCAATGTCTCCCGCATGCCAAACCTCGTCAACAGTTTTTGCATAACTGAGAATACGGTCGTCTACATGTCCATGGGTATCCGAGAGGAGGAGTATTTTTTTCAATTGTTGTATCTTTAAAGAACCCTAAAGCTAATGCCATGCAATATACTGCAAATAAACCCTTCAGTGCTGTACTGATTATACAAGACAATGGAATTCGGTATCGTTTTCAGGAAGATCATATTTTTAAGGACATTCGTTTCGCACAGGTTACAGCCATCAAGCTTAGACCGGAGTACAGTTTTTTTAATCAATTTATCTTGATTCCCATCAGTATACTATCCTATTCGGCGATTTTGTACTTGGATGGTTATTCAAACATTATCATGCTGAATTTACTCTTGTGGGGTGTTTGGGGAGGGATTTCCCTTTTTCAAAAACAAAATTACATCGTTGAGGTTCACAAAGGGCCATTGGTTGCGGAGGTTTTTATCACCAGGAATAAAAAAGAAGCCAAGCAAATAAAAAAAGAAATTGAATCTAGGCGATAAACTTTGGTTTCACTTATTAAGATTCTAATATCTTTGCAGAGTGCGATATTTTCTCTCCTTAGCGTATAACGGAACACTCTATCATGGCTGGCAACGACAGCCCAATGCGACGAGTGTACAACAAACGCTAGAAGAGGCTTTGTCAACACTTTTGCGTCAACCAATAGCGATTATGGGGGCTGGACGAACAGATACAGGGGTGCACGCCAAACAAATGGTGGCACATTTTGATGTAGAATTAACGGCCAAGGCAGAAGCAAATTTGGTTCATATGCTTAACCGCTTTTTGAACGAAAACATCGTGATCTATTCCCTTCAAAGGGTAAAAGAAAACGCTCATGCACGCTTTGATGCGACCCATCGCACCTACGAGTATCATATTGCTTATCAGAAAAATCCCTTTAGGCACAATACGCACATTACCCTACACAGCCCACCAGATATAGCTCTAATGAACCAAGCGGCGCAATACCTACTTCAGCACAAAGATTTTGAGGCCTTCTCAAAGACCCATACGGATGTCAAAACATTTTTATGCGATATATCACATGCACATTGGGTAGCAACCAAAGATGGCGCTATCTTTACCATCACCGCTAATCGATTTCTGCGAAATATGGTTCGTGCCATCGTGGGGACTTTGTTGGATGTAGGTTCTAAAAAAATAACACCAGAAGAAGTCAATCGCATTATTGCAAGTAAAGATAGGGGGCAAGCAGGTTTTTCTGTTCCTGCATGCGGTTTGTATTTAACTGAAATAAACTATCCTAACGAGGTGTATAACTAAATGAAGAAAGAAAAAGCAAGCTTATTTGATCGTGCACTTTTTAGTAAAATAATGGCCTTCTCGAAGCCATATAGAGGGTATTATTATCTAGTGACCGCAGCAGCAATTTTACTGTCGGCCTTTTCTACCCTTACCCCGTATTTACTCAAAGTTGCCGTAGACGATTACATCACACCACGACTTTATCAAGGCTTGTTGCTTTTCATTTGTATTATGCTCGGAACACTGTTGTTGGAGGTGTTTTTTCAATACATTTTTGTGTATTATGCCAACTGGCTAGGGCAAATGATCGTCAAAGATCTTCGGACTACACTTTTCAAAAAGCTACTGGGGTTTAAAATGGCTTATTTCGATACATCTGCCGTTGGACGTTTGGTTACACGTTCTGTCAATGATATTGAGACCATCGCTAGTATCTTTAGTCAGGGCTTATTTATGATCATTGCTGACTTCCTAAAAATGGGATTGGTCATTGTTGTAATGCTCTCCATCAATTGGGAACTTTCTTTAATTGTGTTTTCTATCCTTCCAATTATCATTTATGCTACCCGTGTTTTTCAGCGTTCTATGAAGAAAGCCTTTGAAGAGGTACGCAAAGAGATCGCAAACCTAAATACCTTTGTGCAAGAGCGCATTAGCGGTATGAAAATAGTCCAGCTTTTTGGAAGAGAAACCATTGAACAAAATACATTCGAAGCCATCAATGGACGACATAAAAAAGCTTGGTTAAAAACAGTTTGGTTCAACTCCATCTTTTTTCCTGTGGCTGAAATATCAACTTCTGTCACCATAGGTCTTTTGGTATGGTATGGAGGGTTTCGTTCCTTAAACGGGGTGACTGTTTCGCTAGGAACCTTGTTTTTATTCATTCAGTTGGCACAAATGTTATTTCGTCCACTACGTCAATTGGCCGATAAGTTCAATACGCTTCAAATGGGTATGGTTGCTGCTGATCGTGTTTTTGCCATTTTGTCTACTGAAAGTGCCATAGAGAATAAAGGAACCCATATTTCGCAAGCTGTAGAGGGAGGGATTTCGTTAGAAAAACTGCATTTTTCCTATTTACCCGATGAGGAGGTGTTGAAGGGGATAAGCTTAACCGTTGAGCCGGGAGAAACAGTCGCCATTGTAGGGGCTACAGGCGCCGGAAAATCAACCTTAATCAATTTAATTTCCCGTTTTTATGAATTTGATAAAGGTGACATCAAAATAGATGGCGTTTCGATTCGAGACTATGAACTATCGAATTTACGAAGTCAGGTAGCACTCGTTATGCAAGATGTTTTTTTATTTGCCGATTCGATCATAAACAATATTACCCTTTTCGACGCTTCGATTACCCGAGAAGATGTCATTGAGGCAGCAAAAAAAATTGGGGTTCATTCCTTCATAGAATCTCTGCCCAATGGCTACGATTACAATGTGCAAGAAAGGGGTGTGATGCTCTCTTCGGGTCAAAGACAACTCATTGCATTTTTGCGCGCCTATCTTTCTTCACCAGCGATTTTGGTGTTGGACGAGGCTACGTCCTCAGTTGATTCTTTTTCAGAAGAATTGATTCAAAAAGCTACTGAGCAAATCACGAAAGGGAAAACATCCATTGTGATTGCACATCGTTTAGCGACCATTAAAAAAGCCAACAGAATTGTGGTAATGGATCAAGGGAAAATCATCGAGATTGGTTCTCACGCAGAATTGATTCAAAAAGAAGGGGGGGCTTATCAAAAGCTACATCAACTTCAGTTCAATCAGGAAGAGGTCGCTTAAAGCGACAAGTCCTCAGAAAGTGTTCGCTTTAATTTTTCGCCCGAGCTAAACGTCTCCAACTGCCCATCTTTGATGTAGACAATTTTCCCTCGTTGCTCGGAGATGACCACAACCAAGGCATCCGTTTTTTCAGAAATTCCCGCCCCAGCTCGGTGACGTAATCCAAAATGACTGGGGATAGCCGTCGATTCGGATACTGGAAGTACTACACGAGTAGCCGTAATGGTATTTTCTTTGATAATGATGGCCCCATCGTGCAAAGGACTGTTTTTGTAAAAAACACTTTCAAGAATTTGTGGGCTCAGCTTTATCGAAGTACTGTCCCCCGTGCTTTTAACAAAATCTAAGCTATTACTTCGTTCCAGTACTATGATTGCCCCTGTTTTTTCTTTCGCCATATTTTCACAAGCACTAACGAAGAGCGATAGGTCGAGTTGAACGTTTTGAATTTCATCCAAGTTTAAGAAGTTGAAATAACGAATCAAACTCTTTCTACTGGTGTAATTTGTGGAGCCCAACAGAAGTAAAAATTTTCTAATCTCCTGTTGAAAAACAACAATCAGTGCAAAGAACCCCACACTGATGAAATTCCCCAATATATTACTCAACACATTCATATTTAGGGTAACAGTGAGTTGGTACATAAAGTAAATGATCACTATTCCCAGAAAAATATTGATGGCGACCGTTCCACGAACAAGTTTATACAAATAGAACAAGAGGAGTGCAACCAAGATGATGTCTATGGCATCGACAAAATTAAATTCAAGAAAACTAAAATTTTTCACGGGCGCTCCTTTTTTGTAAAATTAGAAAAAACTATTGGAGTTGTTCTAGTAGTGAGACACATTCTTTGGCTTCCTTCACATCGTGTACGCGAAGAAGTTGAGCCTTCTTGAGCAGAGCTACCGTATGAAGAACCGTACTCCCGTTGAGCGCGTCTGTTGCGTCTGTACCCAAGGTTTTGTATATCATCGATTTTCTCGAAATACCTGCCAAAACAGGGCAATTGAAGGCTTGGAAACGATCAAATTGTTTGAGCAAGCTGAAGTTATGCTCCATAGTCTTTCCAAATCCAAAGCCGGGATCTAAGATGACATCATCAATACCCGCAGCCCTGCAGTCAAGGAGTTTCGCAGAAAAAAAATGCATCATTTCCGAAAATAGATCTGTGTAGGTGGGGTTGTCTTGCATGGTTTTGGGCTTTCCCTGCATATGCATGGCGATATAAGGCACTGAGTATTGCCCTACGGTACTGAGCATTTGAGCATCTAAATTTCCAGCGGAGATGTCATTGATCATTGCTGCTCCTCGATCTAAGCTTTCTTGTGCAACTTTTGCACGGAAGGTATCAATAGAGAAGAGTGCAGTTGGAAACGCTTTTTTAAGAGCCTCAAGTACGGGGATTAGTCGGTTAAGCTCTTCCTCTTCAGTGACTTCTTTTGCTCCTGGTCGCGAGCTATAAGCGCCCAAATCAATAAAATCTGCTCCCTCATTGAGTAACTTTTCACATTGTTTGATGGCGTTTGATGTTTCTTGAAAATGGCCCCCGTCAAAAAATGAATCAGGTGTAAGGTTGAGGATCCCTAAAATTTTTGGGGAAGCTAAATCCACTAATCTTCCATTACAGTTTATTGTCATATTCGTTAACTTCTATGCATAACTTTTCTCCATCGAATTTGATGAACTTAAATAATTCTCCGAAATTTACGCAAATTAACCCTCAAGATGATTCCAACTGAAACCCATTATCAACAAATTACCGATGCGTGTCGTAGCTTGTTCATCAAGAAGATGAGCGATTATGGGGTTGCATGGCGTATTTTGCGACTTCCTTCATTAACCGATCAAATTTTTATCAAAGCTCAGCGCATACGCAGCATACAAGAATTGGCCGAACAAAAGGTAGAAGAAGGACAGCAAAGTGAATTTATTGGAATAGTGAATTATTGCATCATGGCATTGATTCAATTAGAGAAAGGCGTTGCGG
The DNA here is from genome assembly GCA_022425945.1 of Flavobacteriaceae bacterium. Classification (GTDB taxonomy): domain Bacteria; phylum Bacteroidota; class Bacteroidia; order Flavobacteriales; family Flavobacteriaceae; genus Arcticimaribacter. Next base: position 24,507 of record JAKMEK010000028.1, read on the forward strand.
AACAACCCGATCTCGACGAGGAAGAAACCATTGCCTTGTATGATAAACATCGTCAAATTACCCAAGAGCTAATGCTGGCTAAAAACCATGACTACGGTGAAGCTTGGCGCGATATGCGTGTGAGTTCGTTGACTGATCTAATTCTACAAAAACTTTTGCGTGTTAAACAAATTGAAGACAATCAAGGAAAAACTTTGGTGAGTGAAGGGATTGATGCCAATTATCAAGACATGATCAACTATGCTGTTTTTGCCTTAATTCACCTGGATAAATAAAAATGCTTCGATTGTTGCTAGAAAAAAGTATGAGTGGTGTACTAACCTTGTTAGGGGTTGCTACGTTAATTTTTTTCTTGTTTAACGTATTGGGCGATCCTGCACAAATGATGGTCGATCAGAATGCCACTAAAAGTCAGGTAAACAAAATCCAGCAAAAATATGGATTTAACCTCCCGGTCTATCAACAGTTTTTGTATTACCTAAACGATCTTTCTCCACTTTCTTTTCACAGTTCGACTGAAGGAGATTTTTCATCCTATCGACCCGAAAAATATGGTGGATTTTCCATGGACATCGGTACTACAGTTCTCGTACTGAAATGGCCTTATTTGCGTAGCTCGTATCAGCGACAAGGGAAAAAAGTCACAACCATCATTGGTGAAACACTACCAAATACTGTCCTTTTAGCAGTTTCCTCAATTGGAATAGCTATTCTACTCGGAATGCTACTGGGTATAATAGCCGGCTACTTCAAAGGTTCTTTAACAGATCAATTATTGGTTTTGCTCAGCACTTTTGGCATGAGCGTTCCATCTTTTTTTAGTGCCATACTCTTTTCATGGATTTTTGGCCATTTGCTCGCAGACTTTACGGGCTTAAATATGACGGGAAGCCTCTATGAAATGGACGATTTTGGCGAGGGTCAGCAACTCCAATTACAGAATTTGATTTTGCCGGCCCTCGTGTTGGGTATTCGCCCCATTGCCGTGATTGTCCAATTGGTTCGTTCCGGAATCATTGATGTCATAACACAGGAATACATAAAAACCGCATTTGCAAAAGGCCTTAGCCCTTTTCAAGTGGTGTATAGACATGCTATCAAGAACACTATGAACCCTGTGATAACAGCCATCTCAGGTTGGTTTGCTTCTATGTTAGCTGGAGCTGTTTTTGTTGAGTATGTTTTTGGATGGCGTGGACTTGGTAAAGAAATCGTTATCGCTCTAACCACACTCGATATTCCCGTTGTTATGGGGGCCGTTCTTGTGATTGCAAGTATTTTTACCCTGATCAATATCATTGTTGACTTTTTGTACATGTACATTGATCCTAAAGCAAACCCTTTTAATTAAATAAAATGAGAAAAAAAATTGTCGCTGGTAACTGGAAAATGAACAATGATAAGCAAGAAACAACTACTTTGATAACTGCTCTAAAGGCAAAAGGTGCGTTCAATGGGGTTGAGGTTAAAATTGCCCCAACCGCTATCCACTTGTCACAAGCCGTTACTGAATTGAATGATTCGGCTATCGAAGTCATTGGCCAAAACATGCATCAGGCAACCAACGGGGCGTATACTGGAGAAGTTTCTGTAGGAATGCTTCAAAGCATAGGTGTCAAGTCAGTGATCCTAGGCCACTCAGAACGCCGGGCATATTTCAATGAAACAGATGAGGCTTTGGCTGAAAAAGTGAAGACTGCTGTCGCTCATGATATGGAAGTCATTTTTTGTTTTGGTGAAGAATTGGAAGACCGCAAAGCAGACAATCACTTTGCAGTGGTCGAAAATCAATTGCGTAAAGCCTTATTTGACCTTGATTCAGCAGACTGGAAATACATTGTTTTGGCCTATGAGCCTGTATGGGCTATAGGTACCGGAGAAACAGCTTCCCCAGAGCAAGCCCAAGAAATGCATGCCTTTATCCGAAATTTAGTTGAGGAAGGTTTTGGTGCTGAAATTGCTGAAAATGTTGCTATCTTGTATGGCGGTAGTGTTAAGCCTGCCAATGCACAAGAAATCTTTTCCAAATCTGACGTTGATGGAGGATTGATTGGCGGTGCAGCGCTCAATGCTGACGACTTTTTTGCAATCGTACAATCAATTTAAATGGCAACAACCTATATTCAACTAAAGTTAACCATTTCACCCTTAGCCAGTGGACAAGACATAGCCTTGGCTTTTTTGGGAGAAATGGGCTTCGAAAGCTTTGTAGAAACCCCTAGCGGACTCGATGCATTCATACAAGAGAACAATTGGTCTCCAGATCTACTGGATCAATTGTATCCTTTGGTTGAAAATGGTTTAGACATCGGCTGGAGTTTAACTGCTATTCCTCCAGAAAACTGGAATGCCGTATGGGAGTCAGACTTCCAACCCATTGTGATCAAAGATCAATGTGCCGTTCGCGCTCACTTTCACGCCCCCATTGACGTGCCTTATGAATTGGTGATTACGCCAAAAATGAGTTTTGGAACCGGTCATCACCAAACGACCTATATGATGCTAAAGACCCTTTTGGAACATCCACCTAAAGATGAGGTCGTACTGGATATGGGAAGTGGTACGGGAGTTTTGGCCATTTTAGCCGAAAAATTAGGCGCACATTCTGTAGATGCAATTGACGTTGAATCATGGTGTTATGAAAATGCTATTGAAAATGCGGCCATGAATGACTGTAAAAAGGTCAATGCGATCGAAGGTGATCGAAAGCACATACCAGAAAAAGAATACGGAACCATTATTGCAAACATCAATCTGAATGTATTATTGCTCGATATTCCCCTATATGCTGAGCGTTTGCGTCCCAATGGGAAATTGTTTTTAAGCGGTTTTTATACCCATGACATACCAGCCATTGAATCCAAAGCCAATCAAAATGGTTTACAAATGGTAAATTACAAAGCAAAAGACAATTGGGTTGCGGCTCATTTTTATAAGCAAAATGGCTGAGTTTCCTTCCATACAAGAACAAGAAGAAACGGCAGTAATGACTGCTAGTGAACATCATATCATCTTACACAATGATGATGTTAACACTTTTGATCATGTCATAAGTTGTTTGATGCGTATTTGTGATCAAACTGCCGAGCAAGCAGAGCAATGTGCTTATATCGTTCATTATAATGGTAAATGCGAGGTAAAAACAGGGTCTTTAGAAGACCTTAAGCCGCGTTGTACGCGTCTGCTAGATGAAGGCTTGTCTGCAGAATTGGTTTAAAACTTAACCACAGATTTGTCTAACTCTAGACCATGACGTACTTTGCGTTGCTGTTCTTTATTAACAGCTATATTGCATGAAAAAAAAATGTTTACTCATGGTGGCATTAATGGTCACCACATTACACGCACAAAGATCTATGGAAAACTCTTTACATCAATTTACGGTTGAAACCCTTGAAGGGGAAACATTTGACTTTTCGAGCTTGAAAGGCAAAAAGGTTATGGTAGTCAATACGGCTTCAAAATGTGGCTTAACACCGCAATACAAAGATTTACAAGCGCTTTACGAGCAGTATGGAGCAGAAAATTTCGTAGTTGTTGGTTTCCCTGCTAATGATTTTTTAGCTCAAGAACCAGGAACAAACGAAGAAATAGGCGCGTTTTGTGAACGCAACTACGGAGTGAGTTTTCCGATGATGGCCAAAATAGGCGTCAAAGGAAAAGACATGCATCCCGTTTATGCATTTTTAACCCAAAAAGAAAAGAATGGAGTGATGGATTCTAAGGTAACTTGGAATTTCCAAAAATATTTGATCAACCAAGATGGTCTCGTGGAAAAAGTTATTTCTCCACGAACTTCTCCGGTTGATCCAGAAATCATTGAGTGGATTACAAAATAATCTCATGAAGAAAAGTCAATTTGAAACCCAATGTGTCCATGAGGGGCAATTAAAAGACGAACTGTATGGGGGGGCAATTTCTCCCTTGTATATGTCAACAGCTTATTCCTACGAAGAAACGGATCGTTATCCACGCTATTTTAATACGCCAAATCAAACTGGTTTAGCCAAAAAAATTGCTGCCCTAGAAGGAGCAGAGGAAGGGCTTATTTTTGGTTCTGGTATGGCCGCAATTTCTACAGCTCTTCTTGCTTATTTACACAAAGGAGATCATGTTGTTTTACAGAATGACTTGTATGGTGGAACAACAAATCTTGTTGTGGAGCATTTCAATAAATACGGCATCGAGTATTCCTTTGTAGATGCATTGGATGCTGCCTCTTTTGAAGCTAAAATTCAACCCAATACGAAGGTGATCTACGTAGAGACCCCTAGTAATCCCTTGATGAAAATTGTTGATTTAAGCGCGATTGCTAGCGTTGCCAAAACGCATAAGTTGGTTTCAATGATTGACAATACCTTTGCATCTCCTGTAAATCAAAACCCAATTGCCTTCGGAATAGACATTGTACTTCATTCAGCGACAAAATACTTAGGTGGGCATAGTGATATTTTAGCAGGGGCAGTAGCTTGTTCAACCAATCATATGAAACCCATCTTTAGTATTGCCAAAAGCTTGGGAGGAAACCTAAGTGATATCTCTGCTTGGTTGTTAGAACGCAGCATTAAAACCCTAGCTATACGGGTGAAGCAACAAAACGAAAACGCATTGGCTTTGGCCCATTTTTTAGATGAGCATCCCCTCATTTCGAAGGTTTATTACCCCGGTTTGCCAACGCACCCCGATCATGCCTTAGCCAAGCAACAAATGCATGGTTTTACTGGAATGATGTCTTTTGAGATGGTTTCCAACGTGAAGCGATCTACCTTTGAGAAAGGACTGAAAATCATTCAGCCTGTTGTCAGTTTAGCTGGGGTGGAGAGCACCATTACCATTCCTTCCATTACATCACATAAGTTACTTTCTGTTGCTGGTAGAGCGCAGCAAGGAATTACTGATAATTTGGTTCGTTTTTCTGTAGGGATTGAAACCCTAGCTGATTTAAAACTTGACTTAGATAACGCTTTAAACAATGCAGTTCATGAAGGTTGATATACTCGCTTTTGGTGCACATCCAGACGATATTGAATTGGGTTGTGGAGGAAGTATTGCTCTAGCCATTGCACAAGGGAAAACGGTTGGATTAATTGACCTTACGCGAGGTGAGTTAGGTACACGTGGATCAGCCGAGATTCGTGCGAAAGAAGCCGAAAATGCTGCTGCACTATTGCAGGTTTCGTTTCGGAAAAATCTTGATTTTCGGGATGCCTTTTTCACCAATGATGAGGCGCATCAACGATCAATCATACAACAGTTAAGAACCCATCAGCCGAGCATTGTTTTGTGTAATGCAGTAGAAGATCGTCACATTGATCATGCAAAAGGAAGCCAGTTGGTGAGTGATGCCTGTTTTTTATCGGGTTTGCAAAAAATTGAAACCCTTGATGAAGAGGGAAATCCTCAAAAAGCTTGGCGACCCAAGCAGGTTTATCACTACATTCAATGGAAAGAAATTGTGCCCGATTTTGTCGTGGACATTTCGGAGCATTTAGACCGTAAAATTGAGGCCATAAAAGCCTATTCAAGCCAGTTTTATGATCCGCATAGTAAAGAGCCTTCAACGCCCATAAGCAGTCAGAATTTCATTGAGAGTGTTCGTTACAGGGCAAAGAATTTCGGACGTTTAAGCAATGCAGATGCAGCCGAAGGTTTTACGACTGAGAAGACACCATTAATCAAGGATTTTAAAAACATTCAATAATTGTCATTCTTAGTTTTGACGAGCTAAAAAAATAACGTAAATTTGCCGCATAAACGGTGGTTGTAGCTCAGCTGGTTAGAGCGCCTGATTGTGGTTCAGGAGGTCGTCGGTTCGAAACCGATCTTCCACCCTTATAAAGGGAGTCGAAAGACTCCCTTTTTTTATGCTCTCTTCCCAGCTGTTCCTTAAAAAGTGGAATAGCGCTTCAAAAAGTGTTAGTCATCTAAAGATACGGCATATTAAGCATATTCTTTCCACAAATATTCCACTTTTATCAGTCAGCCGTCAATCAAAAAATTGACTAGCCGCTAAACTAACTCTGACAGAGTTCAATTTGCAGGTTTATATTACCAAAGAGTCTTTTTAAGTGTAGTTTTCCAACTGCCAAATGTTAAAGTTTTAAGTTGAAAATTTATTATTCATAGCTATAATGCGGATAGTTCCAACTGACACTAACCTGCCGATTATAAAGTTAATAACTCCTTGTAACTCTACTTTTTTTACGAGCGGATTTGTGTTG
>JAKMEK010000030.1 GCA_022425945.1 Flavobacteriaceae bacterium
AAATTTAACCGAAGTCGTGAATAATCTACGTTTTAAAGCCATAGAGAAAATAGCACAGCAAGAGCGCAGTACTATTTTATCAACAAAAAATCGTTTGGATAGTTTTGCTACCAATGTTTTTGATGAAAAAAAACTGCAAAATTATTTAAGTAAGCCTGCCTTTAAAGAGATGATGCTGGCCATTAGTAAGGGTACGCAAATTAGTCGATCTCTGGCAGAGCAAATTGCACAATCCATGAAATTATGGGCATTGGAAAAGGGAGCGACGCACTATACGCATTGGTTTCAACCTTTAACGGGTGCCACCGCAGAAAAGCACGAATCTTTCCTTGATTTTGCCAAAGACGGAAGCGCAATATCGGCCCTAGATGGTTCTCAATTGGTACAGCAAGAGCCTGATGCCTCTAGCTTTCCAAGTGGAGGAATTCGCAATACTTTTGAAGCTCGTGGATATTCAGCTTGGGACCCTACTTCCCCCGCCTTTTTGTTTGGTAAAACCTTATGTATTCCTACCATTTTTGTTTCGTATACAGGAGAGGCGCTAGACTACAAAACACCATTACTACGTTCGATCTATGCGGTAGATCATGCATCTACTGAAATTTGTAAGTTTTTTGATAAGAATGTATCTAAAGTCATTCCAACCCTAGGGTGGGAACAAGAATACTTTTTGGTTGATCGTATGTTGGTAGCTTCTCGTCCAGATTTGATTCTTACGGGGAGAACCCTGCTGGGACACGGGTCTGCAAAAGGGCAGCAGCTCGATGACCATTATTTTGGTTCTATCCCAACTAGAATGCTTTCTTTTATGCATGAGTTAGAAGAGGAGTGTATGCTGTTGGGAATCCCGGTTAAAACCCGACACAATGAGGTAGCGCCATCACAATTTGAATTGGCACCGATTTTTGAGGAGGTTAATTTATCAGTAGATCACAATGCTTTGTTGATAGATGTGATGAAACGAACTGCCGAAAAACATAATCTTGAGGTGTTATTTCATGAAAAGCCTTTTGCGGGTATCAACGGTTCGGGTAAACACAATAATTGGTCGTTAGCTACCAATACGGGTGTGAATCTATTGAGTCCGGGAAAAACACCTATGAGCAACTTGCAATTTCTTACCTTCTTTGTAACAACAATTGCTGCAGTGCACAAGCACCAAAACCTATTGTGCGCTTCCATGATGAGTGCGAGTAATGATCATCGCTTAGGGGCCAATGAGGCTCCACCAACCATTATGTCAGTCTTTATTGGAAAACAACTGACCAAGGTGCTGAATGACCTGGCACAGGTCTCTAAAGGGAAACTTTCTCCACAAGAAAAAACGGATTTAAAGCTCAATGTTGTCGGGAAGATTCCTGAAATATTATTGGACAATACCGATCGTAACCGAACCTCTCCCTTTGCTTTTACGGGCAATAAATTCGAATTTAGAGCAGTGGGTTCTAAAGCAAATTGTGCTAAGCCAATGACGGTTTTAAACACCATAGTGGCCAACGAATTGCAGTTATTCAAAGGAAAAGTAGATGCATTGATGGAGAAGGATACTAAGATGAAGAAAGACGATGCTATTTTTAATGAACTGCGCGATTTGATCAAACAAATTAGCCCTGTGTTGTTTGAAGGTGATGGTTACAGTGAAAATTGGATTAAAGATGCCAAAAAAAGAGGCTTGAATCAAGCTTCCAACACTCCAGAAGCATTAAAAGCATATATTACTAAAGAAAGTATTGCACTGTTTAGTGATCAAAACGTACTAGGGAAAAGAGAGTTAGAGGCTCGTTTTAATGTAGATTTAGAGCAGTATACTTTAACCTTGCAAATAGAGGGGAGAACCCTAGGTGACCTTGCACGAAATCACATTATTCCTACGGCCATTAATTATTTGAATACCTTGATTGAAAATGTTAAAGGCCTTAAGGAAATTTATGGTGAAGAATTTAAAGAAAAGGCGAAAGAACAAATGTTGCTAATTGAGCGAATTTCTTCTCATATTGCCGAGATCAATTCGGGCGTTAACGACATGATTGATAAGCGAAAGAAAGCTAATTTAATTACTAGTGATTTAGAAAAGGCATTGGCCTACTGTGATCAGGTGAAGCCTTGTTTTGAAACCATACGTTATCATTGTGATAAATTAGAACTACTGGTTGATAACTCGCTCTGGCCATTGGCTAAATACAGAGAATTGCTTTTCTCGCATTAGAATTTGATTTCCCTGTTTTGGATGCGGAATAATTCCCCTACTTTTGTAAAAAATTGTCCATGAGTACAGCGTCAAGTGATCGGTATCGTCTTCGAGGAGTTTCTGCCCAAAAAGAAGACGTACACAATGCCATTAAAAACATTGATAAAGGTTTATTTCCAAAGGCCTTTTGTAAAATTGTTCCGGATTATCTAACCGGAAGTGAGGATCATTGTGTTGTAATGCATGCAGATGGAGCAGGGACAAAATCTTCTTTGGCCTACGCTTACTGGAAAGAAACCGGAGACTTAACTGTTTGGAAAGGAATTGCGCAAGACGCTTTGATCATGAACATTGATGATCTTTTATGTGTGGGTGCAACAGAAAACATCTTACTTTCTTCTACCATCGGTAGAAACAAGCAACGCATTCCCGGAGAGGTTTTGGCCGCTATCATAAACGGTACGGAAGAATTAATCAATGACCTCGCTGGCCATGGGGTTTCCATTAAAAGTACTGGAGGAGAAACTGCAGATGTAGGTGACCTTGTGCAAACCATTATTGTTGATTCAACTGTGGTGGCAAGAATGAAGCGTACAGACGTTATTGATAATGCAAATATTCAGCCGGGAGATGTCATCGTTGGCTTGGCCTCTTTTGGTCAGGCAAACTATGAAACAGCATACAATGGCGGAATGGGAAGCAATGGACTGACTTCTGCACGTCATGATGTATTTAACACGTCAGTAAAAGATAAATTTCCAGAAACCTTTGATGCTAGTGTACCAGACGAATTGGTTTATTCTGGTTCTAAAAACTTAACCGATGTGGTTGAAGGAGCACCAATAGATGCAGGAAAGCTGGTGCTTTCCCCCACACGAACTTATGCCCCCATCATTCAACAAATCCTCAATACCATAGAGCGTTCGCACTTGCATGGAATGGTTCATTGCAGTGGAGGCGCACAAACTAAAGTATTGCATTTTGTAGACAAAGTTCATGTGATTAAAGACAGCCTTTTCGCGACACCTCCTTTGTTTAAAATGATTCAAGAAGAGTCGGGAACGAGCTGGAAAGAAATGTATGAAGTCTTCAATATGGGACACCGCATGGAGCTCTATGTACCAGCTGCCAAAGCAGAGGAGATCATTCAAATAAGTGAATCCTTTGGGGTTGATGCAAAAATTGTTGGTCGCGTAGAAGCAGCTGAGTCAAAACAATTGACCATCAAGAGTGCTCATGGCGAATTTGTTTATTGATTTCTAGATAAAATTTAACAAACGTTTTGATTTTGAAGTGACTTATCATGCTTATCTTTAAGGAAAAAGAAAGTATGAAGAAGTTTATTAGCCCTATCGTTATACTGTTGTTGTCACTTTTAGTGTTACAATGTGGTAAAGGTGAAGACGGTGGAGGGAGTGATTATCCAACTCCAAATCCTAGTCCAACGATAACCATAACTGCAAGTGATTTTTCGGTAACCATAGCAGAAAATCCAGCTGCGGGTGCTGTTCTTGGAACAGTTCAGGCGAGTGCTAGTTCCGGGGCATCAGTTGGTTTTGCGATCACTTCTCAAAGTGTTGCTGGAGCCATTACGATCAATGCAACCAATGGCGAGCTTACTGTGGCAGATGCAAGCCTGTTCGATTTTGAGACACAAACTACCTTAACGGCGGTGGTAAGAGTGAGTGCTGGTTCTGTGACCGAGGATGTGAATGTTACCATTACTTTAACGGATGTTGATGAGACTGTTGCTTCGACCCTAACCCTTTGGCAGGGACCGATCATTACGTTTAGTAAGCCCAATGGTGGGGATCCAAATGATGAAGCGAATCAGGATAGAATAACCGATAACGTTTGGATTACTCGAGGAAACAATACGCCAAACACACAAGGACAAATCTATAACATAGTTAGTGAGAGTGTCGCGAACGATAGCTCAAGTCCAGCGGGTACAGCTTGGGCACAAGGGACCTATGCAACCATAGATGACTTAACCTTTACTAGTTTTAGAAGTGCATCTCCTAATCAACGTCCTAAAAATGTTGTAGGTATTCCAATGGTACTGCATTTAATTGAAGATGATATCTATATTGAAATTAAGTTCACCTCATGGGCAACAAGCAAACAGGGAGGATTTGCCTATGAAAGAAGAACGGCTGAATGAAACAATGCATCACGGTTTTGCTGATTTTATTGAGTACTTCTCTTAGTGCTCAAATATGGACGTCAACTTGGGAGCAAGCACTCCAAAAAGCCAATGTTGAAGAGAAGAAAATTGTCTTGGTTTTCTCAGGCTCTGATTGGTGCATACCCTGCATTAAACTAGAAAAAGAGGTATGGATGAATGAGGCATTCATTGCTTATGCTGAGGAGAACCTGATTTTGTATCGAGCAGATTTCCCCAAGCGAAAAAAGAATAAGTTAGCCCCTTTGTTACAGGAACAAAATGAGAGTTTAGCTGAAGTGTATAATCCCAAGGGTTATTTTCCGTGGGTAGTTGTGTTATCGCCCTCAAAAAAAAAAATAGGGTCATTTGTTTATGAAAGGCTACCCGTTAGTGCTTACATTGAAAAGATAAAAGGATATTAAATGAAACGCTTTATTGTTTTTCTGAGTGTGGTTTTTTTATCAGCGTTCGATGGGTACGCACAAGAAATAATCCAACGTAAATTTGAGAAAATGGGCTCTTCTTTTGAACTCACTTTGGTGCACGATGACCCTAATGAAGCAGAGCGGTTGATTGAGGAGAGTATTGCTGAAATTGATCGTATAGAGCAGTTGATTTCTTCTTGGGATAAAGATTCTCAAACATCACAGATAAATAAAATGGCAGGGATAAAACCTCAGTCGATCTCAAAAGAGTTGTATGATTTAATCGAACGAGCCAACACCATCGCTCGATTGACCGATGGTGCCTTTGATATTTCCTATGCTTCAGTTGACAATTTGTGGTCATTTACGGGAGAGGAAATCCACCCTCCCTCGCCTAGTTTGGTTGAAGCATCAGTAAACAAAATTGGGTTTGAAAAAATTAAAGTGAATGCTAAACAGCAAAGCATCTTCTTGCCCAAAAAAGGAATGAAAATTGGTTTCGGGGCCATTGGCAAAGGGTATGCGGCTGACCGTGTAAAAGCGCTGTTGCAAACGCAGGGCGTAAAGGCAGGAATAGTCAATGCTTCAGGTGATATGTCCGCTTGGGGCACCCAACCCGATGGTTCAGCATGGCAAATTGCACTTGTCAATCCCATGAACAAAAACAAAGTATTTTCTTGGTTTTCATTGCATAATACTGCTGTGGTCACTTCAGGTGATTATGAGCGTTACTTGTTGATGGAGGGGAAGCGCTATGGACATATCATAAACCCTAAAACGGGCTATCCAAGTCAAGGTGTGGTAAGTTGCACAGTTTTTGCCCCTAAAGCTGAGTTGGCAGATGCTTTGGCAACAGCGCTTTTTGTTATGGGAGAAGAAGCTGGTATTGATCTTGTGAATCAATTGCCAAATGTTGATGCTTTGATGATCACAGACGATGGAGAAATAATCACTTCCCAAAATATTACAGTAGATGAAACAAATTAGATCGATATTTCTTGTGTTGTTTTTTGCCCCTACAGTGTCTTGTACTGTTGTTAAAGAGTACAATAAGGTGGCTATAAATGATGAAGATATGTTATTGAGTGCTACCGACTGTGAGCGTTTTGAAACAAATTTTCAAATTTACCGAGAGGCAGCAGCAGGTGCAAACGGTGGAAAAACTGGAGGCGGTTGTGGATGTAATTAAGTCGTATTTATCTGGATTCTTTTTCCTTTGTTCTATGGTCCTTGCAGCGCAAACAAAAGATTCATTAACCCAATTCAAGAAAAAGATCTTGGAAAGCGTTGAGGTAGATCTTTTAATGAGCTATTATGAACAAGAAGGAATCCATGCTGCTGTTAGTGGAGGAGTAGGGAATGAGTATTTGACGAATTATGCTCCCACTATAGTGGTGCGAATGCCTTTAAATGAAGATGCGTATTTGACCGCCGATGTTGGTGTGTCTGCCTATACTTCAGCTAGTTCAAGTAATGGGAATCCATTCAATCAATCGGGCGCTTCGACCAGAGGCGGAGAGCGAGAAATGGTTCGAGGTTCCTATAGTCCTCCCAAAGGATCTCCTTGGATAGCCTCTACAGGTGCATCAGGGAAGGATGTATTAACCACCGTAAACCTCGCTTATCAAAAGGCAAGTGATGATCGCGATCGCTACTGGGGAGTGAATGTTGGTGGTTCAAAAGAATACGATTACTCGTCATTAAATTTCGGGGCATCTTTTGCGCAATTGTGGAACGAAAAAAACACAGAATTTTCACTTAAAGGGCAGGTGTTTCTCGATCAATGGGATCCAATTATACCGACAGAATTGCACGAATATGAATTGTTTCAAGATACTTTTCTGTACAACCAAGATTCGTACTTTTCAGGGGTTAGTATTACTGATGAACAAGGGAATAGCGTTGCCGGATACTTGCCAGAAAACTTTACTACCTATGCCACTGTTGATCGAAATTCTTTTGCGGTTAGTATGGGTCTATCCCAAATTCTTACCCCAAAATTGCAGGGGGCAATTTTTGCCGATATAGTTTTTCAAAAGGGGCTGTTATCCAATCCATTGCAACGAGTGTATTTTCAGGATAGAGAGAATTTTTACATTGGAAATTTCCGTACAATTCCACAATATTCTTCTCCGGAAAATGAGGATGTATTTCATTTGGCTGATGATGTAGAACGACTGCCCTCCCAGCGACTGAAGATCCCTCTGGGTGCGCGTATAAATTATTATATCAATGAGTATATTGTCTTGCGCTCCTATGCAAGATATTATACAGATGATTGGGGGATACAGTCAAACACATTTCAGTTAGAGCTACCGATTCGTTTCAACTTAAGTTGGAAATTAACCCCCATCTATCGTTATTATGATCAAACTGCAGCGGATTATTTTGGTGCATACAATAGTCATTTATCTTCTCAGGACTTTTATACTTCTGATTATGATTTATCTCAGTTTTCAAGTCATCAATGGGGAGCTTCACTCAATTATCGTGCTGTTCTTTCATCCTTAAAGTTAGTTGATTTTGGCTTGAAGTCGGCTCAATTGCGTGCCCAGCGCTATTCGAGAAGCGACGGGCTATCTGCCTTTATTGTTTCTACTTCTTTCAAATTTGTTTTGGATCAATAGGCTTAGTCATTTGTAATAAAATGAGTAAATTTGTGTTCGATATTTTCCCATATGTTAGAAAAACTACAAATCATACAACAACGCTTTGATGAAGTGTCCGACTTAATTATTCAGCCCGATATAATAACGGATCAAAAACGTTATGTACAACTGAATAAAGAGTACAAAGACTTGAGTAAGTTGATGGAAAAGTCAAAGGTGTACAAGGCACTTTTATCCAACCAAGAAGAGGCCATGGAAATCATTAAAGATGGAAGTGATGATGAAATGGTGGAAATGGCGAAAATGCAGCTAGAAGATGCAAAAGAGCAATTGCCAGGCTTAGAGGAAGAGATAAAGTTTATGTTAATTCCTAAAGATCCCGAAGACGCTAAAAACGTTGTCGTGGAAATCCGTGCAGGTACTGGAGGTGATGAGGCAAGTATTTTTGCTGGAGACCTCTACCGCATGTATACAAAGTATTGTTCCGATCGTGGATGGAGTGCGAGTTTAGTAGATAGCAGCGAAGGAACGGCCGGAGGCTTTAAGGAAATTATTTTTGAAGTTTCAGGGGAGGAAGTTTATGGGACCATGAAGTTTGAATCTGGTGTGCATCGCGTTCAGCGTGTTCCTCAAACCGAAACCCAAGGGCGTGTCCATACCTCTGCCGCAACGGTCATGGTATTGCCAGAAGCAGAAGAGTTCGATGTTGAGGTCGATATGAATGATGTACGTGTAGATTATTTTTGTTCTTCAGGTCCAGGTGGGCAATCTGTAAATACAACCTATTCTGCAGTTAGGTTAACGCATGAGCCAACCGGTATTGTGGCCCAGTGTCAGGATCAAAAGTCGCAGCACAAAAACAAGGATAAAGCCCTAAAAGTGTTGCGTTCTCGTTTGTATGAACTGGAACTGTCCAAAAAGTTAGAGGCAGACGCAGAGAAAAGAAATTCATTGGTTTCCTCGGGAGACCGTTCGGCTAAAATCCGAACCTATAACTATCCGCAAGGTCGGGTAACTGATCATCGAATTGGACTTACCCTATATGATCTTCAAAACATCATCAATGGAGATATTGCAAAACTAATTGATGAGTTACAACTGTTCCAAAACACCGAAAAACTCAAGGAGGCTGGGGAAGTATTTTAATATGAAAACGACTCAATTAACAGCTGAAATATTACGTAAAAAATCATTTTTATGTGTGGGCTTGGATGTCGACATGGAAAAGGTGCCAGCATCCTTCCGCAATTCACCCACGGCTTTAGTTGATTTTTCGAAAGCTATAATCGATGCAACAGTTGATTTTGCTGTGGCCTATAAACCCAATATTGCTTTTTTTGAAACCTATGGTGTGGAAGGAATGGCAGCTCTAAAGGAAGTGATTGACTACCTCAATCACAAGCATCCTGAGGTCTTTACCATCGCAGATGCAAAAAGAGGGGATATTGGAAATACCTCTACCCGCTATGCAAAGGCTTATTTTGAAACCCTAGGTTTTGATTCTATTACCGTTGCGCCATATATGGGAAAAGATTCGGTTGAACCTTTTTTGGCCTTTGAAGAAAATCACACCATTCTTTTGGCCTTGACCTCTAACCCAGGGTCAAATGATTTTCAACGAATTGAGGTCGATGCTAAGCCGTTGTATCAGTCTGTTCTAGAGACCTCCTTGACATGGGAGGGAAGCGAACGTTTAATGTATGTTGTTGGTGCAACGCGAGCTGATGCATTAACAGATATTCGTAAAGTAATTCCTGATGCATTTTTACTGGTGCCGGGCGTTGGTGCACAGGGCGGAAGTTTGGCTGAGGTAGCTAAATATGGTTTAAATAAGGAGGTAGGTCTCTTGGTTAACTCTTCACGCGGTATAATCTATGCTTCACAAGAAGAAGATTTTGCTGAAGCGGCCCGCAATGCAGCTGAGAAAATGCAGGCTGAAATGGCGCTTTTGATGGCAAAAAATAATTTGATTTAATGCTTAATTACTCCGTTTATCGTACTGATGAAAATAAGCAATGGGTGACTTTTATTCATGGGGCAGGAGGTAGCTCAACCATTTGGTTCAAGCAAATTAAGAGTTTTTCTCGATTTTTCAATCTAATGTTGATCGATCTGAGAGGTCATGGTAAGTCAAAAAATCATTTGGTAGATTTAACGAATAGTGCTTATACCTTTGATGCTATTGCTGCAGAAGTGGTTGAGGTGTTAGATCATGAAAAAATTCAAGCTTCCCATTTTATGGGCATCTCTTTAGGAACAATTTTAATCAGAACCATTGCAGAGACTCACCCAGAGCGGGTAAAGAGCATGATCATGGGCGGGGCTATACTTAAGTTGAATTTCCGCTCGAGACTATTGATGCGTTTTGGGAATGCAACCAAATCGATTTTGCCTTATATGTGGCTATATAAAATGTTGGCTTTTATTATCATGCCCAATCGCAATCATAAAGAATCGCGTTTGTTGTTTATTCGTGAAGCAAAGAAACTCTATCAGAAAGAATTCATTCGTTGGTTTAAATTGACCTCTGATGTAATTCCATTGCTGAAAATTTTCCGTCAGGAGCAAATAAAAATCCCAACACTATATGTGATGGGAGACCAAGATTATATGTTTCTTCCAGCTGTGGTGAAAGTCGTTGAGCAGCACAATCTATCTCAATTACAAATTATACCCGATTGCGGCCATGTGGTCAATGTAGAGCATCCCAAGAAGTTCAATCATTTGACCATTGATTTTTTGAAAAGTCTTTAAGAGAAAATGACTGTTTTGTTCTGATAAACCAATACTTTTCGATTGACGTGCAGTTGTATCGCTTTTGAGAGTACGATGCGTTCCAAATCCCTTCCCTTTGCGATAAAATCTTCAATGGAGTGAAGGTGCGAAACTTGTGTGATGTTCTGCTCAATAATGGGCCCTGCATCAAGTTCTTCAGTCACATAATGGCTTGTTGCTCCAATAATTTTCACGCCTCGCTCATAAGCCGAGTGATAGGGTTTAGCTCCAGGAAATGCGGGTAAAAATGAATGGTGGATGTTGATTATTTTATTGGCGTATTCTGCGATCAATTTTGGGGAAATGATTTGCATGTAGCGGGCAAGAACAATGCATTCTACCTGGTGCTGTTTCAAGATTTCCAATTGACGAGCCTCTGCTTCTTCTTTGGTGTCTTTGGTTACAGGGACGTGGTAAAAAGGGAGGTCGAAACGCTTGGCAATAGATTCTAAGTCTTTGTGGTTACTAAGAATAAAAGGAATGTCTACGGCTAGCTCTTTCGATTGATGGCGGGCAAGAATATCATATAAACAATGATCGTATTTGGAGACAAACAACGCCATTTTTGGTCGGTAATCTCTGTCGTACAAGTCATAGGCTAAGTTGTACTGTTTTGCAATGCTGGTGTCAAGTGCAGAACTAAACTCTTCCTTTGTAAACACACCGTTAATGAATTCGCATTCCAACCGCATAAAGAACAACTTATTTTCTCGATCAACATATTGATCAATATAAAGGATGTTTCCTGATTTTTGATGGATAAAATTCGTCACAGTTGCGATGATCCCTTTTTGATCTGGACAGTTTATATTAAGTATGTAAGAAGCCATTTAATTCGAATTGTAGATCAATAATACATCCTTTTTTTTCAGGGGAAAAGAAAAACCCTCGAATCTCACAAAAAGAGACTCGAGGGTTAAAAAAACCAAACAATATTCTTTAGAAGCTGTAGATAGCTGCTACAACAAATGAAGCTAAGTTGTCACTCATTTCAGTGGCACTTGAAGAATAGATTTCTGCGTTTGCAGTATCGATTCTGAATTCAGGTTTAATGGTAAAATTACCTGAGCTGTAACTTCCAGTGATTGTTAGTGAAGTGTTGTCTGCGTCTTCGGTAGAGGAAGAAATTGCGCCTACACCACCATCAGTTTCATTGAAGATTTCACCACGTAATCCAACGGTAAAGCTATCAGATAAAGCAAGTTGTGGGTAAAGTGCAATTCCAGAGAATCCTGCATCACCAGCTAAAGCAGTAGTAGTTGCATTTACGCCTAAGAAAAATGAATCACTCAAGTCTAATCCTCCGGTGAAGTCTAATTGCGTATAATCTTCACCAGCCAAAAGGTTGATGTATTGTCCGTAAAGACCTAATTGTACACCATACATATAAGAGTCAAAAATGGTTACACCGTTTTCGTCAATAGCAAAGTTTCCTTCTGTGTAATCGGTCTGATTGAATACACCTAACATCAATGAGATATCATCCGACAAGGCGATGTCAGCCTTGATCCCTGTATGAGAGAAAGGACCGTAAGAGAACATGTAAGAAGTAGAATAGTTAAAGTTAGCCACTGGAGAGATTACTTCATAGCCTAAAAAGGTGTTGAAGTTACCCAATGTTAAAGTTAATTTATCGCTCACATTGTAATAAGCATATAACTGGTTTACGATGTTTGATGATCCTGTTGAGTTGAAAACAGCTTCAGTACCTCTTGGTCCGTAAACGAAGTCGGCAACAAATCCGCTTTTCTCACCTTCGTAAGAAATGACAACATTGGCCATACCAAGCGCAAATCCTGGGATGTTGGCAAATGAAGTAAAGGGAGCGTAGTCACTGCTTCTGAAGTAAGTGTCGATAGATCCTGAGATGGCAAAACTTGCCTCTTCTGCAGCCTCTTCGGTTGCTGTTTCTTCTTGTGCGTAGCTAATTGTTCCTGCAAGTAGCGCTAGGGTCAAAAATGTAGTTTTAAAAATTTTCATAATTTGATATTTGTAATTTAATTTATTTTAGTGTTGGTTCATTCTGAAGTCAGCGTAAGCGTCCATTCCGTGCTCAGCAAGGTCAAGACCTTTTAATTCTTCTTCTTTGTCTACACGTAATCCAACCGTAGCTTTTACGATGAATAACATGATGAAAGAACAGATGACGCAGAATGCTCCTACGATTCCTACTCCAGCGAGTTGAATTAAGAACTGATCTAAGCCGGCCATTTCACCGAAGATACCGACAGCGAGTGTCCCCCAGATTCCACAGATTAAGTGAACTGCAACAGCCCCTACAGGATCGTCTAATTTTAATTTGTCGATCAATGCAACGCCTAAGACGATTACAACACCGGCAATAAGACCAATAATAATTGCGTCACCAGGAGACATTTGATCTGCACCAGCGGTAATACCTACAAGACCACCAAGAATACCGTTCATGAACATGGTCAAGTCGTAGTTTTTATAAAGAATATGCGAAAAGAGTGCAGAAGCAACCCCACCAGCGGCAGCAGCTAAACAAGTAGTAACAAGTGTAAGTGACGTCAATGCTGGATCAGCAGAAAGGACAGATCCTCCGTTAAATCCGAACCATCCTAACCATAGGATTAATACCCCTGCAGCAGCAATTGGTAAGTTATGTCCAGGTATGGCTAATGGCTTTCCGTTTTTATCGAATTTACCAATACGTGCCCCTAATAAGTAAATAGCTACCAATGCAGCCCATCCACCTACTGAGTGTACTAGGGTAGAACCTGCAAAGTCATAAAAGCCCATTCCGTCAAGGAATCCGCCTCCCCATTTCCATGCACCTACGATTGGGTAAACAAGACCAACGTAAAGGATGGCAAAAAGCATGAAAGCACTAAGTTTGATGCGTTCTGCAACAGCACCAGAAACAATTGTTGCAGCGGTAGCAGCAAACATTCCTTGGAAAAGGAAATCGGTCCACCAAGTGTATCCACCATCTGCATAGGCAGCAGTCATTCCCCCTTCAGGAGCTGCAATACCCCAACCGGCAAATTTAAGAATACCAAGAGAGCCTTCTTCAAAGCCCGGGTACATTAGGTTAAATCCTCCGATGGCATATAAAAGTAGACCAACGGTGATGACGAAAAAGTTTTTGAATAAAATATTGATGGTGTTTTTTTGACGTGTAAGTCCAATTTCAAGAAAGGAAAATCCTAGGTGCATGAAAAAGACTAGTGCCGTACAGACCATCATCCATACGTTGTTTGCAGTAAAAATTGCTGTAGTTTCCATAAGTGTTATATAAAATATTGATTAGTTTAAAGTTGCTCCTCCGCGTTCGCCTGTTCTTACACGAATCGCTTCTTCTATGGGTGAGACAAATATTTTACCGTCACCAACTTTATCGGTTGCGGCTGAATCTACAATTGCTTTGATTGTTCTTTCGACGAAATCGTCATTTACAACGATAGAAATGTGACGACGCTGTATATCGGAAGTGCTGTAGCTAATCCCACGATAAACGTGTCCTTCTTTTTCGTTTCCAATTCCTGTTACATCCCAGTAACTGAAAAAATTGACTTCAACTGCGTGGAGTGCATCGCGAACTTCAGAGAATTTTGACTTTCGGATGATGGCTTCGATTTTTTTCATATTGTATGATTTAAATATTATGCGTCAAAAATACATTGATAATTAAGACACCCCCTTTTATTTTATAGTTAAATCATGATTTTTATGGTATATATAAAAGTCACCCCCTATTTTTTAGGGGGTGTGTAAAATTAATTGGTTAAATATGAGATTATCAAAAAAAATCCCTGCTTGCTAAGAATTATTCAATCATCGGCTCAGCCAGAGTCCAAAAAGTAGGGATAAGATGCCCAAACAAATGGTGGTTGCGAAATACAGAAAAGGATAAATCATTGAAGAGAGCTTGCTCATGTTGAAAAGATCAAGGCTAAAGCTAGAAAATGTAGTGAGACCTCCACAAAAACCGATCATCAAGAATAAACTTAGTTCCTCGCGAAATAGTTCAAGACGGTTCAGGTAGCCCATCAATAAGCCGAGAAGGAAACAGCCAATGATATTGGCACTTAACGTCCCGAGGGGATAGTTGCTGTTGGTTGTTTTGAAAAATATTGTAATAAGGTAGCGCAGACTACTGCCCAATCCACCTCCCAAGAAAACCCATAAGATAGCTTTAATGTCCATTATTGTATCGGTAATATTAATTGTGTTTCCCATTTCAATGGGTTCTCTGCTGATTGTTGATTTAGCTGAATAGCCGGATAGGCCTGTAAATTTCCTTGAAGGCTATCGAGCAGAACTTGCCAACTATCTTTGAGATAAGTTGAATCGCCAAAATGGGTCAATGCAATTGATTTACCTCCTTTATAGCGACGGCATTTTATGCTTGTACTATTTGTGGAGTAGAATCGGTCTGTTTTAAGTGCAGCTCTCCAAAAGACATTATCATTGCTTAGTATGGGGTAAAGTACCCACGGATCACCTGCGGTAATTAGCTTGTTTTCCTTTGCAAAGGTTAATAAATCGGCTTGTGCAGTTTTTACGTCCGAAGACAGGTTCTGCCAGGAGCTTTTCCCTTCACTTGCGATATAGTAGGTTAGGTCCTGTAATTGTTCTCCCATATATTCCCAACGATGAGTACGAAATTGCTGTTCTACTGTATATAAGGTAGCGTTAAGTCTTGAGCTTGCAAGTTCTCTTAGTTGATCAATAAAAGTTGCCTCAAAAAATAAGAAAAACTTTTCCTTAAAATTGAGCTTAAATTCATAGTGCAGTTGAATGGTCTTTTTTTTGGGCGTAAAAAGCCATTTCTCGTAAAGCTTAAAACCCGCTTTTGTAGGAATGGAGAATTCAACAATTTGCGCTCCCTTCTTGATTAAACGAATTTGCTGCTCAAAAAATAAATCATCGAACCGCTCGAAATTTTTCTGATCATTGTTTTGTTTCCAATACATCCTTCCTTGTCTACTGTACAGGTATTCTAAATAACTTATGACAGGGTAGTCAATTTCTTGTTCGATTGAAAAATGATAATCTGATGGATGGTTTTTAATGACCAGTATAAAGAGGCAAAAACCAAAAAAGAATACACCGAGAAGGGTTTGCAAGAGTTTAAGCATCGATCACTTTTGATTAATGAACAAAGACTTTGATGAGGAATAAAGCAAAAATGGCTAAAATAAATCCTATCAGTATTTTATAGCTACCGGCATAATGTATTTTATGCCCTTTTGCGTCCTTACGATACATTAGAATAACAATGGCGGTAAAAGAGATGATAAAAAAGACGGCAAATAGGAGTTGTCCTGATGAAAACATTTGTAATTTTTCCTCTAAATTAGACAATCTAGCTTATAAATACTTAATTATTCATGATTCAAAAAGAACTTAAAGCCGTTGAAGCGTTTCACAAAGCGTTTAAAATTGACTGCGAACACGAGCCAACTGTTGCTATATCAGAGAACATCAAAGAATTGCGTTTTCGTTTAATGGAGGAAGAAAACCAAGAATACCTAGAGGCTGCTCAAAACAATGACCTTATTGAGGTGGCTGACGCACTCGGGGATATGCTTTACATACTCTGCGGAACGATATTATCGCATGGGATGCAGCATAAAATAGAAGAGGTGTTCGATGAAATACAGCGATCCAATATGAGTAAATTAGGTGATGATGGAGAACCTATTTATCGAGAAGATGGAAAAGTGATGAAAGGTCCAAACTATTTTAAGCCTAATATTGGTGAAATTCTTAAGCGTTAATCGCAATAACCTCTTTGCGCCATTGGTAAGGATCTTCACTTTTGTTGTATTGTATATTTACAATCTTCTCTTTTAACATTTTTGCAAAGGAATTTTCGATCTCAGACAAAGTGTATTTTTCTCCCTGAAAACCGATTCCACTAATGGGGCTTATGACAACTGCGGTTCCAGCGCCAAATATTTCTTTTAATCGACCTGTCTTGTGTGCTTCGATCACTTCGGCAACTTTCACGGGACGTACTTCTACTTTTATGCCAGAATCTTTGGCAATTTGAAGCACACTTTTACGCGTTATTCCATCTAAGATGGTGTCTGTTGTAGGGGCAGTAATAAGTGTATCATCAATGCGGAAGAAAACATTCATTGTTCCCGATTCTTCTAGATATTCATGCGTGTTAGCATCGGTCCAAATGATTTGTTGGTAGCCTTCTGTTTGTGCCAATTGAGTTGGGTAAAAAGCCGCGGCATAATTTCCTGCAGCTTTTGCATATCCGACACCTCCACTAGCAGCCCGGGAGAATTTTTCAGAGACTAAAACATTGATTTCACCAGAATAATATGCCCCAACGGGCGCACAAATGATCATAAATGAATAGCGGTTTGATGCTGAGGCAGCTACTCCAGCCTGATTTGCAAAAACAAAAGGACGAATATATAAGGAGTTGCCAATACCTGGTTTAATCCAGTCGCTATCGATGGAAAGTAATTCATTCAATCCATTCATGAAAAGATCCTTTGGGAATTCGGGCATGGCTAAACGCTTGGCCGATTTATTGATCCTTGCGTGGTTGTCTTCCGGACGAAAAAGCCAAACACCATTTTGATCATCTTTGTAAGCTTTCATGCCTTCAAAAACGGCTTGACCATAATGAAGCACACTTGATGAAGGGTCCATTTGAATGGGCTGATAAGGAATGATTCGTGGATCTACCCATTCACCATCGATGTAGTCACAGACAAACATATGATCTGTGAAAGTCTGACCAAAAGATAGATTATCAAAATCTATTTTGTGAATTTTTGATGTTTGAGCGCGTTCAATTTTCATTCGGGTAGTTTTAGTCTATCTAAATTAGTTAATAAATCGTAATTTTTTTGTCAAATCATACTGGAATTTAACGATGCAACTACTTTTTATTCTTCTTATTGTAAACAGAAGTTAAAACTGCATTATTTTCGTAAATGAAATGGAAAAAGTTAAGAAATCACATTTTCGAACTGCAGATGGAAGTCCAACGCTGTACATGGAGCAGTTCGACGAGTATTATCATTCAAAGCACGGCGCTATCCAAGAGGCCATGCATGTGTATTTAGGAATGGGGCTTAATTACTGGTTATCCTTGCATCCAACCGCAAAAACCTGCCACGTTTTTGAAATGGGTTTCGGGACAGGTTTAAATGCTTTTTTAACAGCCAAAGCTGCTGAGCAAGCGAATATTCAAGTGTGTTATCATGCCATTGAAGCTTACCCTTTATCGGTTGAGGAAATGGATGAGGTGAATTATTTTTCATTTTTAGCGGAGAAAGAAAATGATTTGTACCGACAAATTCATGCGAGTTCTTGGGAGCAAGAAATTGAAATCACCACACATTTTAGATTAAAGAAAATGAAAACACTGCTAGCGGACTTTGACCCTAAGCAGAAGATGGACGTCGTCTATTACGATGCTTTTGGTAAAAGAGCACAACCTGAAGTGTGGACCGACGATTGCTTCCCCGCTTTAACCAAAGCGATGAATTCTGGTGGAGTCTTTGTCACCTACGCCGCTATCGGTAGTGTTCGAAGAACCTTATTGAGCCTTGGTCTTGAAACCGGTTTAGTAACTGGGCCTCCTGGGAAACGAGAAATGATACGTGGGCTTAAGCCTCTTTTGTAGTACATTCGTATAAAATTTATCGCATGAAGATATTGATTAGTGGAGCTACTGGACTGGTGGGTTCGATTTTGGTTGAGAAAGCCTTGTCTTTGGGGCACGAAATCCATTTTCTGACTACGCGAAAAGCCAAGCTAAGAGAAGAAGGGAAAATGCAAGGTTTTTATTGGAATCCTGCCCTAAATGAAATAGATCTTGACTGTTTTAATGGAGTAGATGCGGTTGTTCATTTAGCCGGTGCAAGCATTTCTCAGCCATGGACAAAGAAAAACAAGGAAGCGATTTCTTCTAGTAGAATTAACGGAACACGTCTGTTGGTCGATGGGATACGCCAATGCAACGGAAAACACCAAATAAAACAAGTAGTAGGAGCCTCTGCCATTGGAATTTATCCATCCTCCTTTGAGGATGTTTATACCGAAGACTATACGCCAAAAAGGGCCTCTTTTTTGGAAGAAGTAGTAATTGATTGGGAGCAAGAGGAAGATGGTTTTACCTCCCTAGGACTAAATTTAGCTAAACTTCGCATTGGATTGGTTTTAACAAAAACGGGTGGAGTACTTGGTCCATTGAAAATTCCTACATGGTTTGGTTTGGGAGCGGCTTTTGGAAACGGACGCCAAACTCAGTCATGGATTCATATAGACGATTTGGTGGCAATGATCCTCAGTGCGATTGACAACAGTTGGCAGGGTGTATATAATGCGGTTAGCCCTCATCCAGTATCGCAGAAAGTATTTACACAAACATTGGCTAAAGCCATGCGAAGAGTATGTTTTTTGCCCCCCATTCCTAAGGTATTTATTCGATTGATTGTTGGTGAAATGAGTACATTGGTTTTTAATAGTCAAAATGTGAGTGCTGCAAAAGTGCAGCAAAAAGGTTTTGTTTTTACCTATCCAACATTGCTTCCTGCCATTAAATCGTTACTCTAGCGGTAATTTTATGTATGACATTTTGACAAGTTTGTTAAAATGGCAGTACTTTTGCTCACGCTAAGAAAAAAAACACGCATGAGTACGGCAAAGAAAACAGAAAAAAGTTCATCGAAAGAAAAGGCTAAGTCTACAAAAAAGGCAGCGCCTAAAACAGCAGCGGCAAAAAATGCCAAAGCATTGGAAGCGTTGAATGAAGAGCTTACTGCAGAGAAAGACAAGTTTTTGCGACTGTTCGCAGAATTTGAAAACTACAAAAAGAGAACTTCTAAAGAGCGGATAGAGCTTTTTAAAACAGCTGGTCAAGAAGTGATTACAAGCTTACTTCCTGTAGTTGACGATTTTAGCCGTGCGTTAAAAGAGGCCGATAAACAGGAAAATTCAGATCAATTTGAAGGCTTTCGTTTGATCAACAATAAATTGAATGAAACATTGAAGAGTAAAGGCTTGGTTGCTGTTGAGGTAGCGCCTGGCGATACTTTTGATGCGGAAGTGCATGAAGCGATTACCCAAATTCCTGCTGGTGAAGAGCAATCAGGTAAAATAATCGACATTACAGAGCCGGGCTACCAATTAGGTGAAAAAATTATCCGTTATCCAAAAGTGGTTGTCGGTCAATAGAAAAAGAATGAAAGAAGATTTTTACGATATATTAGGCATACAAAAAGGGGCTTCTGCTTCAGAAATTAAAAAGGCTTACCGCAAGAAAGCTATCGAATTTCATCCAGATAAAAACCCGGGAGATGATAAAGCTGAGGCAAACTTTAAGAAAGCTGCTGAGGCCTATGAGGTCTTGGGCGATGCAGACAAAAAGGCACGTTACGATCAATACGGTCATGCAGCCTTTGAAGGTGGTCAAGGTTTTGGTGGCGGTGGAATGAACATGGATGACATTTTTAGTCAATTCGGTGATATTTTTGGTGGCGGCTTTGGCGGTTTTGGTGGCGGAGGCGGACAGCGCCGCTCAAAAGGAGGGAATCTCCGTATCCGTGTTAAACTTACCTTAGAAGAAGTCTTGAATGGCGTTGAGAAGAAAGTAAAGGTTCGTCGAAAAGTGCAAGCCAAAGATGTTCGTTATTCCAATTGTTCCCAATGTGGTGGAAGTGGACAAACTGTGCGTATTACCAATACCATACTTGGACGAATGCAAACTGCAGTAACGTGTCCTACTTGTCAAGGTAGTGGACAAAGCATTCAGCACCGTCCCAAGGGAAGTGATGCACAGGGAATGATTTCTGAAGAAGAAACTGTTAGCATAAAAATTCCTGCAGGAGTGGAAGAGGGAATGCAGTTAAAAGTGAGTGGAAAAGGAAATTCTGCTGCAGGTAACGGTGTTTCAGGGGATTTAATCGTCTTGATCGAAGAGCATGCACACGAAAACTTTATTCGTGAAGGAAACCATTTGCACCATGATTTATATATTTCATTTTCTGAAGCTGCACTTGGTGTTGCCAAAGAGGTAGGTTTACTGGATGGAAAAGTGCGGATAAAGCTTGAGGCTGGTATTCAAGGTGGGAAAACACTTCGCCTTCGTGGAAAAGGGCTTCCTGACCTAAACGGATACGGCAAAGGAGACCTCTTGGTTCACATCAACGTTTGGACACCCAAAACCCTAAACCGTGAACAGAAGCAATTTTTCCAACGCATGGTCGAAGACGAAAATTTCGTACCTAAGCCAGAGAAATCTGACAAGTCATTTTTCGAAAAAGTAAAAGACATGTTTGCATAATTTTTTCAATTTGAAAAATTAGTATATATTTGAATTGCACTCTAAGTGCATTTTTTCTTTTTCATAGCAATTTTTTCCCATCCTTGTTTCGATAAGGGTGGGTTTTGTTTTTAC
>JAKMEK010000033.1 GCA_022425945.1 Flavobacteriaceae bacterium
CAACATTCCAACTGGTTCTAGATTGTTTAATACCCAAGCAACTCCGGCAGCAGCTACCCAAATCTCTGGAAAGGGTTTAATCAAAAAACCTTTTGTTCATACTTGGTAACTATTCAGCTCCCCTTCAGACTTGACAAAAATCCGGCAGTTTCCCTTGGAATAGTGTGTTGAGGGCATCGGTTGCGGTAACCCCATGTTTCTGTGCTGTGAGCAGAAAACTCCGAACACGGCAAAATATTAAGGCCCCCTCAAAGGACCTAAAACAGCCTGAAATTTTTTGATGAACTTTAGTCATTCTGATGTCATTTTCTCCTGGGTTATTGGTAAAGGGAACCTCCTCTTCCTCCATAAAGAGCAAGACCTCTTTTTCAAAATCCCGCAGCCTCTCCAAAAGATTTAGCTCCTTAGTCTTTTTCACCCTACCCCGTTTTCTTGCATGTCCTTTTTGTATCAGGGGCGGGATAGGTAAGGGTGATTCCACATCACCTTCTTTTAGAATTTCCCGATAACGCTCGCGATAGGTTTGGATCTCTTTTTCTATCAATACACCACCGGCCTTCGCAACTTCTTCGTTGATTTCCAAAAGCAACTTTTTTATTTTTGCCGCCCATTTGTGATTAGGGTGCTTTTCAATCACCCATTCTAACTCCCTCAAATGGTGGGCATTACACAAAGCATGTCGGCATTTAGTGTAAGTAAAATAAGGTTTCCAATGATCATGCACGGAAATGCCTTTAAAATGAGGTAAAATATCCATCTCATTCATTGCTTTTGTTCCGCGTTTTGTATGAGGGAGTAGAAGTGTCCAGCGGTCATTAAGAATTCCATGGAGCCAATGCAACTTACCATTCACATTGATTCCGGTTTCATCGCTATGTAGAACACAAGCGTTAAGAAGTTTTTCACGAGCAATCTTTTCAAAGCTCTCAAGAGCACTAAAAGCCTCTTTGTTGAAACTAAAAAGACTGCCTGGGCTCAGGGGAAGGTTTCCTTGATCTCGAAAAAACTCTGCAACACGCTTGTACGGGATGAGCTGAGATTGGTTCAGATACACGGCCAAGGATTTGACGGACGCACCATATTGAATGGGACGAGAGATAGCTGCTGTTTCATCAGGTGGTATTGCCGTTATGCGTTTGCCTGTTTCATCCTCCAGAATTTCAAGATGATATTCTTTAATGTGTCTAGAAAGATGAAATTCAACTACTTGACGTTTAGAAACGCCAACCTTTTTGTAAGAATGATCCGTCGGTAAAGAGCTCCTTTTTACAAGAACGTTAATTATTTCATCAGGATTTTCAACGGGCCTTAAGGTTTTCCCAACACGCCCAGCCTGTCCACCTGGCTTTTTATCGCCTTCTCCTGACTTTAATTGTTTTATCCGATTTGGATCTTGGGAGGGCGCAAGACTTGAATTGCGACTGGTTGGCTTTTGTTGATGGAGAAAACCTTCTAAAGCCGTTAGTAAAATAGAAACAAGCGCTGCAAGATCAGCTGGCACATCTTTGTTTTCATTAAGCATTTGACGAGCTTCGAAAAGGGTTTCTGTAATATTTATGGCAGCGATCATCTGGTATTTTCTTTCGTGTTAGAAGTAGAATAACACGACTTTTTTAGAGGCAATTTTCCGTCCTGTAAGGACCTCACAGAGGAATTCATAAATAGGCCGGAGGGGGGCATAAAGTGTGGAGGGAAACAATCCAGAAGGCGCCAATCGTCCCTCAATACCTCTGTTATAACCAGAGTCTATGTGCCATAAGAATGATGTGTTTTTTCAAAAAAAGGTGTCAAGGAAAAACGACGTGTTTTCTGAAAATACTTGCGTGCTGAATAGTTACAATTAAAGTCATTTTTCTTTGGGAAATATTGTCTAATTAATCCATTGGTATTTTCATTTGTTCCCTTTTCCCATGAGCAGTATTGTTAAGGCTTTATTGAGAGTAAGATCGAAGACTTGGCAGAATCCAAGGTAAGCTTGTTGGGCAAAGTTCATGGTGGGGTAAACCCTTTTCATATAAGTTCTCTTATGAATAGGATAAA
>JAKMEK010000049.1 GCA_022425945.1 Flavobacteriaceae bacterium
TGGTGGTGGTGGTGGTGGTGTTTTTATTTGTTCGGTAATTGGCACTTCCTCGTCGTCTTCGTCGTCAACGTTAAGTGCTTCGTATCCGTAACCTGATTTTTCATAGGTTTTCCACTCAATGGCTTGCCATGAAATGAACAAAACAACCGCTAGACCAATAGCAAAGTAAAGACTGCTATTCTTCGTTAAATCGGCATTGGGATTCTTTTTTAATTGCATTACTCAGAATTTAGATAGCTAATTTATAAAAATACCGCTTTTGACCACAATTTTTTCAATGGTTTTTCCTGAAAAAACAAAAGTGCAAATTCCAACCAAGTTTGCAAGCAGATCAAACAAGTCGAAAGTCCTGTGCAACAGGTGGTACCCTTGAATTAATTCAAGGATCGTGCCAAAGCAAAAAGCCCCCACAAACACAATTAATTTTATTTTTTTTAAACGCCAATCAAAACTAAGGGCTAAACCAAGGCAAGTAGAGAAGATAAAATAAGCTAAAAAATGAGCTATTTTGTCTGTGTCTAATGCATTCGTATTGAGCGGTGGGAGTGACAAAGGTACCACAGACAAAACCACTATGGCAAGTCCAATCATTGAAGCAAGAATCGTCAAGGTGTATTTAGGCACCAATCAGTGCTTTGTAACCAGCAGCATCGAGAAGGTCTTTAACATCATCGGGATTATCCAATTCAATCTTTATCATCCAGCCCGCACCATAAGGGTCATCATTGACTGCCTCAGGAGCGTCAGTCAAGTCATCATTAAAAGCTACGATGGTTCCTTTCATGGGCATGAATAAGTCAGAAACGGTCTTCACGGCCTCAACTGTTCCAAAAACCTCCTCAGCATCAATGTGCTCATCTAAGGTTTCCACTTCAACATAAACGATATCACCCAATTCTCCTTGAGCAAAATCCGTAATCCCTATTGTTGCAGTGTTTCCATCAATAGCAATCCATTCATGATCTTTCGTGTAGTGTAAGTTATCCGGTACATTCATAGCTTATTTTTTTAACTTGAAGCAAATATAATTTTTTAGCTGAAATAGCTATGGTTTAATTTCCAAAATTATAGCGGATCGTTATTCCGGAACGTATACTGGTTTGAGGAAAGGCAGTAGATATGGCGAATTTAGAGAAGTTGTGATCATAGAAGAACAATCCTGTAAGGTTGCGGGAAAGCGCATAATCTGCGGTAACCTTAATGGACCACAAAGTCTGACCCGCCGTTACTTGATTATTGTCTATTTCTAGATTCCTTAAAACAGTAATATTGTTTCGATAAGACAAATCAGCCTTAATGTTTAAATCTCCTTTTAAGGTGCGTCTTCTCCCTCCGATAGCGGTTCTCAAGGGCAGGTCCTTTATACGATACCCCATCCCTACGATATATTCTTCTCCGCTAGATTCGGTCAATAAATTATTGTCCAAACTCAAAGAGAGCGCACGATCTGTTTTCAATTCCGCCAAAAACTTGAATGAATTTTTGAGTTCTACATCAACACGGAGCAAAGGATTGAATTGTTCCACCAAATTTAAATTCCCGTAGAGTTTCTCAGAAACAAAATTCCCTGCACCATCTTTCTGGTCTAAAAAGCTTGGATCAAAGTCAAGATTGGTCTGAAATTGATTGATGGTATAACTCGATCGGTAAGCATGGGTCAAAGAAAAACGATTGAAGACTTTTTTCAAGGACTTTACATTCATTAAGCCTGTATACTTTAAATTCCAGTTGGGTAAAGGGATTTTTTGGATTGGATTTAAGGCTATTTTAGCAGCATTAGTTCCAGAATATGCTGCGAGGAATGCGGGAATGATCACATCTTGTTGACTCTTGCTATAGCCAAGCGGATAGCCCTCTTGGTCCACTCCTTCTCCTGTCGATTGGCGTTGGTTTGCCAAACGCTGTGCAACAATTAAACGATTTTTCCTAAAGTCATCAAAATAGGGGCTTGCTTCTCCTTTGGAACGCTGGAAAGCAGTTTTTATCAAGAGAGTAGAAATTCCAAAATTCCCAAATTGATTTGTATTTAGGGTAACATATTCTTGGTTTTCAACCTGAAAATTTTCTGTACCATTTTCTGAATAATTACGTTCAGCAGTTAAATCAATTAACAGGCCTTTTCCGAAGTCTAATTGCCCTGTTATGTTCAATTGACTATTGTGTACCTGTGTAAAAGGCTGATTGAAGTTCGGGAAGTCTGTTAACCATCCTTGTTTAGCAGCTTCAAAACGCACATCGGCTTGACTTCCAAAGGTGAACCCAGGAGTAGGCTGTAACGTCCCAACTAAGCCAACCGAAGGGAGGTAACCGGGCAGTACCTTTCCATTGCTTTCGGCATAAGAAAATTGCACTCGTTTAAGTATCGTAATTAAATCCACCATCTGAGAAAGTACTTTTCGCTTCCGCTTTGGTTTTTTGGCAGCAGCAGAATCTTTGGGTAATCTTCGTTGAGGAAGTATGCGTTGTTGGGTCGATCGCTTTCTGTTTAAACCTAAAATACGGTATAACCGATCGGTAGATATTGAACCGTTTAAACTTTTGGTGTTGTTGTTTTGAACCGTGTTTACAATTCCTAGCACAGCACCATTTTCATGGGTAACTTCAGCCAAAACATCTGAGCCCCTTTGCCAACTAAAATCTCCTGTGTAGCTGTAATTAGCATCAATAAAGCTTAAAAAAGGCAAATAATTAAACGGCAACTTATAGGTTAAGTTTAAGGTTTGAAAATGGCGGTTAGGGTCTCCTAAATCCCATAATCCATCCCAGACACCTCTTGCCTTATCAACCCGTTGATTTCCCTCTGGGGTATCTTCAATATAATTTTTGATGATATTGTTGCTCGAAGCAGTGAAATTTAACCTCAACGAACGGGTAAGGTTGTGATTCAACGAATAAGTCCAATCGAACAAGAAATTACGTTGTTGCAAATCGGGTAAACTCAATTGCTGCGCTGCGTCTACGCCCTCCAGATAAACCTCCCTGAACCGTTGACTATTGAACAAACGATTGATGTTAGTGCTGATAGAAACATTCGACGGCACAGGATTGAGGTTAATCTCCCTCAACCAACGCAAGTATTGCTTTTTACTTAATAATTTTATTTTTTTGAAGGGATTAATTTCAAACGGCTTGAAGGTATGTCCATAATTCGCCCCCAAACGAAGGGTCGTGTTGGATTGATTTTCAATTTCATAATCATGGTGCGTCAACTGATTAAACGCATATGAAAAATCAAAATTCTCGATATTGTAGAAACGTGACTTAGTAGGACTGCCCAATTTGCGCACCCCAATTAGACTGATGCTTTTACGCTTAGTGTAGTCTATGGCCTGTTCTTTAATCTCTTTTCTTTTCTCGGCGGTGTCAGCTGCATTAAGGCGATCTTCAAGGCGAAGGTCTTGATAAAATGGATCATACTCTGGGGTGATTTGTGTTTCACCAAAACTGTAATTTAAGGGTAATTGGACACTCCATTTTTTGGGCAATAGTTGACCAGCATTTACGGTTGACACAAGATCATATTGTAACAATTCCTCTCGGCTACGTTGATTAGGTGATTGATCTATACTTCCAAAACCAACGGTCGAATAACGCCCGCTTGCACTTACATTTGCAAAGTCAGCAATATTCGCATCCAAGGCCGCAATGGCAGCCCAACCTCCTTCACTGTCTATACCAGCAATCCTGAGTTCATTGAACCAAACTTCACCTGCAAGCACATCTCCCAATTGTGTAGATGGATTTTTTAAACCAATCATCATTGTTTTTATCGAACCTAATGAAGGGTTTCCTTTAATTGATAATCGGTATTTTTTATCTCCAGGCAAGCTGCTAATTGGGGTAAACTCCTCTACCCTATTCAAATCTTCGTCAAAGTAATTTGCCGAGCTAAAAGAAGGGTTTTCCAAAAAGACAGACTTCATTTTGGAAAGTAATTCAATAGGGATATCAATGGAATTAAAATCGGGTTGCCAAACTTCTTCAGCACTCAAACGGTTGGCAGAATTTTCAATAAATTCAGTCGGCTTCAAGGGAACTTCTATTTGATAGTAATTGTCCTGATAATCTGTTCCTAAACGAATAAAAGCAACCATTCTACGGTCATATTCGTCGGTTGTTCCTGAACCTGGCAAGGGTGTTTGACCCTGAATGGACTCAGCGTGCAAATACATTTTAAGCTTTTCGTATTGACGTAAATCAACATCTACCCCTTTGTATATTCCTCGGGCATCCATGGGCTGCAAGCCTACAACCCTAAAGGCCAACGATTGTTCGTTTTGGCGTACAATGGTATTATTGTTATTGATTTGTTCACGCTGAATTTCGGGTGGTAACACATAATTGACCGGAATCCTATTTTCATTTTCTAAAATATTGACGGTAGTAATGTCTACTGTGGTGTTGTTAGAGGCACTGAGTTGTTCATTTAAAGAACGATTGTATCTTCTCCAATCACCTCTTACTAAATCTAGGGTTCCAAACCGAAGAACTACAGGCTGATCAAAACCGTTTAAAAGCATGCGCATAAAACGAATAGAACGCAAGTCTTGAATTCCGTTAATATTGTCAAAGTAAGGAGCAAAATTTGTTCCTTGGTAATAACTCTTATCTATGGGTACTTTAAACTGAATCCAACGGGTCGTTAGGTTTTGACCATTGGGAAGATCAACGCTTACATTCTCGCGCACATCGGTTACAAAAGGATGATTACCGACCGTCATTCCTTTTCGGATAGGAATTTTATATTCGAAATAACTGTCGATCGTATTCATGGTCTGATCCCGATTAACATCTTCTGTATCGGGTTCTGCAGTACTTCCTCGATTGGTGTCAGAAAAAGCGATGGGAGAGTTACCATCGGTCCCATTGAAGTCTTTATAGCGTTCTACAACACCTCCCTGACCTTGCAAGAAGTACGAGTAGTTATCCCCCGCTGGATCGTTTACAGGACCGTTAGTGTAGACCAAGCGTTCTTCCTCATCGTTAAGCCCATCTAGCCCTACATCTTGTCGTTGACGATCTTCATCTACAGTGTTAAATGCATACAACAATGATTGGGAAGAAGGAGTGCGTCCCCAACTTGTGCTTTGAACCGCTGTTGGCTGCAGCCCAGGTAAGCCATTTTCATATTGCTTTCTTCCATCCCTCAAAATATCTTCTGAAATATTTCCTAAATGGAATACTAAATCACCCAATTCATCACCTTGTGACTGAACCTCATTGAAGGTGTCTAACACCCAAAACTCTATGAATTCTACATTGGACTGTTCAAAATTAGTCGCATTAATGGAGCGCATAATACCTCCCCAATTTTCACTGGGTTGTCGCCCAAATTCATTGGTTGACTGATTGTTATAAGGACCTCTCTCCTCTGGAAAATACGCCAAATCTAATGTGGTCTGTACGGTCGATTGACCCTGTACTAAATCTTGTTCAGGGAAAATTTCGTTGATAAAAATACGTCGGGTAGTATTCAAAGAAATAGATGAATTATCAATCCCTGAGGGACGCAATTGAGTAGAGTAAAATACTGGATCAACGGTGTACCAGGCCAGTTTTGCACGGTAATGTCCGGCTGCCAAATTATCATTCCCAGCGTCAACACCTGCAAACCCTTCAAACGGAATAGAAGCTAGTTTCCATGCAAAAGCACCCTTAACATCAATATTGGTTTGGGCTCCTTCAAAATCGTCTAAATAAACATTTGTTTCTCCTTGAAGTTGAGTATTGCGCGGATCTCCGGCAATTAGACTAGCGATTTCACCACGAAAAGAAATTTGTGATGGAGCCGTTGTTTCTATGGTGGGGAGTTTATTGATTAAGCGCGTTAAAAAAGGAACTTCTGTAGAGAAATTGGTGTTGAATCCAATCATGGTGTTGTTAACCGGTTCGGTTCCATAATTAGCTTTTTGTGTCAAAGGGTTTTCACTCAGGTTAATTAACGTTCCACCAATGACTACTTTTTCGTTGAACTGATGAACGATATCTACGCCAGAAAAGCGCTTGTTCTGTTGCCCGAAGAATGTATTGTTTTCGGTAGAGATTTGAATTGGAATATTGGAAGCCTGTAGACCGGGATCAAGAATTTTAACACGACCAATTTGATAGTTTACGGTATAGTCTACCCCTTCGCGGAGTACTCTTCCTCCTGCAGTAACTTGTACTGACCCTCTGGGTACATTAAAGGCACCAATAGCAATTCCGTCTCCACTAGCAGATTTATACCTTCCTTTTAACTGAAACTTGTTTTTCTCTGTTGCTTCCAACGCAGCTGCCTGGGTCAGCGCATACATGTCACGAAAAACATATTTGGCTTGATTTGCATTATACGTCAGTTCATTGTCATACTCTTCTGCTGCAGACCGCTCATCTACCAAAAGCTCAAACAAGCTTTCTCCAAAAGGTTCTACCGTAGGAAAAATAATTCGACCATATTGAGGATCAACAGTTATACCGGGTACAAAATCGAAAAAACCATCTCCCTCTGGCTCAGGGTCATTGTAAATATTTAATCGGTCTAAATGCAACGAGCGCAATAAAATTGAATTGACCAACTCTTCTGGCCAAATGGCCGTATCTACGGGGGTTAGATAGTTGATGGGAGAAGGATCGGAATACAATATATTCAATCTAAAATCTTCTTGTTCCAATTGAAAAGCACCCGTGTTATAAATGTTTTTCATCATCAAATCCCATACTGGCTGACGAACATCTGTGATACTACTTTTCAATAATTTAACAATCAAATTATTCGTTTCTACCTGAGGTACCGACTGTCCTTGAGTAGCGTCAACGGCTGTTCCTGCAATTCCTCCATTGGCAAATTCTCCGACTTGATACACCTGCCCATTGAAGGTAAATTGAAAGGCAACTCCTAATATTTCATCATTACTCAAACGTTGATTTAATGACACATACCCTAATTGTGGATGCAAAGTGTATTCTGAGGGTTCTAGTTTTCTAGCACTCTCCAAAACAGCATAATCAAATCCCTCTCTCACCTGCCCATTGAGTGATCCAAATCCTTGAGGGACGGTTCCTATGTCTCGAATCCTATCATTAAGGAATGAACCAGCATTGATTTGCTCAGGATCTAATTTATTGGCCTCGTTTGCTGGAATTCCACTTGGCAAAGCTTGATTGAAAAACCCACCATTGACCTCATCTAAGCGCACTCGCTCTGGATTCGACTCTCCTAAATCTTGCAAGGCAACTATATTTCGAATATTATTGGTTTGAGACTGACGATTGGTTATCCATACCTCAGCTCGCGTAATTTGTATCGGAGAGTTAACATAAGGATAGGTTTGTAAAAACCGATCGTAATTGTCACGGAAATAATGCGCCAAGAAAAAATGACGATCGGCTTCATAATCCAACGCAAAAACAGAGAACTCTTGCAAGGTTCCGCCCCCTTGCGCAATGACCGACTGAGGTTGAGATCGCTGTTCTGCAAAAACACCCGTAATGTTGGTGCGCCCAAATTTTAATTCCGCTTTTACTCCCATCAGGCTTTGTGCTCCAGCAATTAAGGTGCTGTTGAGGGGCATATTGATATTCCCTATGTCAATGTTTTGCAAAATGGCATCTTCGGAGGCCGGCTTGTCGAGAAAATCATTGATCTTGTTTTTATAA
Organism: Flavobacteriaceae bacterium; assembly: GCA_022425945.1. Taxonomy (GTDB): domain Bacteria; phylum Bacteroidota; class Bacteroidia; order Flavobacteriales; family Flavobacteriaceae; genus Arcticimaribacter. Next base: position 7,636 of record JAKMEK010000049.1, read on the forward strand.
TTTCCTACAGTGCCCTGAAGATTATTTGCCTGATCTTTTAAGGATTCTAGCTTACCTTTCACCTCTTCTACCGTACTTCTTGCCTCATTAACCAATGATTTGGCTTCATTGAATCGATTCTGAATTCTTTCGCCCTTTGCTTTCAGACTTTCGACATTTTCTTTTATTGAAGTCGGAAGGTAATCACTAAGCTCATTCAACTTCGGAGGGTTGAATTGAAGTTTTACCAAATTTTGAAAATCGAAGGTAGATTCAGTATCATAATTAGCCGTAATCTGAAGACGTTCTCCAATACTACCCAATAAGCTCAAGTTAATGCGCTGATCAAAATCAAAACTAAAATTTCTTCGGTTCCGAGGAGAAAAACTGGGATTATCTGTTTTTTGATATTGAACACCAAGATCAATTCCAATAGAACCCTGTGGCTGAACATCGATGGCATTACTGCCAAAAATAGACGAAAAGAACTTCGAATTTACATACAATTCAGGGAGTAAATCTTTTTGAGCTTCGTCGGCTTTTCCTTTGTTTTGAGCTATGGCGCTCAACTTATCTTGAAAGTAAGCATTCATTTGCTCCTTCAAAACGCGTTTCTCAAATTCTTTGGGTGTCAATACCATTGGTGTTCCTAGAGGATAATCACCGATGGATGCCGAAAAAACATAAAGGTTTTGTTCCGGATCAAATTCGTAGAGCGAAATAACACTTTCGACATCGGGTAAAGCGATCCTCCCCAAGCTTGTGCTTTCTTGGATTTGGGAGTAGCTTTTCAACGTTCCTATCACCGCAAAGAGCAGCAACAACAGATAAAAGCGAACATCAGGGTAATACGCTTTTCTTCTTTTTACCAAAGATATTAAAGTTTATTCAAAGCCTGCTTAATGAGCATTTCTACACTGCTCTCTGGAGCACTTTGAATGATGTTATCAATAACTTTCTCGGCTTGCCTTCTAGGGTAACCAAGAACCTCTAATGCTGATAACGTTTCTTCTTTGATAGTATTGTTTTTAGTGGCTGAAATTTCTTCCATTCCAACGACATTCTGAATTTTATCTTTAAGCTCTATCAACACCCTTTGAGCTGTTTTTAATCCAATGCCCTTTACGGCCTTAATCGCGGCAAGGTCTTCATGCACAATGGCATGCTGAATTTCACCCGGAGTCATTGACGAAAGCATGGTTCGAGCAATGCTAGCACCAATCCCAGAAATGGAAATTAGTAAGCGAAAAATACTACGCTCCATGGGCTGAAAGAATCCAAAAAGCGTATGCGCATCTTCCCGAACTTGTAAATGAGTATACAAACGGATGTTTTCTTCCTCTCCCAATTGTCCAAAGGTGTGCAATGATATATGCACTTCATATCCTACTCCCTGACAGTCAATGACCACATGAGTTGGAAATTTCTCTATTAATCGACCGTGTAATTGCGTAATCATAGTTTCTCTTTTTGCTGGGCATCTACAACAGCCAAAGCCGCCATGTTCACCATTTCATCTACGCTTGCACCCAATTGCAATACATGAACTGCCTTGCTTAAACCCAATAATATTGGTCCAACTGACTGGGCGCCATTCAATTCTTTAAGGAATTTATAGGCAATGTTTGCAGATTCTAGGTTGGGGAAAATTAAGGTGTTTACCTTTTTCTTGACCAAGTCCGAAAAGGGGAATTTCTCTGCCAACATCTCTTTGTTTAGCGCAAAGTCAGACTGCAAAGGCCCATCAATATCCATCTCTGGATAATAACGGTGCAAATAAGCAACGGCGTCAGATACTTTTTTCGCTCCCGGATGTGTTGCAGCACCGAAGTTGGTATAGGAGAGCATTGCGGTAACAGGCTTAAAACCAAACAATTTGACCACTTGTGCATTCATGTGCGCAATCTTAGCCAGTTCTTTAGCTGAGGGATCAATATTGATGGAGGTGTCTGATAAAAACAATGGTCCTCGCTCTGTTAACATTAAATTTGTTGCGGCAATACGGGTAACTCCTTTGGCTTTGCCAATGATACTCATTACAGGCTTTACAACCGAGGCGTAGTTTCGCGAGTAGCCAGAAAGCATTGCATCAGCATCTCCCGTCTTTACCATCATAGAGGCAAAATAGTTTCGCTCTCTTAATACAGATTTAGCCTCGTACTCTGTAACTCCTTTTCGCTTTTGTTCCTGCCAATAGAGTTCGGCATAATGATTCTTAATCTTTCGCTCTTCACTACTCTTTGGATCGAGAATTTCTACATCATCATTAAAATCAATAGAATCCATTAAATCGTGAATTACTTCTTTTCTCCCCAAAAGAATGGGTTCTCCGATTCCTTCTTCTTTAACAATCTGAGCTGCTTTTAATACATCTAACTGATCGGCTTCAGCAAAAACAATTCTTTTAGGATTTTGTTTTGCTCGATGATGCAATACCCGAAGTGTTTTTTCATCTCCCCCCGTTCTGGCTGCAAGCTCTTCTCTATATCGCTCCCAATCTTCAATGGGCTCTTTGGCTACTCCAGATTCGATGGCCGCTTTGGCCACAGCCATGGGAACCTCAACGATTAGTCTCGGATCAAAAGGCTTGGGTATGATATAATCGTTCCCAAAAGTCAAGCGAGTTTCGTTATAGGCAAGATTAACTTGTTCTGGAACCGGCTTTTTTGTCAATTCAGCCAAAGCTTTTACCGCTGCCATCTTCATGGCTTCATTGATGGTGGTGGCGCGCACATCCAGTGCCCCTCTGAAAATAAAAGGAAAGCCTAAAACATTGTTTACTTGGTTGGGATGGTCAGATCGACCTGTAGCCATCAGAATATCATCGCGTGTTGCACAGGCCAAATCATAGGCAATTTCTGGATCAGGATTAGCCATGGCAAAGACAACAGGCTTGGCATTCATGGAAGTTAACATGGCTGGTGTAACAATGTTTGCCATTGAAAGGCCAATGAAGACATCGGCATTTTCCATTGCGTCATCCAATGAATGTAGATCGTGTTCGGTGGCAAATTCAGCTTTTTCTGGGGTAAGATTCTCTCGGTCTTTTCGAATAACTCCTTTGGAGTCAGTCATGACGATATTTTCACTTTTCGCTCCAAAAGCTTTGTATAGTCGAGTACATGAAACTGCTGCCGCTCCCGCCCCAGAAATCACAATACGTACCTCTTCTATTTTCTTTTCAGACAACTCCAATGCATTGAGTAGGGCTGCACAAGAAATAATGGCCGTACCATGTTGGTCATCGTGCATGACTGGGATGTCTAACTCCTCTTTCAAACGACGCTCAATCTCAAAGGCTTCCGGTGCTTTAATGTCTTCTAAATTGATCCCACCAAAAGTAGGTGCAATTGCTTTTACTGCTTCAATAAATTTTTCAGGATCTTTGGCATCTACCTCAATATCAAACACATCAATACCGGCAAAGATTTTGAATAACAACCCCTTACCTTCCATAACAGGTTTAGAAGCTTCTGGCCCAATATCACCTAAACCGAGAACGGCTGTACCATTCGAGATTACCGCAACAAGATTCCCCTTGTTGGTGTATTTATAGACGTTTTCTACCTCCTTGTCTATCTCCAAACAGGGTACAGCAACCCCGGGAGAATAAGCTAAAGCTAAATCGCGTTGGGTGCTATAATTTTTGGTTGGAACGACTTCTATCTTTCCTGGTCGTGGTTTAGCATGATAAATCAATGCTTCCCTTCTGTTGTTTTCTTTGCTCATGAATTTGTGCTTATAACAAATGTAGCAAGTCTTGTGATACTAGACCATGGATTCTAAAAAAAAAGACCCACCATTATGGTGGGTCTTTTAATGCGATTAAAATTAAAAAATTAATGGCCTGGATTTTGGGTCAAAGAACCATCGCTGGCTTGTATCTGTTTAACGGAATGGTCATTACATTTTTAAATGTCTCAGAGACTGACTGAGCAAATCCTATCACTCCTCAAAAGAGCAATAGAATCGATACAGTTTTGCATACATGTTTTTCATACGTAATTGATTCGATTAATTAATTGTTTAACTATTGATTCATAACATTGATATAGTGTCAATTTTACTTGTCATTCATACAGCAAACCTTTAAGAAAATGAAGTCAGTCTTTCTTTGAGAAGAAAAAACTTAACATGAAAGCAAATGCTTTGTAGGTTGTTTCTATTCATGGTACAATAAAATTTGGCACCTCAAAATAGATTGGAATTGAAGAGTTAAAAGGTGGTTTTTTATTAAATCAACCTTTCTCTCCACCTAAATCTTTTTCGAAAACAAGATAATTCAGATTATTTTTGTTAAAATTATTTACTATAAATATCTAATAATCAAGATATAATGCCATTATCAGCAAGAAGTGAAACTCGTAAAAATTATTTGATTTTTCCTTAGGAACTGACTAAAGGGGTGGAATCTGTGTTCTTATTTTTTTCATGATACATTTTCCAATAGCATCGCCTTGAGTCACCCCTTCTTCTATTGCCATTCTATAGTGTATTCCTCCATAAAGTCGCGAAACAGCTGCTTCTTCAGAGGCGGCAATAAATGAATCGAAAGAGCGAATTGGTAAGCCGTATTCTACCTCTGTATCATCATCAAAAGCAAACTCATCTCCGAAAAGCGTTGTCAATGTGATTGCTGCTGCTCTTGAAATAACCGAGTGACCACTGGTATATTCTGGAAAAGGTGGGGTTTGTAAAATAGGTAACCATTCCTCATCGTAGTGCTTGTTGATCAAGGTTTCTGGGCGGACAACTAGTGTGTTCCACTTTTCATCCCAACAGCTGATAAATGCATCAAAGAGTGCAATGGTTACATTGGCATAGGCATTTGTTGTTGCTTGAAAATCACTTTTAGCTTTCCGGGTAGCAATGGAGGTAATTCCAATCCAGTGTCCTCCGGGCGTTATTTTTTTTGTAGCAAACATAGCATGACCTCTATGATGAGTTACATAGGGGTTACAATCCCAAAATTTTGCAATTTCTAATTGTTCATCTGTTAGGTTTTCTCCAATTTCATAGACTTCCTTTAATTGAGTTTGAAATGGACTACCCTCTGTTAGATCAAAAGCTAGCGGGGGTTTGGGCTGAAATTGATTGGAGGAGTCAAGTACCATGGTACGGATTTGTTTCCAATGGGGTTCTATACCATCCATATAATCAGGTGGCGTTGGTTTCCAATAGTGTTCTTCCTCCTGAATGGTGTATTTTGGATAGGTACGTGTTTGATTGTATAAATCACCTTTGGCCCATGCTAAAATATGTGCTGCAACCTCGGCTCCAAATTTTTTAGAGGCTTTGAGTACTGATCGGGGTACACCTTTGTCTTTTAATTGCTGCTCTAAATTCTGTTGAAAAACAAGCATCTTGTCTTCAGAGAAAATTAACGCCTTTCCAACTTCGTTGAACGCATGAAGAGAAGCGATGTTATAATTTACCTTTTCATCCGTTGGCTTGGTCAATGGTTCCAGCCCTTTTACTTGACCACTTAAAGAAGCATAGGTTTCTTCATTTGCTAGCTGCATGGCTTGGTAAGCTGCTATCGCAGGATATAAATATACACGACTTGCCACTGGAGGTGAAAAAATATCATAAACTATGATATCGGTAAGGTTCTTGACATTTGCCTGCACCAGTTCAGGATCTTTTACTTTTTCTTTATACGACTGATCTTGAGCACATGAAGCCAGTAGGATGCTCATTAAAATCAGCTTTAAAAAATACATTTTCTTCATTATCATATTTTATTTGGAGGTAACTAAAAATACAAAACTATTTTGTGTAGCTATGACGAATTGGTTGCTATTGAGCTCTTGAACTTCTCTTGAAGATGTCCTTTTGGGCAAGTTAAAACTTTTATGTGATTCAAAAGATAGCGATTCTGAATTAAAGTCTGATAACACGCCTCCAGGGTTTGCTCCTAAAGGGCCTAATTCGACTACAAAATCAAAATAATTACCTACATAAGAAACCGTTTTCTTTTTCGGATCGACCAAGAAATCTTCAATAGAGGATTGCTGTGCAACTTTGGGTAATGGAGTTCCTTTAAAGCCGTCCGGAGTGTTCAAGTACACCATGGATCGCAACTCGTTAATGTATTTTGTTTGTAAATACTCATCAGGGCTTTTACCTGTTAGTTCCTCAACCGTATTTACTTCTGCAAAAGCAGTGTATTTTTGAAATCTCTTTTTAATAAATGGTAATTGTTGACTCAATTTATTTAGGGAAGCAAAAGGAACATAGGTCTCAAAAAAGTTGTAAAAAATAATCGGATCCAATTGTTCATTTTCATCGAAGTCATCTAAGTACAACCAAACGGGCTTAGAAACTGTAGGTTTCCATTTAAAGTTTTCGCCTACATTTCCTGCAATAATATCCAAACGCCCGTCGCCATCAAAGTCAGCAAAGTCTACTGCATTCCACAAACCAAAACTTGATCCTAGGCCCTGATCTTTACTAATGTTTTTAAACTGATTATTCCCTATGTTTTTTAGAATGGTTATGGGCATCCAATCACCAACGATTATCAAATCCAATAAACCATCAGCATCTATATCCTTCCAGGCACTGTCGGTGACCATCCCAAGCGGAAAAGTTAATACTTGCTGAAGTCCTTTTCCTTGATTGTTTCGAATGATATAACTGTCAGGGTCTAGACCGTAAGCGCCAGGAATGGATCGACTCCCTACAAACAAATCTTCGTACCCATCTTGATCAAAATCTGCAACAGATACGGTTCCCCCATTTGTGCGCGGTAAATCCACAACTCTTCTGGTAAAAACACCATTCCCATCATTCAAATAGATGCGATCAATTAAATTTTTATCTCCCTGTTCAAGGTCATTTCCACCGCTTACCACGTATAAATCGCGATCCCCGTCGGAGTCAATATCGATCGATGCTGCATCTACATCTTCAAAATTGCGATCGGATCTAAAGGCAAAAACATCGACTCGCTCATATGCTCCATTTTTCTTAGCAATCCAGAGCTCTGCAGCTTGGTATCGAGAACCGCCAATAAAAATATCATTCTGTCCATCTCCATTGAAATCTTCTACCACAAGAGCAGGTCCCTCTGAAGATAATTTTTCAGGAATAAGGCGTTCTCTTTCATAATCTAAATACACACTTTCTTCGTACTCAAATGGTAAAACTGCCAATTCAAAGTCAGTGGTTTTTTCGGTATCAGTAACCGAAGATTTTGTTTGCGGCTCGGAATAAGTTATGGTTAACATTCCCTTTGTGTCAGGGGCAAATATGGTTTGCTTTTTCTGATTTGGCCAGACTACTTCAAGAGAATCAATGACAGCATCTGGAGGAACACCAAAATGTACTCTTTGTGTCGACGCTGATTGAAACCCTTTCGTTGTCTGTAGTTCTTGGAGGAACTGCTTCCCTTGACTGTAGGCAATAATTCGACTCCCTTTTGTTGTATGGTTAGCGGTGTTGTTAAGCTCTATTACCAACCCTCCTTTATCTAATGTGTTTTTAAAAACAGAAGCTTCTTGGTTGATGTTATTGATGACCAAATCCAAATCGCCGTCGTTATCTAAATCGGCATAGGCTGCTCCTGTTGAAAAACTAGGCGCGCCCAAAGAAGCTTTATCTACCGACTCGAAAGAAAGGTCTCCCAAGTTCTTAAATAACACATTGGGGATTTTCAAAGTGGGCATTTCATCGATGATTTCTTTTCGAATCTTATCTCTTTCATTTAAAGCATAGGATGAAAATTTAATCCCACTGATGTAATTGATGTAATCCAAGTCATTGGGACGTTTAACAATTCCATTCGAAATAAAGACGTCCGTTTTCCAATCGTTATCAAAATCAGCCAGAAGTACCGACCAACTCCAATCCGTAGCATAGGTGTTGGTCATCAGAGCTATTTCGGAAAAAGTTTTGTTCTTATTTTGTAATTGAAAATTGTTTCTCGCAAGCTGCGGCTCAAATCCAAAATCTTTTTTAATTCGATCAACCTTATCGGTGTCTTCGCCACCAGATTTGAGAAGAATATCCGCCTTGTTGGGCATCATGTCCGTTGTAAAGATGTCTTGCAAACCGTCGTTGTTGAGGTCGGCAAGGTCGACTCCCATTGTAAAACGACTGGTGCTAGAAACATAGTCTTTGATCGATTCTGAGAATGTTTTATCCCCGTTGTTGATGTATATAAAATCATTCTCATGGAAGTCGTTTCCTACATAAATATCCGACCATCCATCGTTATTAATATCTGCAACACGAACGGCCAATCCGTACCCTAATGGACTTGAATAGATTCCGCTTGTTTGGGTTACATCCACAAAGCGCCCTTCTTCTTCATTGATTTTATTTTCATAAAAACGATCCCCTGACAAAGGTGCCTCATCTGTTCTTTTTTCAGTCGTTCCATACGAACGAACCGAGTGAATAGAATGATTGAGTAAAAACATATCTTGATCGCCATCCCGATCATAATCTATAAAAGCGGCTTGAGTGGAAAGGCCCGAAAAAGCGAGTCCTAAAGCTTCGGTGCTTTCAGTAAACGTTTGATCTTGGTTGTTTATGTAAAGTAAGTTGTGAGCCAACAAACTATTATGACGCCCAACTTTAGAAACAAAAATATCTAAAAACCCATCATTATTTACGTCCTCCATTGTTACCCCCGAAGACCAACTGTTGTCTGTATAAATTCCGGCTACTGCTGTAATATCTTTGAACTTAAAATCGCCTTGATTTAAATACAACTTATCAGAGTCTTGGTTTGAAGTAAAGTAAATGTCTTCTAAACCGTCGTTATTAATGTCTCCGACAGCTACACCTCCGCCATTGTAATAATATAAGTATTCTAATATATTGATGTCCGATTGATAGACTAACTGGTTTGAGAAGGATATTCCTGTTTCTTCAGAATTTATTGCAACTAAGGGAATAC